>NZ_JAPSET010000003.1:0-274867 GCF_026847585.1 Phreatobacter sp. AB_2022a
CAGGTAGGCCTGCTGCGGCAGGAAGCTCATGCCGCCGGCCGGCGTCTCGATCCGGCCGCCGCCATGGCGCCAGAGCCCGGCGAGCGCGCGCAGCAGCGTCGACTTGCCGAAACCCGAGGGCGCCTTGATCCAGACCGTCGTGCCGCGGGCGAGGACAATGTCGCCGGGCGCTGCGATCGCCCGGCCGTCCGCCGCCGCGAGCCGCAGGCCGGTGAGGCGGAGGCCGCCGTCCGGCGACGCCTGCACGGCAATGCCCGACGGCGCCGCCCCGGCCGCGCGGACGGTCGCGGCGAACCGGTCGAGGCGCGCCGCGGCGGAGGCGAGTTCGGCCAGGTCTCGATAGGAGAAGATGAACCAGGACAGCGTGGTGACGACGTTCTGGAGCGCGCTCGCCAGTTGCATCAGCCCGCCGAAAGTGACCTTGCCGGCGAGATAGGCCGGCAGGGCCAGGAACAGGGGAATGCGCAGGACCGTGCGGAAATAGGGCCGGCCGAACAGGCCCATGACGAATTCGCGCCGGGCGATATCGCGCCAGATGCCCGCGACCGCGCGGAAGCGCGCGTCGAACAGCCGCCGCTCGGCCGTTTCGCCGCGGGCGAGCGCCACCGCCTCGCCGCTCTCGCGGAATCGCGCGAGGGCAAAGCGGAAATCCGCCTCGGCCTTCTGCTCGGCCACCTTGAGCGGCACGAGCGGGGCGCCGAGCCAGTGGGTCAGGCCGCTCGCCAACGCGACATAGATCGGTGCCGCCCAGACGAGATAGCGCGGGATCGCGAGGTCGAAGCCGAACAGGGAGAAGGCGAGCGAATAGGTCGAGAGCTCCCAGAGGATCGCCGCATAGGAGACGAGCGCGACGATCTTGACGATCAGTTCGGCCGCCTCCGTCGTGAAATGGTGGACGAAAATGCGGCAGTCCTCGGCAATGCGCTGGTCGGGATTGTCGAGGCCCGCGCGGTCATGGTCGCGCAGATGCCAGAAGGCGCGATCGGCGAGCCAGAGATCGAGCATCGCCGCCGTCAGCACGGAGCGCCAGCGGATCTGCAGCATGCGCCGGATGTAAGCGGCGGCGAGATCGGTCACGGCGAAGAGCCCGACCAGGACAAAGAAGATGCCGGTCTGCTGCAGCGCCGCCTCGACATGGAGCTTCTGCAGGGCGTTGTAGAAATCCGCGGTCCAGCGGATCAGTCGCACCGCCAGATGGATCTCGATCAGCCCGAGGGCGAGCAGGCAGGCGAACTGGACGATGCCCGCACGCCCGCCCGGCCGCAGGGCGCAGACGAGGGCGAGGCGCCAGATCTGAGGCAGGCTTGTCCGCATGTGACGGCCCCGCGTATCGGCGACGATCGTCAGGCTTCGGCAAAGGCCGCAGCCGGCCCGCTGAAGACGAGCCCGAGGCCGCCGCCGCCGGCCGCCTCCGCGCTCAGGGCGACGACGTCCCCGGCCTCGTCGCGGCGCCAGCCTGCGACCGCGTCCTCCTTCAGGTGCAGATGGAAATCGGGCAGCAGGACGTTGAGGAAGCCCATGGCCGGCTTCACCTCGCCGATGATTCCAGTCCAGCCCTGTTCGAGGCCGTGGCAGCGAAAGCGCACGCTGACCGGCTGTCCGGCCGCCGTGACGCTCGCCAGGAGCCGCGCCCCGGCGTCGACGCCTTCCGGCAAGGGCTCGGCCGCAGCGGCGGGCGGTGTCTGCCGCGGCGGCTTCGCCGGCAGCGCCTCTCCGGGCCCGAGCCGGTCGAGTGCCGCATCGAACGGCTCGAGGCCGTCGAGGCCGATCAGACTGAAGGCGGTGGCGCCTTCGCCGTCCTGGAGCTCGAGTCGCGGCAGGACCCGGTCCTTCATGCGACCGGTCCGGTCGGCGACGACACGCACGATGACGCCAAGGTCAACGACCGCGTCGTGCATCGCGCCGGACAGGACGAGGCGCCCGTCCGCCTCGGTGACGGCGCCCACCGGGCCCATCCTTTCGTGGATGACGCCGCCGGCTGAAGCCGACAGCATCACGCGGCCCATGGCCGTTACGGTCGCCACCGCCGCGGCGACGCTGCCGGGCAGGATTTCACGGGCGTGTTTCACAGGGGTCATGGCTCGCTCGCTGAACGGATTGAGAAAGAGGGGGGCCTCCCATCGGAGAAGGCCCCCCAGTTTGCGTGGCGCGTGGCTCAGGCGCGCCGCCGCCGATCGGAGGTCAGAAGTCGGCGGTCGCAGAGAACTTGAAGGTCCGGCCCGGCGCGACCTGCAGCTCCAGGGGATTGGTCTGGGCGACCGCCGCGGAGGCCGGTACCGCCGTGTAGGCGCCGTAGAGGTTCTGGAAGTAGCGGGTGTCGAAGATGTTCTGGACGCCGGCCCGGAAGGTCAGGTTGGGCGTCGGGCGCCAGTTGATGAAACTGTCGAGCACCACATATCCGCCCGGGCGATAGATGCTCGGCGTGCTGGTGCGGGTGAGCGGCGCGCCGAAATTGGCGACGACCTCGCCGTCGATGTTCCAGTCGCGCTTGTACCAGCGCAGCCCGAGGGTCGCGTTGAACGGAATGATCGCGTCGAAGGCGGTCTTCGGCGACGTCGGCGTCTGGCGCTGCTCACCAAACTGGTAGGACAGGCCGCCATTGACCACGAGATCGTCGGTCAGCCGGTACTCGGCCGAAGCCTCGACGCCATAGATGGTCACGCTCGACACGTTGACATTGGTCAGGTCGATCGAGCCTGGGAAAGGCGGCTGGAAACCGAGGATGAAATCCTTGTAGGTCGTGTAGAAGACGCCGACCGAAAACCAGCCGCGCTCGAACCGCCCGCGGAAGCCTGCCTCGTAGGATCGCGCCGATTCCGGCCGGAGGTTGGCGTTGGGGATGAGGCTGCCGCCACCGCCGGCACCGCCCGGCAGCGACAGGTAGAGCTGCTGGGCGGTCGGCATCTTGAAGCCTTCGGCGTAGCGGCCGTAGACCGAGTAGACGTCGGTCAGCCGAAACACCGTGCCGAGCTGCGGGATGAACCGGCTCGAGGTGATGTCGCGCGGCTCGGCGCCGGGCACCGGCCGGTAGTTCACGTCCGGCCGCGGATTGATGCGATAGTTGGCCCAGCGCAACCCCGGCGTGACCGTCCAGCGGCCGCCGAGAAGCTGGATCTCGTCCTGCAGGTAGAGATCGGCGCGCGTCGTATTGGCATTGGCGAAGTTGAAGCCCGAGCCGCGAGTCACCGAGATGACATTGCCGGTCGCGGCGTTGAACACCGTGTCCTGGCGGAAATATTCGGTCTTGGTGGTATCGCCCTGGAAGCCGTAGGTCAGGACGTGCCGGGCCGGGCCGGTCTGGAACCTGGAGGTGAGCTGTACCTCGCCCTGCAGGAAGTTCTCCCGGTAGTCGAGGATGGCGTTGGTCCGGGTGGTCGCGCGGGTGGCCAGATTGGTCAGAATGCGGTTGCTGTCGAGCCTGCGGCTCTGCGGCGAATAGGAGACGTTCCAGCGCACCGCGTCGAGCCAGCCCCAATGCGGCGTCCAGTCGTGGGCGAGCGCGATGTTGCGCCGCTCGAGCACCTGGTTGCGCTCATAGTCGCCGTTGCGCACGCGCGCCGCGCCCGTGCCGGTGACCTGGCTGCGGTCATAGATCTGCTCGACGGTCGCGTTGCGGTTGAAGATCTCCGCGGTCAACCGGAGCTCGTGATTGTCGGCCGGACGCCAGACCAGCTTGCCGAAACCATTCCAGGTGCCGGTGCTCATCGGATCGAGCTCGTTGCAGGGCAGCGTGCGGGTCGCCGGGCACCCCCAGATGCCGCCGTCGGCGCGCGCGGTCGACAGGGTCGGCTCGTTGGCGCCGCGATGGCTGACCGCGAAGATGCCCTGCAGGGTCGGGCTGAACTGGAAGGCGGCCATGCCGGTCTTGGTCAGCCCGCGGTCGAGACTGTCGAACGAGGTCTGCAGGCGCGCCGCCCAGGGCCGCTCGCGGCCGCGCAGGAGGTCGTCGGGATCCATCGTACGGAAGGCGACGATGCCGCCGAGCGCATCGGCGCCCCAGAGCACGGAGCCCGGGCCGCGCATGATCTCGACCGAGCGCATATAGGGCAGGTCGACGAGGTCGCGCGTGCCGTCGGTGATGCGCTCGATCACACGGGCGCCATCGACGCGGATCTGGACCCGGTTGCCGGTGACGCCGCGGATGGTGAAGCCGCCGAGATTGCGCCAGGGATCGGTGCCCGAGGTGACGCGGTCGACGCTGACGCCGGGTTCGTAGCGCACCAGGTCCTGGATGTCGCGGGTGGCGCGGTCATCCATGCGCTGGCGCGAAATGACGGTCACATTGGCGGGAACGTCGAGCCGCTGGCGCTCCTCGCGTGTCGCCGTCACCGTGATGTCGTCGGCGGCATCCGCCGCGCCAGGTGCCGGCTGGGCGATGGCCGCGGCCGTCGCCAGAACCAGGACAGCCATCGAAACCGACGCGCAAAGCGTCCCGTGATGTGGCCGTGTCATTGCCCCCAAACCCTTTCCAAGCGTCGTCGTCGATGCGCTGGCTGGCTTGAGGCGGGATGGCGTTCGGCTGGCTGGCTTGGCGGGCGAGGCCCACCACTCGGCCGGCTGGTTATAAAAGTTGATTTTTAGAGTCAACAATAAGTCCGCAACTGGCGCATGCCTGGCATAGCAAAAGCGCCGAACGGTAGTTTTGAATGATTTTCACTCGAAAATTCCGACAGTTAAGAAAAACACCTCCGGCTCGATCGAACGATCAGGACATTTCGAGATGGCGTATGACGTTCGACGCGGTGCCGCTCGTGGCGCGTCCCGTCCTGTTGCCGCGCCGCCCTCCGGACGTCATCGCTGGGCGATACGGCCAGCCGAGGCAGAATGTCGCAGCCCGGCAGTGCGCCCGCTCACAAGATCGCGCGCGGATGAAAACAGCCGTCGTGCCGGCCGACGTGCTGGCGTATCGTTGACCGACCGTGACGGCAGCGACAGGCCGGTCCCGGCCGGCACCCGCGTCCGGGCGGATCGACGACAGATCCAGGCCCCAACAGATCCAGGCCCCAAGAGACAGCCATGACCGAGACCCGCATAGAAACCGACACGTTCGGTCCGATCGACGTTCCTGCGGACCGCTATTGGGGCGCGCAGACGCAGCGCTCGCTGCACTTCTTCCGCATCGGCACGGAGAAGCAGCCGAAACCGGTGATCAAGGCGCTCGGCATCATCAAGCGGGCGGCGGCCGAAACCAACATGGCGCTCGGCCGCCTCGACCCCGCGATCGGCAAGGCCATCGTCTCGGCCGCCGACGAGGTCATTGCCGGCAGGCTCGACGACCATTTCCCGCTGTCCGTCTGGCAGACCGGCTCGGGGACCCAGACCAACATGAACGCCAACGAGGTGATCTCGAACCGGGCGATCGAGGCGCTCGGCGGCGTCATGGGCTCGAAGAAGCCGGTCCATCCGAACGACCACGTCAACATGAGCCAGTCGTCGAACGACACCTATCCGACGGCCATGCATGTCGCCGGCGCCATGGAGATCTCCGGCGCCCTGATCCCCGCGCTGAAACATCTCCATGAGGCTCTCGACGCCAAGGCCAAGGCCTGGGCCGACATCCTGAAGATCGGCCGCACCCACACGCAGGATGCGACCCCGCTCACCCTCGGCCAGGAATTCTCCGGCTATGCGCGCCAGCTCGAGCTGGGCATCGAGCGGCTGGAACAGTCGCTGCCGCGGCTGATGGAGCTTGCCCAGGGCGGCACGGCGGTCGGCACCGGCCTCAATGCGCCGATCGGTTTTGCCGAAGGCGTGGCGGAACGGATCGCGGCCCTCACCGGCCTCGCCTTCCGCACCGCGCCGAACAAGTTCGAAGCGCTCGCGGCCCATGACGCCATGGTGTTCAGCCACGGCGCGATGAGCACGGTGGCCGGCTCGCTGTTCAAGATCGCCAACGACATCCGCTTCCTCGGCTCGGGTCCGCGCGCGGGTCTCGGCGAGCTCGCCCTGCCGGAGAACGAGCCGGGCTCGTCGATCATGCCGGGCAAGGTCAACCCGACCCAGTGCGAGGCGATGACCATGGTGGCGACCCAGGTCATGGGCAACCAGACAACCATCGGCCTTGCCGGCTCGCAGGGCCATTTCGAGCTCAACGTGTTCAACCCGGTCATGGCCAACGCCTTCCTGCAATCGGTCAGGATCCTCGGCGATGCGGCGCGCTCCTTCGCCGACCACTGCATAACCGGGCTCGAGCCGCGGCGGGACAACCTCAAGCTCGGCGTCGAGCGCTCGCTGATGCTGGTGACCGCGCTCGCCCCCAAGATCGGCTACGATGCGGCCGCGAAGATCGCCAAGACCGCGCACAAGAACGGCACGACACTGCGCGAGGAGGCGGTTGGCGGCGGCTATGTCACGGAAGCCGAATTCGACGCGCTGGTCCGGCCGGAAAAGATGATCGGACCGTCCTGAGGCCCAAGGGCGCCTCGCGGCACGGCCGGCCGCGGTTCGAGCCGCGCCGGGGGGCGCGCGGCCACCACACCATGAGGGACGAGCGGCACGGCGGCAGGACTGCGCATGAAGCCGTGAGCGTGACGCGCATGACCACGCCCCGATGCCACATGGTGAGGTGCGGGCCGAAGGCGAGCCTGGAACCACGGCAAAGCCCGATGCAGCGTGCCTCAATTGCCGCATGAAAAAGGGGCGGTCGCCCGCCCCTTCTCTCGACAAGCCGCAAGGTCGGACATCACGGACGGACGGCCGTCACCTCGATCTCGACCAGCCAGCCGGGATTGACGAGGCCGGCCACCTGCATCACCGAGCGCGACGGCAGGTTGGGCTGCTGGGCGGTGCCGAAGAACTGGGTATAGCCCTCCATGAAGCCGGCGAAGTCCATCCGGTTTTCCTTGTTCGGATCGGCGACCAGGAAGACCTGCATCTTCACGACGTCCTTCATCTGCAGGTTCATGCGCTGCAGCGCCTTCTCGATCGCCTGCAGCACGCTCACCGTCTGCGCCTTGGTGTCGCCGAAGGCGGCGACGCTGTTGCGCGGCGCCTGCTCGTTGGTGACCTGCGGCACCATGCCGCTGACATAAACCGTGGTCCGGCCGGCCGGCACTTCGACAGCGGCGGCGATCGGAAAGTTCGAGCCGGGCGTGCGGTGGCGGATGACCTCCTGGGCCGAGGCGGCGCCGGCGGCGAAGAGGCCGGCGGCAAGCGCCAGGGCGAGGCTGGTTTTGGCGGACATGGACAACTCCCTTTCATGAAAAGAACGGGCCATGGCCGTTGCCGGCATAGGCCCGCGGTGACGTGCGAAAAAACCGGGCGAAGCCTCTTCACCCGGTGAATTTGTTCAGTTTGCGGCGGCTACTGGCGCGCCGCCTTGACGTCCTCGGCGGTCACCTGGTCGGTGTAGCTGTTGCCGAAATTGCTCCTGATATAGTTGACCACCGCGGCCACCTGGGCATCGTTCAGCTGGCTGCCGAAAGCCGGCATGGCCTTCTGCCCGTTGACCACCAGGTAGACCGGATAGCCCGAGGCTTCGAGCTTGGCATTGTTGGCGAGCGCGGGATAGGCGCCCGCGCCGACCGCGCCGCGGCCGCCCGGCATGTGGCAGCCGGCGCAGACGTAACGGTAGATGTCCGCGCCGTCCTGATAGGTGAACCGGGCCGGGCTGGCGAACAGCGCCGCCGATTGCGGATCGGCGGCGGGCTGCGTCTGGGCCGGCGCCCGCGGATGGGGCGGCGTTTGCGAAGGAACGGTGGACTGCGACAGCGCGACCTGGCCGCCGGCGGCGAGCAGAACCACGGCGAGGCCTGAAATCAGCGACGTCTTCACTGACGGGATCATGGTGAAACCCTCTTATCACATGACAATGACGGCTGAGCTCAGCCGGCGACGACGCGCTTGTGCAGGCGGGTGATGGCATCGAGGGCCGAGAGGATCGACCCCTCCTGCCAGGCGGGCAGATAGGAGGCGTGCTCGCCGGCCAGCATGATCCGCCCGTCGAGCGCGCACAGGTTGTTGTAGTGCTGCTTGCGCGTCGCGTCGGTCCACAAGGCGTAGCAGCCGAGCGTCCCCGGCTCGCGATGCCAGCCGACCGATATGCCGTTCAGGAATTCCCTCTGATATTGCGGATGGATCTGCGCGCCGTATTCGAGGGCCTTCTTCAGGCGTTCGGCCGGCGGCAGCGCCGTCCACTCGTAGGAGTTGGCACCGAAGGCATAGCCGCCGAGCAGCACGCCCTTGCCGGTCCGGAAGAAGTTCGTCGACGGATACTGGATCATGGCGATCGGCAGATTGGTATAGCTGATGCCGCCATAGATCTGCTCGTCCTCCTCCCAGAACCGGCGCTTGAACTCGAGGCCGATCTTGAACGAGGCGGCATAGGGCGGAGCATCGATCGCCGCCTTCATGGCCGAGCCGACATTGATGTCGATCTGGGAGAGCACCGACAGGGGAATGGTGCACAGGCAATAGTCGGCGGTCGCGGTCTGCGGCCGGCCCCCCTTCTTGGCGTCGACATAGGTGACGGTGACGCCGCGATTGTCCTGCTTGATCGTGGTGACCTTGGCGTTCAGCTTGATCAGGCGGCCGACCTCGCGCTGGAAGGCCTTGCTGATCTGGTCCATGCCGCCGACCGGCTGGAAGATCGCCGACTGGAACTCGTAGACGCCGCCGGTCTGCATGCGGTTCCACAGCCGTGAGGTCACGACGTCCTTGAAGCTGATCGGATCGGACGGGATCGGCTCGCCCGAGAGACCGCCACCGGGATCGCGGTCATAGCCGCGCCGGTCGCTGGTCAGGTCGTTCTTGACATAGCGGTAGTTGGCGTCGAGCGCGCCCCACTGACGCAACGCCGCAAGCAGGACCTCCTTGTCCTCCTTGGTCACCGGGTCGTCCAGCTTGTCCTGGTTGACCGCCTTGGCGAGCAGTTCGGTGACGCCGCCCTGGAAGTCCGAGAAGATGTGGCGGAAACGCTGCGGCTTGCCGCCGAACGCGTCCTTGTTGTGCATGTAGGCGTTGTAGTTGACCTGCGTGAACGACTCCATCTGCACGCCGAGCCGCTTGCAGTAGTCGAGGATCGCATGGTGGTTGTAGGGAATGCGCCAGGGGCCGGGATTGATGTAGTTGCCGCGCTCGAACTCGCATTTCTGCTCGATGCCGCCGAGCTCGGTGAACTTGTCGCCGCCGCGCAGCGTCCAGTTCCGCCCGCCGACGCGGTCGTGATATTCGAGCACCTGCACCTTGTAGCCGGCCTTGCGCAGCTCGTAGGCCGCCACCAGCCCGGCAAGGCCCGCGCCGAGGATGAGCACGGAAGCGCCGCGCACATTGCCGTCGAGCTTGATCGGCCCGGTATAGGTCGATTCACCCGCATGCCCGAGTGTGGTCATCGCCTGGTACATGGCGGCGCCGCCCGCGGCCGCCCCGATCAGGTTCAGCAGGTTGCGCCTGCTCATCCCTGACATCTCTGATTCGGACATCGTTTGCTCCCAATTCTCACCAACGACCGGAAGTTGCCGCGCCTCCACGCGGCAAGGGGGAACCGCCAGCCGGAAGGGTGATTAGAGATCAAAGCACTACGGCCGTCAGCCAGTTTGGTATGATTCTTTGTTATGTTGGGCGTGAAGGACTGTCATAGCGGCCTCGGCCCGCACATGGCGCCACGCCCACATAGCGGCAGACTCGGCCGGCCGCGTCCTGCACAGTGCATCCAAGTATTTGATTTTACATCGCAATCAAATTCCTGCCACTGATCGTGAGCGCGACGGCCAGCTCCCGAGATAGGGCTGCGGGGCAGCTGCGACGGACGGTGCGATCTCGATCGTGTCGAGCCTCGCGCGCCGCCCGGGCACGTGGACACCGGCATCGGCGAGACGCGCCGCCAGGGCCGACAGGCGCCGGGCCCGATCGGGCGCCGCCGCGATCGACATCGGCATGATCCGGACCTCTCGTCAGGCCACGCGGTTGGGCGGGTCGCGGCCGTCTGCAAGCGCTGTGAGCCCGTCGATCAGCGTGCGCCCCATGGCGCGCCGGCTCTCGACGGTCGACGAGCCGATATGGGGCAGGAGGAAGGCATTGGGCAGGTCGAGATAGCGCGGGTCGAGCTTCGGCTCATTGGTGAAGACGTCGAGGCCGGCGGCGCGGACGTGACCGCTCTCGAGGGCGGCGATCAGCGCGTCGTCATCGACCACCGGTCCCCTGGCAATGTTGACCACGAGGGCACCCGGCCGCATGGCGGCGATGCGCTCGGCATTCAGGAAGCCGCGCGTCTCCTCGGTCAGGGGGCAGGCGATGGCAAGCGCGTCGATGGCGCCGAGAAAGGCCATCGCGTCGGCCTGATGCACCGCGCCCTTGGCAAGCTCCGGCGCCAGGGGCTTGCGGTTGTGATAGGTGATCTGCATGCCGAAGGCCCGGGCGCGCTCGGCAATGCCCTGGCCGATGCGGCCCATGCCGAGAATGCCGAGCGTCTTGCCGGTCAGCTCGACCCCGACGAGCTGCGTCGGCGACCAGCCCTGCCAGGCACCGGACCGGATGAGATCGATGCTTTCGGTCGCCCGGCGCGCGGCGCCGAGCAGCAGCAGCAGGGCCGTCTCGGCGACCGCGTCGGTCAGCACGTCGGGCGTATGCAGCACGGCGAGGCCGCGCGCGCGGGCGGCGGCAAGGTCGATATGGTCGAGGCCGACCGAATAGGTCGCGATGGTCTTGACGGAGGCCGGCAGCGCCGCAATGAAATCGGCATCGACCGGCGTCATGGCGAGCAGGATCAGCGCATCGCGCCCGTCGAGCCGCGCCACCAGTTCCGGCAGCGGGCGGGAGCGGGCGTCGGCCATGAAATCCGCGTCGAGATGGGCGGCGATATCCTGCTCCACCTCGTCGGGCAGCTTGCAGGCGACCAGCACGGAACAGGATTTCATCGACCGACCCTTCCCTCGACAGCATCAATATGGCTGCCTCCCCTCTTAAGGCGGCCGGCCGCGGCCTGCGACGCCAGGAATGCATTGCGCCTATTTCCAACCTCGCCCCGCCCGTCCCCCGACCGACGGCTTGCTCGCCAAAAAACACCGCGGCACTGGCTTCCGTGCCCGAGTTCGGCTAATGCAGCCGGCCGCTCTTCGCCCCAGAGCCTTCCCAGCCAGGACATCCCTGCCCATGTCTGCCCGCGGCCAAGACATTTCGGTCAGCAACATTTCGGTCGGCAACATTTCGATCGGCGTCGATTTCGGCACCAGCAATACGGTGGTGGCGCTCGCAACCCCCGACGGCCGCGCCGAGGTGATCCGCTTCGCCCATGGCGGAGCCCGCCTCAGCGCCTTCGTCACGGCGCTCTGCTTCTGGGAGGAGCGGCGCGGCGCAGGCTCGCTCGGCGTCAAGGTGGAGGGCGGTCCCTGGGCGATGGACCAGCTCATGGCCGGTGGCACCGCCCATCGCTTCATCCAGTCGTTCAAGACCTTCGCCGCCAGTTCGAGCTTCCAGGAAACGCGCATCTTCCGGCAGCGCTACCGGTTCGAGGACCTGCTCTTCACCTTCCTCAACACGGTGGTGCGCCATGGCGAAGGCGCCTTCGACTTTTCCGGCGCGCGGCTGATCGTCGGCCGGCCGGTGACCTTTGCCGGCAGCCATCCCAACGAAGCGCTCGCCATGGAGCGCTACGGCCATGCCTTCGGCCGCCTCGGCGCCGCCAGCACGGCCTATGTCTACGAGCCGGTGGGCGCGGCCTTCTTCTATGCGCGCCGGCTCGACCATGACGCGACCGTGCTGGTCGCCGATTTCGGCGGCGGCACCAGCGACTTCTCGGTCATGCGCTTCGAGCGCTCCGGCGGCATGCTGAAGGCCGAGCCGCTCGGCCATGCCGGCGTCGGCATCGCCGGCGACACGTTCGACTACCGCATCGTCGACCGGGTCGTCTCGCCGCGGCTCGGCAAGGGCTCGAGCTATCGCTCGCTGGACAAGCTGCTGACCGTGCCGAACCATTATTACGCGAACCTCGCCCGCTGGCATCAGCTCGCCATGATGAAGTCGAACGGCGATCTGGCCGGGCTGAGGGATCTTGCCAAGGTGGCGCTCGACCGCGAGGCGCTGGAAGCCTTCATCGACATCGTCGACTACGATCTCGGTCTGGCGCTCTATCGCGCGGTCTCGGCCGCCAAGGTGACGTTGTCGAGCGAAGAGAACGCGGCCTTCCGTTTCGCCGAGGAAGGCGTCGAGATCGAGGCTACCATCACCCGCCGCGACTTCGAAGCCTGGATCGCGCCCGATGTCGCGCGGATCGCCGCGACCGTCGACGAGGTGCTGGCGAAAGCGGGCGTCGGAGAAGCCGGCATCGAAAGGGTGTTCCTCACCGGCGGCACCTCCTTCGTGCCGGCGATCCGCAACCTTTTTGTCGAGCGCTTCGGCGCCGCCAAGCTGACCAATACCGACCAGTTCGAATCGATCGCCTCCGGCCTTGCCCTGATCGGCCAGGACGCGGACGGCGCGCGCTGGGCGGTCGGCCAGGCGGCGTGAGGCGTGGGTCAAGCGTCGCCGGCAGGTGCCGGGGCGGCGCGACGCGCGTCATGACGTCGAAGCCTGCGCCATTCTGCTCGGTGCCACCGCGAACCAACGCTGCGCTGCCCGGCTGAACGACGCCTGTTCGCTGTAGCCGAGCATGTCGGCGATCTCGCCCATCGTTCGCCCGCCTTGCAGAATGAGTTCTTTCGCCCGGGCTTTCCGCTCCGTATCGAGAATGCTCTCGAAGGTCGTATTCGCTGCCGCGATGCGGCGCTGGAGCGTACGGGCCGACATGCCAAGCGTCTGCGCGACGATCCGTACTGTCGGCACGCCGCGACGGATCAGCCCTGTTCGCAACTCGGCCGCGACCCTGGCGATGATGTCGTCCACGGCCGGGAGAGCGGCAAGGTCCTGGTCCGCCAGCGCATCGAGATAGTCGAGCACATGCGTGCTCGCCGGGCGTCGTACCTCGTCCACCCGGTTGCGGTCGAAGATGATCTGAGAGGCCGGCGCGTCGAACGAAACGGCCGCGCCGAACACGGCTCGGGCAGGATCGATGTCCAATGGCGCGGGGCAGGCAAAACTGGCCCGTTTCGGCCTGAGATTTGTACCGAAGGCTCGCGCCGGTATGAGCGCCAGATTGCCCATCGCCCAAAGCAGACCCGACGCTCGCGCGCCCTGTGCCGCGCCGGCCGCCGCACCGGCCAGGGCATAACCGACGGCGACATCGGAACCGGTCATGTCGACGGTGATCGACACGCCCTGATGACTGAGACGTGCGTAGCGCGCGACATGGTCAAAGGCGTCGAGCAGCGTCGGGGCGTGACGCAGCGCTTCGCCAAGCACCCCGAAACCTCCGATGTCCGCATGCAGCGCCAGCAATGCGCCAACGCCGTGATCGCCGTTCGCGCGTTTCAGAACGGCATCCCAGACCGACATAAGCGCGTGCTCGGGCAACCGCGACGTCCGGCCTTTCGCCGTCGGGGGCCCCGCGATCAGCCGGCCGCGCGGAACGACAGCCACGTCATCCCGCGCAACCCCAGCGGCCACCGCCGCGGCCACCACGGCCTGGATCAGGTCTCCGGAAACGCTTGCGCCAGTCCGCCATGGGGAAGAGGCTAATCGCATTGGCGCATGACGTTAAATGATCGACATGCGAAGGCAAGCGCCGGCCGCGCTCCCGCGCCATGATCCGCTCGAGCTCCGAGGGGCCTTGCAGAGGACAGAGGCAGATGGGATCGATAGTACAGAACCCGGCGGGCGGCGATGCGCACCGGTTTTTCAAAGACCAGACCTACCACTTCCAGGCACTACGCGTGCTTTCGGATGTCCCGTCCGGCGGGGCCGACGTTGCCGAAACTCTCGAGGCGATCGGCCGGATTCGCGAGGGCGATCCGATCGGTTGGCACGACGCCTGGGCGGCAACCGCCCGTCGCAATTCAGCGCGTGTCGACGCCTGTCTCGATCCCGTCAGCCGCGGTCTTGCCTATCTGCGAGCGCATACCTACTGGCGAACTGCCGAGTTTCTTCTGAAGCCGGAGGACGAGCGCAGGCCCAACGCCTGGGCCGCACAAATAGAGGCCTTCGATCAGGGACTACGGGCACTCGGCATCGCTCACACGCGTTTCGAAGTTCCCTACGAAGGCGGCAGCCTGCGTGCGATCCATTATCCCGGTCCTGCCGGATCGCATGCCAAGCCGCTGGTCGTCATGGTCGGCGGCTACGATTCGACGCTCGAGGAGCTCTATTTCGTCCTGGTCGAGGCCGCCCATCGACGCGGCTACGGCGTTCTCACCTATGAAGGACCCGGCCAGGGCGCGGCGCTGCGCCGTCATGGACTGACGTTCACCCATGAATGGGAGAGACCGAACGCGGCCGTGCTCGACGCCTTTCTGTCGCGGCATCCCGCGCCGGCCGCGATCGTTCTCGTCGGCATGAGCATGGGCGGCTATCTCGCGCCCCGGGCTGCGGCATTCGACAGGCGGATCGATGGCGTCGTCGCCTACGATGTCTTCTATGACGTGGCCTCGGTGGCCGGAAGGTTTGCCGCGCTCGATGCCGACCCCGCAACACGCCAGATCCCAGGCGTCGTCTGGGCGATCGACAACGCTCGCTGGACGCTTGGCGTCACATCGGTCGACGGCATGATTGCCGGTTTCGCGCCTTATCGGCTGGAGGCGGTCGCCCATCGCATCGCGGCGGACGTTCTCATCCTCGCGGGCGAAGCCGACCATTTCGTGCCGCTCGAACAGGCCAAGGCGTTCGAAGCCGCCTGCGTCGCCGCACGTTCGGTCGAAACCGTGATGTTCGACCGGCCGTCGGGTGGCGCGGAACACTGCCAGCTCGGCGCGCCCACGCTCTGGCACGAGACCTTCTTCGATTGGATGATCCGGCGCTTCGGCGGCGCCTTGCCGCGCTGAGCACGCTTCGCCTGATCGCCAAGACGGCCAGGCCGCGCGCTGTGCGGCCCGCCGCCCGTCACCCGGCCGGCAGCGCCAGGAACCGCCTGAGTACGTTGTCGAGAATGCGCGAGACGTCGTTGTCGTCGCCGTTGTGGCAGAGGCTGCCGATGAAGGTGATCGATCCCGAGGCGAAGAAGGCGCCTTCGCCGGGCGGCATGCCCACCACCATATGCGCCTCGACGCGCGGGCTGGCGGTGAGTGCCAGCGTATGCGTCAGGATCTCCTCCGGCGCGAGCTGGAAGCTCGGGCCGTGGGCTTCCGACCGCGCCACGACCACCGTCCCCGGCGGCGTGCCGAGCATCTCGGCGACCTGGTCGAGCTCGAAGCCGGCGGCGCCGCCGCCGAACAGGCCGTAGTCGCCGATGACCTCGCCGCCGACGCCCTCGAACAGCCAGGCGAAATCGGCGTGCCGGGAGTCCGGGGTGCGCCGATAGAACGAGCCTTCGTACAGGCCCTGAATGGCGAAGCCGATGCCGGCGAGCATCTGCGGCGCCCGGTCGTTGCGCCGCCAGAGCCCGCCATAGGCGCCGTCGAGCTGCTGGTAATATTCGCCGACCCGGCAGGCCCAGGCGCGGATGCCGCTCTCCGCCCGCCGGATCTCGATCACATGAGGCAGGTCGCCGCGCCGTCCGATCCGCCAGTAGAAGCCGTTGCCGCCGAGATAGACGAAGTGCCCGCCGGCCTCGCGATAATCCTGCAGGGCGTTGAGCGACCGCGCCGTGTGATATTCCGGGTGGCTGCCGGTGACGACGATCCTGTAGTCCGAGATCGCCGCGACGCCCTCGTCGTCGAGGTCCTCGTCCGTGACGAGATCGAATTCGTAGCCCTGCCGGTGCAGCCAGGCGACGAGATGGGTGTCGGCGGGAAAATGCCGGAGCCCCGAGCCCCGCTGGTCCTCGAAGGTGAGATAGCCGGGCCGCATGGTCAGGATCGGGCGAAGCCGCGACGACAGCGAGATGCCAGACCCGTCGGAATGATAATTGTAGGTGGAGAGCGCGAAGTCGCCGACCTCGTCGGGGTTCCAGGGATAGGCCCCCCAGGCAGCCGCCCGCTCCTTCAGGCCGCCCCTGAAATTGCCGCGCGCATGATTGGCATAGGCCAGATAGGTGAAGGTCGAGACCAGCACCGCGATCGGCTTCCTGCGCCCCCCGCGCGGCGGCAGGACGAAGAACGGGATCGTATCCTTGCCCCGGTCGTTCTCGACCTCGACCGCATAGATGCCGCTTTCGAGGTCGGGAGGAATGGTGAAGCTGAGGCCCGGCTCCCATCGGCAGTCAGCGAGGTCGTCGTCGTGAAAGTGGATCGCACCGTAGTGCTCCGGCGCGTGGCGCCAGCAGAACTCGGTGCCGTCCCAGTTCGAGCCGCGTACCGCACGGGTCGGCACGTTGATCAGAACGCCGTCGCGCTGGCCCGCCCGTTCGGGAAAGGTCTGCCGGTCGATCGCGGCGGAAAAATCCCATTGCGCCAGGACATCCCGACCGCGCACGCCGAGCGCGCCGCCGGATTCGGCGAGCCTCGGCTCGCCGCCGCGGCAGAGCGCCGGCGCCTCGATCTGGCCGTTGAAGCTCGCCGTCGGGCGGCCGGTCCAGATCGCCGCGAAAACGGCCTGCGTCCAGCCGCGGCCGGCGACCGCGTCCGACAGCTCCAGCAGCTGCCGCCGGACCGGCCCCATGCCGCGCCGCGGATCGAGGCGGGCGACTTCCATTATGACGGCGGAGCGTCCGGGCGCAAAACCCAGCCCGACCGCCTGCCAGGCGCCGATGTCGATGTCGAGCCCGGTGTCGACGCGGCTCTCCAGCCCCTGTCGGCGGGTGGCGAGCACCAGGCGGCCGCCTTCGAGCCCGAGCGCGAAGGCGCTGTCGCCGGCATCGTCCTGCAGCGCCACGATGCTCCGCCAGTCGGCGTCGAGACGGGTCGGCCGGACATTGAGCACGAGCGCCATGGCGTCATCGGCGAGCGCCGGCAGGGGCGCCAGGGCGCAGGAGCCGATCGGCACGGGCTGGGCCTTGCCGGCATGGCGTCCGTCGATGGCGCTGGGAACGGGATCGATCCTGAGGCCGGGCCCCGCGGGATTGGGATCGCCGCAGATGATCCGGACCAGGCGGGCGTCGAACGGGCGGTCGTCGGCGGAGCTGACGTGGAAGGCGATCGTGTCGCCGGGGCGCCCGCGCAGCGGGTCGCAATAGCCGATAATGGGGGGCAGCATGGGGGGGATCCATCATGTCGGGCCCGGACGCCTGGCGCCGAGCACCGGGTTGACTGCGCCTAGTGGACGGCGAGATAGCGTTCGATGCGGGCGGCGTCCCGGCGCCCTTCCTCGGCGGTCAGGCTGTCGACCACCGCGCCGTTCTCCAGGACGATGATCCGGTCGGCGATGGCGAGCGCGAAGGCGAGGTTCTGCTCGACCAGGACGATGGAGAGCTTTTCGCCGCGCAGCTCCGTCAGGACCCGCGCCACCGACTTGACCACGACCGGGGCGAGCCCCTGCGAGGGTTCGTCGAGCAGAAGCAGCCGTGGCCCTGGAGCGAGGCCGCGGCCGATCACCATCATCTGCTGCTGGCCGCCGGAAAGCTGCGCGCCGCGCCGCCGGGTCAGGCCGCTGAGTTCGGGGAACCAGCCGAGAAAACGTTCCAGCGTGAACGGGGAACCGGCCCGGTAGCCCAGCATGATGTTCTCTTCCACCGTCAGGAGCGAAAAGGCATCGCGGGTTTCCGGCACATAGCTGATGCCCTGCCGGGCGATCCGGTGCGGCTTCTCACCGCTGATCAGCCGGCCGGCGAAACGGACCGTGCCCTGGCCGGGCGCGTTGAAACCCATGATGGTCCTGAGCGTCGTGGTCTTGCCCGCGCCGTTGCGGCCGAGGACGGCGACGACCTCGCTCGCGCCGACGGAAAAGCTGACGCCGAACAAGGCCTGGCTGCGGCCGTAGAAGGCGTCGACGCCGGCAAGGTCGAGCAGTCGGGGTTCAGCCTCCAAAATAGGCCTCCTGCACGGTCCTGTTGCCCTGGATGTCACGGGGGGAACCATGCGCGATCACCGCGCCGCGGTTCATCACCGAGATCTCGTCGGAGATCTCCATGACCACGCCCATATTGTGCTCGATCATGACGATGGTGAACTCGCCCTTGAGCGCCGCGATCACCCGCTTCACCTTCTCCGTCTCCTGGCGCGACAGGCCGGCGGTCGGCTCGTCGAGCAGGATGATCCGCGGCTCGGAGGCGAGCGTCACGGCAATCTCCAGAAGCCGCTGGTCGCCATAGGAGAGCTCCCTGGTCGGCACATCGGCGAAGTGCATCAGCCCGAGCCGGGCGAGGTAGGTCTCGGCATGGGCCCGCACGGCGGCATCGCGACCGGCGCGGCGCCAGAACACGAAGGCGCCGCCGGCGAGCGCCCGGTAGGACGCGACCCAGACATTCTCCCGCGCGGTCATGTCGAGATAGACGCTCGAGATCTGATAGGAGCGCGACAGGCCCCGGCGCGCGATCTGATGCGGCGCGAGCCGGGTGACGTCGGCGCCCTCCAGCCGGACGACGCCGGCATCCGGGCTGAGGTCCTTGGTGAGCAGGTTGAAGAGCGTGGTCTTGCCCGCCCCGTTCGGCCCGAGAATGCTGTGCAGGCGCCCCGCGGCGAAGGCCACGGAGACGTTGTTCACCGCGACATTGCCGCCGAAGCTCTTGGCGAGGCTTTCGCCGGCCAGAACCACCCGGCTCGCCGGAGATGTGATGCTTGCCCCGAGCGTCATGGCCGGCTCCACACGCGTCGGGCCGCCTGCCGCGCCCGCCCGGCGAGATCGAGCACGCCGCCCGGCAGGAACAGCATGACGACGATGACGAACAGGCCGAGCAGCAGCGGCCAGCGCGCCCAGACGAGGCTGAAGAGGCCCTGCAGCCAGATGAAGATCGCCGCACCGATGACCGGGCCCAGCATCGAGCGGGTGCCGCCGATCAGCACCATGAAGACGACATAGGCTGACGAGACCCAGTGGACGGAATCGATCGGCATGATCCGGTAGAGCATGCCGAACAGCGCGCCGGCGATGCCGGCGATCGCCCCGGCCAGAACGAAGGCCAGGAGCTGGGCCTGATGCACGGGATAGCCGAGCGAGGCGGTGCGGCGCGGGTTCAGCCGGGCGGCCGCCAGCACCATGCCGAACGGGCTGTCGACGATGCGGCGCAGCGCGGCCATGCCGGCCAGGAAGATCGCGGCCGCCAGCGCGTAGAAGGCCAGGTGGTTGTCGAAACCGAGCCGCCCGACGAGGGGCAGATCGAGCGGCAGGCGCTTGATGCCGGCGAGGCCGTCCTCGCCGCCCGTCACCGAATGCCAGGAATAGGCGATGTAGTAGACGAGCTGATTGAAGGCGAAGGTCAGCATCATGAAATAGATGCCGGTACGGCGGATGCTGAAGCCACCGATGACGAGCGCCAGCAGGCCGGCGGCGAGCGCCGCGGCCAGGAGCACGACCGGCAGCGGCGCGAGCCCGTGCACGGCAAGGTAGCCGGCGGCATAGCCGCCCACGCCGAAAAAGGCGGCCTGGCCGAAGGAATAGAGCCCGGCGGTGCCGATCAGCAGGTTGGTCGACATGGCGAACAGGCCGAAGATGACGATCTCGGTCGCGATGTTCACCGGGATTGCGAAGGGCAGCAGCGCGACGGCGGCAACCAGTGCCAGGCTCTTGGCGATGCCGGTGGCGTGCCGCGCGCCGCTCGTCGCCGCGGCGGGGCCGCCGGTGAGAACGGCTGCGGATTCGTGCTCTGAGGCCATGGATCAGCGCTCGCCGAACAGGCCTTGCGGCCGGATGAGAAGGATCGCGATCATCGCGACATAGATGACGACGGTGCTGGCGGAGGGCGCGATGACCGTCATCAGGCTCTGCACGACGCCGACAAGGACGCCTGCGACGATGGCGCCGTAGAGCGAGCCGAGCCCGCCGATCACCAGCACGACGAAGGCGAGCGCGGTCATGTCGCCGCCCATCGTCGAGGTCGCGCCCATCAGCGGCAGGGCCAGGGCGCCGGCAAGGCCGGCAAGCCCGGTACCCAGCGCCATGCCGAAGGCCAAAAGGAGGTCGACATTGATGCCGAGCGCCTGGGCCATGTCCGGTTTGTCGATGCCGGCCCGGATCGTCGCACCCAGCCTGGTTCGCTCGATCAGCAGCCAGACCGAGGAGATGACGAGCGCGGAGACGATGCTGGCGAAAAGGATGTAGCGCGGCACCAGGGTGAAGCCGAGATCGACCGCGCCCGAGAGCAGCGGCGGCGGCGCGGCGCTGAGCCCGATCGTGCCCCAGCCGATCAGCAGGCACTGCTCGATGACCAGGGCGGCGCCGAACAGGATGATCAGTTGCGGCAGGTAGTCGCCGTCCTTCACCCGCCTGAGCACGAGCCGGTCGAAGACCAGGCCGACGGCCGCGCTGCCCGCCCCGGCCAGAACCAGCGCGAGCGGAAAGGGCAGGCCCGCCTTGATCATCGAATAGCAGAGATAGGCGCCGAGCGCGTAGAAGGCGCCATGCGCGAAATTGGGGATGTTGAGCAGGCCCTTGATGATCGACAGGCCGAACGCCATCAGCGCATAGATCATGCCGATGGCGATGCCGTTGACCAGTTGGGCGAGGATGAGCCAGGTCATCGGTGCGTCCCGTTGCGGCGGCAGGATGGCCCGGCTCAGAGCGCCGGCATGGCCTTGCAGGCGTTGAGCGCGGCCGGCTGCGTCTGGGTGCTCGTCGCGACGATCTCGGCGAAATCGGCCGCTCCCTTCATCTCGGCCGCCGCCTTGCAGCGCACGACGAAATAGGGCCGCACGGTCTGATGGGTGGCCGGGTCGACCGACATGGGCCCGAGCACGCCGTCCCAGCGCATGGTTTCGAGCGCCTGCACGACGGCGCCGACCTCCACCGACTTGGCCGCATCCATGGCGAGCAGCAGCGAGCGCACGGTGTCGTAGCCATAGGCCGCAGCATAGCCCGGCAGGCCGCGATGACGCTCACGATAGAGCGCGACGAACTCCTTGTTCGCGGGCGTGTCGATGTCGGGATAGTAGTTCTGGCCGAGAATCATGCCGGCGCGCATTTCGGGGGCGAGCTCGGGCAGCTGGTCGACCTCGAGGGTCCACGGCCCGACCACGCTGATGCTTCCGGCGCCGAAGCTGGAGAACTGGCGGATGGCGGTCACCGCATCGGCGCCGGCGGTGTTGAGGAACAGGATGTCCGGGCGCGCGGTCACCACCTTGGTCAGATAGGCGGTGAACTGCCGCTCGCCGAGCGGATGATTGTCGTTGCCGACCAGCTCGAAGCCGAGCTCGGCGGCGGCGACTTGCGTATATTTCAGGAGCGCGTGGCCGAAGACGTAGTCGGCGCTGAGGCTGTAGATCTTCTTCTTGTCCGGAAACGCCTTGCGGACATGTTCGAGCGTCGCGCGCACGGCCGTGTAGGGATGGGCCGACCACTGGAAGGTGTAGCGGCCGCAGCGCGAGCCGGTGAAATCCTCCGAGCCGCCGGCGGCGTATTGCAGGAGCTTCTCGCGCTGGGCGACTTCGGATTCGGCAAGCCCGACGGCGCTCGAATAGGCGCCGAGGAAGAAGCGCATGCCGTCGCTGGCGGCCGCCTCCTGCACGCGCCTGACGCCGACCGCCGGCCGGCCCTCGTCGTCGCGCGTGATCAGCCTGACCGGCTGGCCGAGGATCTGGCCGCCGCGCGCCGCGACCGCGAGCGCCGCGCCCTGCCCGATCAGTTCGCCGGCGAAGGCGAAGGTGCCGGTGCTCGGGGTGATGAGACCGATCGTGACCGGCCTGCCCGCGGCGGCGCCCTGCCCCCATGCGAGCCCGATCGACGAGGCGGCCAGGGCCGGGCCCGCCGACGCCAGGACGGTGCGGCGCGAAATGGTCGATGCCATGCTTCTTCCCCCTTGGTCTTGGCGGAGCCTCCGAAGGGCGGGCGCGACAAGGCCTGTTCCGCAAGCGTTGCGCTTGCGGCCCTGCCTTCGATGCGACATCCCTTTCGCCGGGCTCCGTTTGATTTTCGTTGGTCGGATAAATACAATACGCACCGTTGCGTATGTCAATAAGGAAAAGAGTGTGACTGAGATGGTTTCCGTCCGTGCCGGCCGGCCGCGCGATCAGGCGGTCAATCGCGCCATCCTCGACGCAGCCCGCGACCTGATCGCGGAACAGGGGTACGGCAGCTTCTCGATCGAGGCTGTGGCGGCGCGCGCATCGGTCGCCAAGCAGTCGATCTACCGGCGCTGGGCCTCGCGCGGCGCGCTGCTGATCGACGTCTATATGGACGGCCTGGAAAGCGCGCGGCCACTTCCCGGCACCGGCTTCGGACCGGATTTCAAGGCGCTGATGAGCCAGACCGTGGAGCGGCAGCGCGCCGGCGCCTATGCCAATGTGCTCAAAGGCCTGATGATCGAGGCGCAGAGCGATGCCGACCTGCGCGCGCTGTTCATCGCCAAGATCGTCGCGCCCCGGCGGGAGACGCTGCGCCGCGTCCTCGTGCAGGGCAAGGAAACCGGCGAACTGCCTGATGGCCTCGATGTCGAGATGATGCTGGACATGACCTTCGGCGCCGTCTGGTTCTACATGATCGCGACGACCGAAGGCATCCAGAGCGATTTTCCCGAACGGGCGCTGAGCGTCTTCGAAACGCTGATGGCCGCGCGCGCCGGCCGCTGAAGCGCGGCGCGCGGCACGAACACCTGCGCGGGACTTTCAGGCATGCGCATGGCTCGGCGCCGCGGGTCGCTCTCGCGCCGGAACTTGCGCGATTGAGCAGCGCGCGAGCGAGGCATCGGACACTCCAGAATCATCTCGCCTGTTTCCGCGAGACCGCATCCAATCCGCTGTCCAGCGCCACCCTTGGCACCATCGTCTCCCTTCAGGACGTCGCGGCCTCGATATCGACGCCCCAGGCCAGGCGTTCCATGCCGCGCTGCAGCCGCGGGCGCTCTGCGAGCCGCGCCATCCAGGCGGCGACGTTCGGATTGTCGTCGTCGATCGAGGGCTGGCGGACGCGAAAGCCCGGCCAGATGCTCTCGAACCAGGCATAGGTGGCGAAATCGGCAATGCTGAGCGCGCCGGCCATGAAATCCTGCCCGGCGAGCTGGGCTTCGAGCACGGCGACGAGGCGCATCGCCTCCTGCATGAAGCGCCTGAGCGGATAGGGATAGACCTCCGGCGCCATGGTCGCGCGGAGATAGCCGTTGACGCGCGGGCTGTCGGGATCGGTCGCGGCGACGAAATGGGCGAGATTGCCGAATGTCGGTCCGACGCCGCTCATCTGCCACATCAGCCAGTGCAGGACGCGGTAGCGGTCGGGACCGGAGGGCGGCAGGAACCGGCCCGTCTTCTCCGCGAGATAGACGAGGATCGCGCCGCTCTCGGCGACCACGACCCGGCCGCCCGGTCCGTCGGAATCGATCAGGGCCGGGATGCGGCCATTGGGATTGATGCGGAGGAAGTCCGGCTCCTTCTGCCGGTTCTTCAGAAGGTTGACCGGCTTGATCGCATAGGCGAGCGCGCACTCCTCCAGCATGATGGAGACCTTGCGGGCGTTCTGGGTGCTCCAGGTGTAGAATTCGATCATCGGTCTGGCCTCACGCCTGCGTGGAGAAAAACGCATCGGCCGAGACGCCCGACTGGCGGCAAAGGCTGGCGAGATCGAAGTTGAAACTCTCCCAGACGACACAGCCGTCGCGGAACCGGAAGAGGATGAAGACCGGCACGACGGCGCGCCGGCCATTGGGCGTCTGCCCGCCCGGACGCCCCGACAAGGTCAGGTGGATCGTGCCCCAGGCGACCAGCGTCTCGCCGCTGACGGCATGCCCCTCGAGCGTCACGGCATAATCCGGGAACAGGGAAAAGAAGCGCACGAGACCGGCGCGGATCGCGGCGGCGCCCTCGCGCGGCGGCCCGAGGGGCGGCGCCACGAGCACGCCCTCAGGGTGATAGATGCGCATCGCCGCCTCGATGTCCTGGCGGCTCTTGGCGGTGGCGAGCGCGTCCACGATCCGGATCATTTCGGCGGGATCGGTCACGGCGACCCCGACATCCGGCACGGTTTGAGCTGCTGCGGCCATGGGTTTCTCCTCTCAAGCTTGAGCGCAACTTGACAGGGGCGTTCAGGCCGAGCCAGTGTCCCATATGACATACCATGTGCGAAATGGGACATCATGAAGAAGCGGATCGATGTCGCGATTCTGGCGACCGACGGCTGCATTGGCTCCACTGTGCATGGCCTGCTCGACGCCTTCGCCTGCGCCAATGCCTGCGCCGCCGAACGGACGCCGCCGACCGCCCCGTTCGCCGTTCGCGTCGTGTCGCCCGGCGGCACGCCGGTCAGCAGCTACAATGGGCGCCAGATCGAGGTCGACGGCGAGATCGCCGCGGCGGTGGGCGCGGACATCATCCTGTTCGCTCCGATCATGCCGTCGACCTTGCCCGCCGGCGCCATCGCCGCGAGGCTGGACGCCCTGCGCGCGCTGCTGCCCTGGTTGCGTGCGCAGTCCGCGGCGGGATCCTGCATCGCGACGTCCTGCACCGGCAGCTTCCTGCTCGCCGAGACAGGGCTTCTGGACGGCAAGGTGGCGACGACCCATTGGCGGGCGGCCCAGGCGTTCCGGGAACGCTATCCGCAGGTCGTCCTGCGCGAGAGCGAGCTGATCACGGAGGACGGCAATCTCGTCTGCGGCGGCGGCGCCGTTTCCTATATCGATCTTGCCATTCACCTGGTGCGCCGGTTTGCCGACCCGGCGCTCGCACTCCACTGCGCCCGCATGCTGGTCTTCGACCCCGGCCGCGACCGCCAGTCGCCCTATCTCGCGTTCGAGCCCCGCAAGACGCATGGCGACCAGAGCGTGCTGAAGGCGCAGGAATGGCTGGAGCGGAACTACTGGCGCGAGATCAGCGTCGAGGCGATGGCCGACCGCCTCGGCATGAGCTCCCGCAATTTCAAGCGCAGGTTCAAGGCCGCCTGCGGCGAGCCGATGACCAACTATCTGCAGCGTACCCGGATCGCGGCCGCCTGCGACCGGCTGGTTGCGAGCGACGTTCCGATCCAGCGGATCATCTTCGACGTCGGCTACAGCGACGCCAGCTCCTTTGGCCGCCTGTTCAAGGAAACCACCGGCGTCACCATGGGCGAATACCGCAAGCGGTTTCAGCCGGGCGCAGCCGAACGGCAGCCATCGTCCGCGACGGATTCCGCGGCCGAACCCGCCTTGCGCCATTGACCGTCGCGAGCCGCGGAACGCTGCCGCGGCGAGGCCAGGCGTGGCCTACCGCCGCGCCACCCGGATATGCCCGATGCCCTTGCCCGCCGCCTCGTCGAGCGCCTCCTCGTAGCCGGCATCGGCATAGCGCATGACGCCGAGCGCGGTGTCGTTGGTCAGCGACAGGTCGAGCCGCGCGGCCGCCTCCGGCGTGCCGTCGGCGATCAGGGTGACGCCGGCGCTGGTCATATAGCCGGAATAGCCGCCGCCCCCCGAATGGATGGCGACGAGATCCGCCTTGGAGGCGCACAACATCATGGCATCGAGCAGCGGCCAGTCGGCAATGGCGTCCGAACCGTCCTTCATGTTCTCGGTCATGATGTTGGGATGGGCCATGGCGCCGGCATCGAGGTGGTCGCGGGTGAAGGCGACGGGACCTGCAAGCTCGCCGCTCGCGACTAGCCGGTTCACCGCCAGCGCCAGGCTGGTGCGCTCGCCATGGCCGAGCCAGGCGATGCGCGCCGGCAGGCCCTCGAAAGGCACGTGGCGGCGCGCCAGCGCCACCCAGTTGGTGATGATCCGGTTGGCGGGGAAGAGCTTCAGGAGCAGGTCGTCGATGCGCGCGATGTCGCTCTGCTCGTTCGACAGCGCGATCCAGCGGAACGGCCCGATCGCCCGGGCGAACAGCGGGCGCAGGAAGGCCTCGGTAAAGATCGGGATGTCGAAGGCGCGCGCGAGCCCGCCCTCGCGCGCCTGCGTGCGGATCAGGTTGCCGTTGTCGAAGACCACCGCACCGCGATCCCTGAAACCGAGCATGGCCGCGACATGCCGGACGATGGATGCCCGGCTTTCGGCCATCAGGGTCTTCGGATCGCTCTTGCGCAGCGCCCGCGCCTCGGCGAGCGAGCGCGTCGCCGGCACGTAGCCATAGACGAGATCATGGGCCGAGGTCTGGTCGGTCACGACATCGGGCACGATGCCTCGCGCCAGAATTTCGGGATAGATCTCGGCGGCATTGCCCGGCAAGCCGACCGACAGCGGCGTGCCCGCGGCGGTCGCCGCGCGGATCATCGCCAGTGCCTCGTCGAGCGTCTCGGCGCGCCGTTCGAGATAGCCGACGGCAAGGCGCTTGGCGATGCGTTCGGGATCGACATCGACCACCAGGATCGCCGCCCCCGCCATGCGGCCGGCCAGCGGCTGGGCGCCGCCCATGCCGCCGAGCCCGGCAGTCAGCACGAAGCGGCCCTTGAGATCGCCGCCGAAATGCCGCTCGGCGATGCGCATGAAGATTTCGTAGGTGCCCTGGATGACGCCCTGCGAGCCGATATATTGCCAGTCGCCGGCGGTCAGCCCGCCCCAGCAGATCAGCCCCTTGTCCTGCAGCGCATAGAAGGTTTCGGCCTTGGCCCATTGGCCGACCATGTTGCAATTGGCCATGATCACGACCGGTGCGCCGGGATGGGTCCTGACGATGCCGATCGGCTTGCCCGACTGGACGATGAGCGTCTCGCCCTCGTCCATGGTCTTCAAGGCGCGGACGATGGCGTCGTGCGAGGGCCAGTCGCGCGCGGCGCGGCCGAGCGCGGCATAGACGACGAGATTGTCGGGGTCCTCCCCGACCGCCAGGACGTTCTCCAGGAGGCGCAGCAGGCCCTCCTGGCGCCAGCCCTTGCAGCGCAGGTCGTTGCCCGAGGTGACGCGGAAATCCTGCCTCATGGGACATGATCCAGGGCTGCGACGTGATCCAGTGCGTAGTCGACGAGCGGAATGCCGAGCGCCTTCTCCACATAGGGATAGACGCTGCGGTCGGTGGCGCTGGAGCTGAGCGGGATATGGGCCTTGCCGATATGCAGCACCAGGAGCTCCATGCCCTCGGCGATATGGCCCGCGGAGACCGGCCGGCCCTCGGTGTCAAGGGTCGCGATCACGTCCGGATAGGTCGACGTGCGCGCGCCGGTCTCGTCCTCGGTCGCCATATATTCGTTCATCACGTGCAGGCGGCAGGCCTTGTTGCCGGCGCTCAGCGTGATCGTGCCGATGTCGAAGGCATCGTTGGTATAGGCGAGGCTCTTGGCGCTCACCTTGCCCTGGAACAGGATCGTGCCGCCGGTCGTCTCGCAGATCGCGTCGATCACCGCCGCGCCGCCCTTCGGCTCGGCCGCGATGATCGCCGCGCCGAGATCGAGCGCACGTGAAATGCCGCCGAGCGCCGCATGGTGGCGGACATAGGACGCCCTCAACGGATTGCGGCAGGAGGCGATGAAGCCGCCGGCCATGTCGCCCGCCGTGCGCAGGATCGGCGAGACGCGGGCGGTCGCACCGCGCACCACCAGCTCGATATACTGGTTGTTCGCGCGGTTGCCGCCGACCGCGGTCTGGATCACCTGGTCGGGCGAGCCGGCCATGCCGATCGAGCCCATGTCGCCGGTCGGATGCGCCCGGATGTCGCCGACCGCGTCGATCACCTTGGTGCCCAGGATGGCGCCGGGCAGCCAGGCATTGAGCGTCGAGGACATGCCGTTCTGACCGATCATCAGGCCGTAGACCGGCGCGCCGAGCGCCTCCTGCAGCAGGCGCACCGCGTTGACATAGTCGACGCCGAGCATCTGCCAGTCGGTATTGTCGCCGGGCGCGCCGATCGCCGCGGCGGTGGCGATCCAGGCGTCATCGGGCACCTCGTCCATGGAGACGAGTTCCGGCTCGCCGGCATTGACCGCGGCGGTGCCCAGCATGATGCCGTGGCGGACCCAGCCGCCACCGCCCGCGGCGAAGATCGAACCGCCCTTCACCGCCGCATCGACATCGGCTGCCCTCAAGATGCGTCCCATGGCTCAACGTCCTCCTGCTCTTGGCCGGCGGCACGGCCATAGCCGCCGCCGCGAATTCGGGTTAGGGGTCGACGAGGCCGTGCCGCGCGCAACCGGACAGGGCCGTCCAGGGCCGAGCCGCGCCGATGGCACTTGAAATCCATTCCCTCGCCTATTTCGTGCGGACCCTGCAGCGCCGCTCCATGAAGCAGGCGGCGGCCGATCTCGGCGTGCGGACCTCGACCGTCAGCCGCGCGCTCGGCGTGCTCGAATACGAGCTGGCGACCAAGCTTCTGGTCCGGCGCCCCGACGGCGTCGTCGCCTCGTTCGAGGGCGAGCAGCTGAACCGATCGGCCAGCCTGATCCTGAACTGGACGGCACGCCTGCCCGACGTCGTCGCCGGCCGACCGGCGGCGCCGGGCGCCACGATGCCGGCGGATGCCGCTCCCGCGCTTGCCACGCTGCGGGCGCTCGCCGGCGCCCCGGTCTCGCTCAGGACGCTCGCCCATTTCGCACTGGCGGTCGAGGAGCGCAGCATTTCGGGAGCGGCGCGCCGGCTCAACATCACCCAGCCGACGCTCGGCCGGCGCATGGCCGAGCTCGAGCGCTTCCTCGGCGTTCCGCTGTTCGCCCGCGGCCGCACCGGCTCGAGCCCGACGCCGGCCGCGCTGCGCCTTCATGCCTCCGCCATCGAGATCGAGGCGCTGGCGCGCGGCATCCTGAAGCGGGCCGATATCGGCTTCCTGCACCAGGTGCGCGACTTCCGGCTGGGATCGGTGATGCCGGCCGGAGTCGATTCCAATCTCGCCGTGCTGCTTGCCGGCATCATCGAGGACTATACCAAGCGCGACCGCAACCGTTTCGTCTCGGTCAGCACCGGTCCGGCCCAGTTCCTGATGGAACAGCTGCTGGCCGGTGCGCTGGACGCCGCGATCGTCGACACCGCCGAGGTGCCCGCCGATTTCATGCGGCTGGAAATCGCCCGGCGGCCGCTGCTCGTAATGGTGCCGGCCAGCGCCTACCGGGACGGCGACCGAGCCGAGGACCTGATCGGCCGCCTGCCGCTCGCCCTGCCGATGACCGGCACGGGCCTGCGCCGCGCCATCGACCAGCTCGTCGCCCATGGCCCGGATGCGCCGCGCCGGACCATCGAATGCGGCTCGATCCCGGTGCTGATGCGCCTCGTCATCAACGGCGCCTGCTGCACGATCATCCCGGAGGGCGCGCTGCCGCAGGCCGATCCGCGCGTGCGCGCCCTCGGTCTCGCCGGCGCCGTGCTGGTGACCCAGCTGATCTGGATGCCGGCCAAGCAGGACAGCGCGCAGGTGCGCCTGATCCGCGAGCTCGTGCAGCAGCGCCCCTTTGCGTGATGGCAACCCCGGTCCGGACGGGCGGCGGGCGGCGGCCATGGCTCACCGCGCGATCTTGTGCTCGACCCGCGCGATCAGCCGGACCACCGGCCAGAGCAGGACGAGGTAGATGAGGGCCGCGAGCACGAGCGGGGAGGTGTTGTAGGTCACGGAGCGCGCCAGATCGGCCGAGTGCAGGAGCTCGGGCACCGCGACGATGCTGGCGAGCGAGGTGAGCTTGACGAGCTCCATCGTGTTGGAGAGGAGGTCGGGCAGCACGTTGCGCACCGCCTGCGGCAGCGTCACGTAGATGAAGGCCTGGGCGGCGGTCAGCCCGGTCGACCGCGCCGCCTCGATCTGGCCGCGCGGCACGCTTTCCACCCCGGCCCGGTAGATCTCGCCGTAATAGCTCGAGGCGTTCAGAAGGAAGGCGACGCAGATCGTGCCGGTCGGTCCGAGCCTGATGCCGGCAAAGGGCAGGCCGGAATGGATGAAGATGATCAGCACCAGCGGCGGGAAGGCACGCCAGAAATCGATGAAGGCGATCGCCGTCCAGCGCAGCCAGCGGCGGCGGCTGGTGGCGGCGAGCATGGTGCCTATGCCGCCGAGAAGGCCGATCGGGATCAGCAGCACGCAGAGCAGGAGCGTGTAGAGAAGGCCGCGGAGCAGCAGCGGCGCCACCTTCGCCATGATCTCCAGATTGAAGAACTCGTTGACGAAATTCTCCATCAGGCGCGCCTCCAGCCATAGCGGCTCTCCAGCCAGCGCGAGGCCGCCACCAGCGGCACGAAGACCAGGAGATAGAGGCCGGCGCCGATCATCAGCGGCGTGGCGTTGCCGGTGAAGGCCTGGGCCGACATCGACCGGCCCAGGATCTCGCTGACGCCGATGGCGCTGCCGAGCGCGGTATTCTTGGTAATCGCGATGGTCTTGTTGGTCAGCGGCGGAATGGCGAGGCGCACGGCCTGCGGCAGAACGACGGAGGCGAGTGTCTGGCCGAAGGTGAGGCCGGTCGAGCGCGCCGCCATCCACTGGCCCCGCGGCACCGAGGTGATGCCGGCCCAGAACACCTCCTCGGCGAAGGCGGCGAGAACCGCGGCGAGCGCCAGCCAGAGCACGATGAAGTTGGGCAGGACGATGCCGATATTGGGCAGGCCGAAATAGATGATCAGGATCAGCACCAGCGGCGGCAGGGCGCGGAAGATATCGACGAAGACGATGACGAGAAAAGTCAGCGGCCGGCGGTCGAGCGCGCGCAGCACGGCGAGGCCGAGGCCGGCCGCGATGCCCGTGACGATCACCGCGAGACCGACCAGCACGGTGACGGCGACGCCGCCGACGATTGCCGGGAAATAACGCGCGGCGATCTCGGCGTCGAAAAACGTCGCGATGAACCTGTCCCAGTCGGATATCACCTCAGCGGTCCTCCCTGCCCCGCGGCGGGCTCAGTGCCTGACCTCCCGGAGGAAGCGCTGCGTGCGCTCCTCGCGCGGCCGGGCGAAGATCTCCTCGGCCGTGCCTTCCTCCACCACGCGGCCCTGGTCGAGGAACAGCACACGGTCCGCCGCCTCGCGGGCGAAGCGCATTTCATGGCTGGCGATCACCATGGTCATGCCGCTGGCGCGCAGATCGCGCACCACGGCCAGCACGCTGCCGACGAGCTCGGGATCGAGCGCCGAGGTGGGCTCGTCCATCAGGATGATCTTCGGCTCCAGCGCCAGCGCCCGGGCGATGGCGACGCGCTGCTGCTGGCCGCCCGACAGTTCGGCCGGATAGGCGCCGGCCTTCTCGGCGAGGCCGACCCGTTCGAGCTGGGCAAGGCCCAGGGCATCGGCCTCCGCCCTCGACCTGCGCATCACCTTGCGCAGGGCGAGCGTGATGTTTCCGAGCGCGGTCAGGTGCGGATAGAGATTGAAGCTCTGGAACACCATGCCGACCTGCCGGCGCATCAGGTTGACGTCGGTCGACGGGTTCAGGAGGTCGACGCCGTCGATGACGATCGAGCCGCCGGTCGGCTCCTCCAGCCGGTTGCAGCAGCGCAGCAGCGTGGACTTGCCGGAGCCGGACGGCCCGATCAGGAACACGAGCTCGGTCGGCGCCACCAGGAGATCGACGCCCTTCAGCACCTCGTTGGCGCCGAAGGACTTGCGCACGCCGCGGGCCTCCAGGAGGGCGCGCGGCGCCGGCCCGACGCCTTCGCTCAGCATGGCGGATCGAACGGCCGGTCCTCGTAGCCGGCGACGCCGGGCACGCCGATGCCGGGATAGACCGTCAGGGTCGAGGAGCCGGGCGCGGGGTCGACGCCGAACCATTTGCGGTACATGGCGGCCAGCGTGCCGTCCTTCTTCATGCATTGCAGGGCACCCTCGAGCGTCGCCCTGAGCTCGGTATTGCCGTTGCGCAGCGGCATGGACCAGACGAGCCCTGTGCGCTCGAGGTAGGAGTTCTTCAGCCTCGGATTGTTCTTGACCACCCAGGCCGTAACGGTCGCCGCCGAGACATTGGCATAGGCCCGCCCCGACAGCACGGCCTGCACCGCATCGGTGCTGGTGGCGAAGGCTTCCGCGGTCCAGCCGATGCGGGGTGCGAGGTCCTGCACCCACTTCTCGTAGATCGAGCCGCGCTGCACGGCGATGACCTGGCCCTTGAGCTGGGCGAGATCGGTGATATCGGGCTTGTCCTTCAGCGTCAGGAACCGGTAGTCGGCATCGACGAGCCCTTCCATGAACAGCATCTGCTGGGCGCGTTCCGGCGTCACCGTGACGACGGCGGTGAGGAAGTCGTAGGTGCCGGCCTGGAGCGCGGGAATGAGCCCGGCGAACTGCGTGCCCTCGACCTCGATGCGCCTGTTGATGCGCCGCGAGATCTCCTCGACAACATCGATGTTGAAGCCTTCGAGCCCGCCCGAGAGCTTCGGCATGGCATGCGGGGCGAAGGTCGCGTCGATCGCCGAACGCAAGGGCGGCTGCTGCGCGGGGGGCTGCTGGGGGGATTGCTGCGCGGGGGGCTGCTGGGGGGATTGCTGCTGGGCTTGGGCGACGGCCATCCCGGCGGCAAGGCCGGCGACCAGCGCAAGGCTCGATCTCAACATCATGGTCTCCTCGGCATCGGCGGCGTCCTGGCGCGGCCGGCGATAAGTCTAGTCTTTCGATGAATTGACGCGCATGCAATTCGGCCGGCCGATGCGAAAACTGCAACAGGCCATGCTTTCGATATCGCAGGCCAAAGGCGATGCCGGTCGACGGTCATCGCGGCGGCGGCGACGCGGCATGTGCCAGTCGAGCAGAGCGACTGCTCATTAGCTGTGCAATTCCAATCTATTGACGGACACAGGCCAACCGCCGAGGCGACTGATTTCGGCGATGCCGGCAGGAGCCCTGCACCGTTTCCCGGGCGATCCGTGCGGGATCGGAGCCTGTACGCGGCGGTCTCGCCCAACCGACGGTCTTGTGTCCTGATCGGGAGCGGCGCTAGAGCTGCGCACCGCCATCAGACTACTAATTTTATCGACTTTAGACGAAGATGCTTCACGAGGCAGGCCCCGCACAAGATTTAGTCTCCGCGCCGCAGCGCGGAGAGATGATCCTTGCGCGTTCCGCGCGGCCGCTCGTCACGGGCTGCGGGTCATGCTGACCAAGAAGGGCAAATACGGACTCAAGGCGATGACCGCGTTGGCCGGGCGGCCACTCGGCACGGCCGTACTGGTGGCCGACCTCGCGCGCGACAATCAGATCCCGAAGAAGTTTCTCGACACGATTCTCGGCGAGCTGCGCACGGGCGGCTTTCTGCACGCCAAGAAGGGGCGCGGCGGCGGCTACCGGCTCGCCCGGCCGGCGGAGGACATCCGCGTCGGCGACCTGATCCGGACGCTCAACGGGTCGCTCACGCCGATCGCCTGCGCCAGCCGCTCGGCCTACCAGCGCTGCGACGACTGTCCGGACGAGAATGCCTGCGCAACCCGGCTCCTGATGGTGCAGGTCCGCGAAGCCATTGCCGGTGTCGTCGACAGCCTGTCGCTCGCCGAGCTGCGCGACCTCGCACGCGACCCCTTCGATTCCTTCGTCTACCACATCTGAGCGCTGGCGCGGCGCCGAAGCCCGTCTATGCTCGCCCGGCTATGAACACGATGCTGTTTCCGGATGTCGCCGATGTCAGCTTCCACCAGCTCAGGGTGCTGCACGTCCTCCTGGCCGAGCGCAGCCTGACGCGGGCGGCGACGCTCATCGGCAGCAGCCAGCCGGCGATCAGCAAGGTGCTGTCCAAGCTCCGCCTTGCCTTCGACGACCCGCTGTTCGTGCGTGTCGGCGCCGGCATGCAGCCGACGCCCAAGGCTCACGCGCTGGCCGAGCCGCTGCGCCAGCTGCTCGCCCAGGCCGAGGCCCTCGGCCGCCTGCCCGCGCGTTTCGACCCCGCCTCCTCCACGCGCCAGTATCGGCTGCTGGTCAGCGATGTCGGCGTGTTGCGCTTCCTGCCGCCGCTGATGGCGGCGCTCGCCAGCGAAGGTCCGCAGGTCCGGCTCGTCGCCCTGCCGCTCGACATGCGGCAGTTCCAGACGCAGCTCGAGACCGGCGTCGCCGATATCGCGCTCGGGACCTTCCCGCGCACGACAGAGGGGCTGCGGCGGCAGCGGCTCTACAGCGAAGGCTATCTGAGCGTCGCCCGCGCCGACCATCCGCGCCTCGCCGAGCTTGCGAGCCGTGCCGGCTTCCTGGCCGAGCGGCACGTCATGGTGGCCGCCGCCCATACCGGCCACGGCGCCCACGTCATGGCCGAGCAGGTGCTGACCGCCGAGATTCCGGCCGACCGCATCGCGCTCAGCGTGCCGAGCTTCGTCGGTGCGGCGCTCGCCGCGGCGCGCAGCGAGGCGATCGCGACATTGCCGGCGCGACTCGCCCGCGACTTCGGCGGCGAGCTCGGCCTTGCGGCGTTCCGCCCGCCCTTCGCGCTGCCGCGGATCGACGTCGCCCAGTACTGGCACGAGCGCTATCACCACGATGCCGGCCATCAGTGGCTGCGACGCCTGGTGCATCGCACCTTCGGCGGCCCGGCGCCGGCCGGCTGATCTCCCGCCATTCCAGGTGAGGATGCCGAACATAGCCGATCGGTCATGGCAGCCGAGGCCTTGGCCGGGTTAGACTGGCTGCTTTCCCGCCCGCAGGCGATCGCCGGAGAGGACCAGGACGTGATCACCGAATACAAGCCGATCCCGCTGCCCGACTACCGGGAGCTGCCGGTCGAGGAGATGCGTCGCCGCGCCGCCGAGTTCTACGACATGATCCGCCAGCGCCACACGGTGCGCGATTTCTCGCCCCGGCCGGTGCCGCGCGACATTATCGACACGTGCCTCAAGGCCGCCGGCACCGCGCCGAACGGCGCCAACCATCAGCCCTGGCATTTCTGCGTGATCGGCGATCCCGCGGTGAAGACCAGGATCCGCGTGGCGGCGGAGGAGGAGGAAGAGCGGTTCTACGCGGGCAAGGCCGGCGAGGAGTGGCTCGGCGCGCTGAAACCGCTCGGCACCGATCCGAACAAGCCGTTCCTGGAAACGGCGCCCTGGCTCATCTGCATCTTCGGCGCGCGCAGGAGCGCGAGCGCCGACGGCGTCATGCGCAAGAACTACTACGTGCCGGAATCGGTCAATATCGCCACCGGCATCCTGCTCACCGCCCTGCATTATGCGGGTCTCACGACGCTGACCCATACGCCCAACCCGATGGGCTTCCTGAACGAGATCTGCGGCCGGCCGGAGACCGAGAAGCCCTATATCCTGATGGTCGTCGGCTATCCCGCAGAGGATGCGACCATTCCCGCGCATGCGACGGAAAAGAAGCCCCTCGGCGAGATCGTGAGCTATCTCTGACAGGCGCCGGCCCGCGGTGTCCTGGATCGGGCGCGACCGTGGTTCGAGGCTCGCTGCGCTCGCACCTCACCATGAGGATGGGGTGAGTGGCATCAGGGGCGCTTACGAAGCGACATTCGCTGTGTCGAGTGCGGGCTGCGCCCGCCCCTTCATGAAGACCCACGGCGCCATGCTCCACGTCCCTCATGGTGAGGCGCCCGCGCCCTTGCGCGGGCCTCGAACCAGTGCCGCCCCAGATGCAGGGCAGCTCAGCACACGACCGCTCGTCAGCTCCAATCCCTGCTGGCGATCAGCGAGCGGCGGCTGGCGAGGAAGTCGTCGACCGCCTCGACCAGCGCCGCACATTCGGCCTCGCCGACCTCCAGGCTCAGCGCCATCATGCCGCGCCGCGCGAGATAGACGCCACGGTCGAGCATGTCGAAGAAGAACAGCTCCTTCAGCCTGCCATCGCCCGCCGCAGCGTCCGCCGGCGTGCGCACCGGCCTGGGTGAAAAATGCGCCGCGAGCAGCGAGCCGATGCCGGTGAATTCGAGCGCCGCGCCGTGCCGCGCCGCAACACGGTTCAATGCCGTACGCAGGTCGTCGCCGCGCCGGTTGAGGGCCGCGACAGCCGGCGGCGTGAAGATCTCGGTGAGGCCGGCGGTGCCCGCTGCCATGGTCAGCACATTGTTGTTGAACGTGCCGGCATGCTGCAGCGCGCCAGGCCGGCGCGGATCGTAGCGCTCCATCAGCGCGCGCCGACCTCCGAAGGCGCCGAAGGACATGCCGCCGCCGATATATTTGCCGAGCGTCGTCATGTCCGGCAGGACGCCGAGCCGTTCCTGCAAGCCGCCGGGCGAAAGGCGCGAGGTCATCACCTCGTCGAAGATCAGCACGGCGCCATGGCGCGTCGCGCCCGCCCGCAGGGCGGCAAGGAAGGCGGGATCGCCGGCGATGCAGCCGCCGGAGCCGAGCATGGGCTCCACCAGGATCGCGGCAAGCTCGCCGCCGTGCGCGGCCAGGATCATTTCGGTGCCGGCGAGATCGTTGTAGCTGCCGAGCACCACCTCGTAGGGCGCATTGAGCGGCGCCGGCCCGGCGCCGAAGCTGAGCAGCCCGCCGTGATAACCGCCCTGGAACACCAGGAGCTTGCGCCGGCCGGTGGCGACGGTGGCGGTCGCGACCGCCATCAGATTAGCCTCCGTGCCGGAATTGGTGAAGCGGACGAGGTCGATGGACGGGAAGCGGTCGCAGACGGCGCGGGCGAGCCCGGCCTCCATCAGGTTGTGGCCGGCAAGGTTGATGCCGCCGTCGAGGGCGCGGTCGATCGCCGCGCGGATCACCGGATGCGAATGGCCGAACAGGCCGGCGGTATATTCGCCGAGGAAATCCACATAGTCGTGGCCGTCGGCATCGCGCACGCGGCAGCCGCGCCCCTCGGCTATGGCGAGGGGGAACGGCGAATAGAACAGCACGGTGCGGGTATTGCCGCCCGGCATGACCTCTTCGGCCTCCGCGTGGACGCGGCGGCTCTCGGGATTGCGCGCGATGAAACGCTCGCGCGCCTCGGCGAGCGCGGCCTCGATGTCGACATTGATCGCCGCCCGCTGCGCGTCCGGCGTGGCTTGTCCAGGTGTCATGGTGGCATGTCCGGTCATGACGGAACGTTCCGGGGTCAGATGAAGGTGAGCAGGCGCTTCGGATTGGCCACGAGGATCGCGTCGATCTCGTCTTCGGCAAATCCGCGCGAGCGCATCAGCGGCACCACATTCGTATAGATGTGGCCGTAGCCGTGGCCGCCGAACTGGGTGAGCCGGGTGCGGTAGCAGATGTCGTGGCTGATCACGACGCGGGCGAGATGGCCGCTGTCGATCAGCGCCCGGATCAGCCTCAGCCGCCCGGCATCGTTGGGCATGTCGATGTCGGAAAGCGGGTAGAAGCTCTGCTCCTGGCCGAACAGGTCGAATTCCAGCACGCAGCCGCTGTCGGCGAGCCGCTTCAGCCGGTCGACGTCGAAGATGGTGCGGTCGATATGGCTGATCACCACCCGCTCGATGTCGCCGCCCTCGGCGCGGATGAAATCCGCCACCTCCTGGGGCTGGTCCGGATCACGGCCGGGATGGACGTTGACGGAGGCGCCGGTCTCCGCCTGGGCCGCGAGCGCACCGCGCATGACCTTCCGCTCGAGCGCGGTCCAGGGCGCCTGGCAGCCGATCTCGCCGATGATACCGGCGCGCACTTCCGTCCCCCAGGCGCCGCCGGTGACCTGCTCGATCATTTCCGCCGCGAAGCTGTCGGGCGAGCGGCCTTCGTTCGCGCGGTCCTGGTACTCGTCGACATAGTGGCCGCAGCCCATGACGATGTGGCTATCGGTGCGGCGCGCGACCTCGGCAAGCCCCTCGGGGTCCGGCTTCAGGCCGCCGCAGGTGAGCTCGACCACCGTGCGTCCACCCGCCGCGCGCATCTCCGCGACCTCGGCCACCGCGGTGTCGCGGCAGCGCAGGACGAGGTTGCCCGGCACCTTCAGCCGACCGTAATTGATGCGGTAGCAGTTGCAGAGCGTGATCTCCGGCCCCTGGTCGGGATTGTCGGCCATGACCGGCGTGCGCAGGTCCCAGATGAGATGTTCGTGCATCAGCGTCGGCCCGAGCGTGTCGGGATCGACGAGGCCAAGCACGGTCTGCGCCTTGCCGCGAAGCTGGTCCCTGCCGAGGCGTGCCATGATGTTCTCTCCTGTCATGCGAAAGACGCCGCGGGCCCTTCGGGCGCCCACGTCAGGTTGACGGTGCGAGCGAGCGGAAATAGGCGGAGGCGGCATCGCCGCGATGCGCGGTGCCGTAGACACGCCCATCGGGGAAATATTCGGCGTTGTACTGGACGATCGAGGCGGCCTCGGCGCCGGCCTCCGCCGCGATGAAGGCCAGTGTCAGGTCCATGCCGGCGGAAACGCCCGCCGATGTCCACACCGTGCCGTCGCGGACATGGCGCTCCTCGGCGACGATGACGCCAGGCAGCGCCGCCAGCCGCTCCAGCGCCTTCCAGTGCGTGGTGGCGCGGCGGCCGTGAAGCAGGCCGGCGGCGTGCAGGATGAAAGCGCCGGTGCAGACCGAGAGGACATGCCGGCAGGAGCGCGCCTGCGCCGCGACAAAACCGACGAGCCTTGCATTGGCCATTTCGTCGAAGGCGGCGAAGCCACCGGGAACGAGCAGATAGTCGAGCGGCGGGCAGCGCTCGAAATCCGTGTCGGCGGCAATCTTCAGCCCCTTGGCGCAGACGGTCGGGCCGCCGGTCTCGCTGACCGCAAGGCATTCCGGCCCGCCGGCATAGGCCCGCCACATGGTCGCCATTTCCCAGGGGCCGACGAGGTCGAGCTCCTCGACGCCGGGATAGATCAGGAAACCGAACCGCATGATATCCCCCTCGAAACCGGGCCGGTCATTCCGCGAGCCGGCAGCCGGCTTCCTCCGCCGACAGGAAAACCTGCTCGGCCGGCAAGGTCGCCACCACCTCCTGGACGTCGAACCGGTCCTTCGACGCCGTCGGCGCCTTGACCCTCAGGATGTACATCGGGTTCAGCACGCGCCCGTCGCGGCGGATGCGGACGTTCTGGTTGTTGAAGTCGTTGACCGGCATGTCGCGCATCCGGGCGTTGACGATCCGGGCGTCGGCGGTCCCCGCCGCCTCCACGGCACGCAGATAGTGAAGCACCGCCGAATAGGTCGCGGCATGCACCATATTGGGGATCCGGTCCTTCAATCGCGCATGGAAGCGGCGCGTCCAGGCACGGGTCGCCTCGGTGCGGTCCCAATAGAAGGACTCGCTCGCCACCAGCCCCTCGGCCGATGACAGGCCGATGCCGACAATGTCGTTCGACATGAGGCTCAAGCCTGCGAGCCGCTGGCCACCGGCGCCGACGAGGCCGAATTCGCCGGCCTGCTTGATGGCATTGATGAGATCCTGGCCGGCCACCGCAAGGCCGATGACACTGGCGCGCGAACCCTGGGCCTGCAGCAGGAAGGAGGAGAAGTCCGAGGTGCCGAGCGGCGCCCTGACGCTGCCGAGGATGCGGCCGCCGGCCGCCGTGACCGCCCGGCCGGTATCGCGCTCCAGGGCGTGGCCGAAGGCGTAGTCAGCCGTGATGAAGAACCAGGAGCCGGCCGCGCCGCGGCTCAGATAGGCGCCGGCCGCGGCCGCCTGGGCATGGGTGTCATAGGCCCATTGCGTCGAGATCGGCGAACATTCCCTGCCGGAAAAATCCGGGTTGCCGGCGCCGACCACCAGGAAGGTGCGGCCGGCCTGGCGGGCTGCCGTCAGCACGGCGAAGGCGGTCGTCGAGTTGCCGCCGCCGACCACCGCCTCCGCGCCGTCGACATCGAACCAGCGCCGGGCATTGGCCGAGGCGATGTCTGGACGGTTCTGGTCGTCGGCCGAGCGCAGGACGATGGGCCGGCCAAGCACCTTGCCGCCAAAGTCCTCCACCGCGAGCTGCGCCGAAATCAGCTGGCCGGGGCCGCTGACATCGATATAGGGCCCGCTGAAATCGCCGCTGACGCCAATGACGAAAGGCCTGGGCGCCTCGGCCAGCGCCGTGGCCAAGCCCCACAGGCCGCCTGCCGACACCGCCAGAGCGAACATGACGCCAGCAAGGCCGCGCGCGCGCACCGGCCCCGTTCCCCACCACCGCATGGCGGCCTCCCCTCGGGTTGTTCTTATTCTTTCTTGTACATCGTACAATTACATCTTGTCCAGTGTACAGGAAACCGATCTCCAACCCGGCCCCGGCCTTGGAGCCCGCGTGCCTGGCCTGCTACAGAACGGGCGTGGACCGCGCGCCGCGCGGCAGGTTTCCAAGGGACAGGGCATGGCTTCGAGCCGCGACGGTGCGACAACGGCAAGGACGCGCAGGCGCGCCGCGACCGCCGCGGATCTGCCGGAGGCGGAAACTCCGGGGCTGAACCGCGAGCAGATCGTCGCGGCCGCGCTGCGGCTGATCGACGAAGCCGGGCTCGACGCCTTCAGCGTGCGCGAGGTGGCGCGCCATCTCGGGGTCTATCCGACCGCGCTCTACTGGCACCTGCCCGGCGGGCGCAATGCGCTGCTGGCCGCGGCCGCAGCGGCCGCGCTCGACGACGTCGCCCTGCCCTTCGAAACCGGCGACGACTGGGAGGGCTGGATCCGCAGCCTGTTCCATCGCTATCGCGACAGCCTGCGCCAGCACCCCAATGTCGCGCCGCTGCTCGGCGCCCAGCTCGTTTCCAACGCCGGGGTCAATCTCAGGCTGGTCGAGCGCGTGCTGGCGGCCCTGGAGGCTGCCGGCTTTGCCGGCGCGCGGCTGATCGCCGCCTACAATGCGGTGATCGCGGCCATGCTCGGCTATGTCACGCTGGAACTCGCGCCGACGCCGAAGGACGACCCGGACGGCTGGGCCGCCGCCTTCGAGACGAATATCCGCGCCCTGCCGCCGGCGGACTATCCCCGGCTGACGAGTAACATGGAGGCCCTCGTCAACCGCGCCTTCATCGTGCGCTGGCAGAGTGGCTCCGAGGTGCCGCTCACGCCAGGCTTCGAGCTCTATGTCGAAGCCTTCATCGCCGGCCTCAAGGCGCAGCTCCCGCGCTGAGGCAAGTCGACATGCTCTGCACGAAGGCAGGCCGTGGTTCGAGGCCCGCGCAAGGGCGCGGGCACCTTGTATTGGAAAAATCTGCCAGACTGAGGCCGTCCCTCGTTGAGGGGGATGCCGGATCCGAGGTGGCCGCCTCGGATCCGGCGGCGGCCGTTTGATCGTTGGCACCTGAGCCGTTTCGGGCTGTTGGTGAGCAAGATCACGGTCGCCCTCTTCATCGGACCCGGATGGTTGAAAGAACACCAGGTTCGCATCACAAGGATGGGGCGACGAAGATGGCAAAGACTAACACGAAAGTAGCCGGGATCGACACAGCGAAGGCCACGCTGGATATGGCCGTGCACGGCCGCACGGAGCACTGGCAGGTCGACAATACCCCTGCCGGCTGGCGCGAGCTGAGTGAGCTCCTGACCGCCCAGCGGGTCGGCCGGATCGGGATCGAAGCCACCGGCGGCTATGAGGTCGGCGTCATCGCGGCCTTGCGCGCGGCAGGATTCACCGTGATCCGTCACCAGCCGGTGCAGATCAGCGCCTTTGCCAGGATGCGTCTGCGGCGGGCCAAGACCGATCGGCTGGATGCGGCGCTGATTGCCCATTTCACCGCCCTGTTCACCGATGATCGGCCGGCTCCCGATCCCCGGTTTGCCGCCTTCGCCCTGCATCTGACCCATATCGAGCAGCTCGAGGGGCGGATCAAACAGACCAAGACCTTTCTCGAACACCAGAGCGAGCCGCGGCTGCGCCGGCAATGGGAGAGCCGGCTCAAGGCCGACCAGAAGGAGGCGGCATACGAGCTGGCGCTGCTGGTCAAGGCTCTGCGCCAGCAGCCCGATCTCGACCGCCGGCTCGAACTGCTGCTCAGCATTGACGGGATCGGTCTGCGCACTGCGGTCGCCCTGGTCGTCGGCATGCCGGAACTGGGGCAGATCTCGCGGGAAGAGGCCGCGGCCCTGGCCGGCCTTGCTCCATTCGTCCGCCAGAGCGGCAAGTGGGCTGGCGAAGCCCATATCGACGGCGGGCGGGCTCGCGTCCGCACCGCCCTCTATGCCGCAGCCCTTCCGGCGGCCTTCCAGTGGAACCCTGCCCTCATCGCCTTCTATGCTCGCCTCAAACAGGCCGGCAAAAGCCATAAGAAGGCTCTCGTGGCCTGTGCCCGAAAGCTCCTCATCTTCGCCAACTCCGTTCTTCAGCGCGACACTCCATGGCGGAAAGCCGCAACCCAATCCTAATGGTTGCTCACCATGAGAATTGGAGGTGAATGGCAGCCGGGGTGCTCAGGCAGCCTCAAGCGTGGCGCGTCATGACCGCGCCTGGCGCAGGGCTTTGCCCTCCCTCATGACGAGGTGCTCGCCCCCTGGGGCGAGCCTCGAACCGCGGCCGACCTTGATGCAAGACGCGGAGCGCCCGAGATTCCCACGCGCGCTCGACGATCGCTCAGATCGGCACCTCGATCAGGAACGGCCCCGGACGGCCGACGCTCGACCGGAACAGGTCGATCAGGTCTTCCAGGTTCTCGGCACGGGCCGCTGGCACGCCCATGCCTTCGGCAAGCTTGACCCAGTCGAGGTCCGGCCGGCCGATATCGAGCATGTCGAGCGCGATGCGGCCGGGATTGAGCGCGCCGACATTGCGCAGCTCGATCTCCAGGCTCTGATAGGCCCGGTTGGCGAAGACGATGGTGGTGATGTCGAGGTTCTCGCGGGCATGCGTCCAGAGCGCCTGTACCGTGTACATGCCGCTGCCGTCGGCCTGCAGCGCCACCACGCGGCGGTCCGGACAGGCGACCGCCGCACCGGTCGCGAGCGGCAGGCCGATGCCGATCGAACCGCCGGTCAGCGCCAGCCAGTCATGCGGCGGGCAGCCGGCGGTCTGCGCATAGGTGGTGCCGGACGAGTTGATCGCCTCGTCGACGATGATGGCATTCTCCGGCAGCAGGGCCGCCACCACCGAGCCGACGGTGTCGGGCGTGATCGCGCCGCGCGGCAGGTCCGGCCGGCCGGCCTTCTGCAGCACGGCCTGCTCGGGCCTTGCCCCGACCGCGTCGGCAAGCCGGTCGAGGGCATCGGCGATATCATCCTGCGGCTCGGCCAGGACATGCACGGCACAGCCTTCCGGCATGACCAGGCTCGGCATGTCGGGATAGGCGAAGAAGGCGACCGGGTTGCGCGCGCCGATCAGCACGACGTGGCGATACTGGCTGACCTGCTCCAGCGCCTGCCGGATCGGATAGAAGATGCGGTTGACCGTGACGCGGCCCGCGCCGCGCTCGACGCGGGCGTTCGAGGTCGGCGCGATCATGTGGGCGCCGGTCGCTTCGACGATGGCGCTGGCGGTCTTCAGCGGGCGCTCGCGCAGGGCAAGGCCGCCGACGATGACGAGGGTCGGCTCGCCCGAGCGGAGCGCGGCGACCGCCTCGGCGATGGCGGCCTCGGGCACCTTGGCGCGCTCCGGCGGCCTGGCGACCGGGGCCGGACCGTCGGAGAGATTCCAGGCGGTGTCGGCGGGCAGGATGAGGGTCGCCACCTGGCCCGGCGAGGTCATCGCGGCGGTGACCGCCGCGGCGCCGTCGCGCGCCACGGAGCGGGCGTCCATCGAGGTCTTCACCCAGGCCGACATCGGCCGCGCCACGCCTTCGACATCGGCGGTGAGCGGCGCGTCATACTGGCGGTGATGGGTGGCATGCTCGCCGACGATGTTGACGATCGGCGTGTTGGCCTTGCGGGCATTGTGCAGGTTGGCCAGCGCATTGCCGAGGCCGGGTCCGAGATGCAGGAGGGTCGCCGCCGGCTTGTCGGCCATGCGGCCGTAACCGTCGGCCGCACCCGAAACGACGCCTTCGAACAGGGAGAGCACGCAGCGCATGCCGCCGACGCGGTCGAGCGCGGCGACGAAATGCATTTCGGACGTGCCGGGATTGGCGAAGCAGGTATCCACCCCGCCCGCAACCAGCGTTCTCACCAGGCTCTCGGCGCCGTTCATGTCATATCCTGCCGTCTGTTAGCAGCCCTACCACGCCGGCCACGCCTTACAGGGGGTCGCGGATCAGCGGCGAGGTGGAGCAATGGATGCCGCCACCACCGAGCGCGACCTTGTCATAGGGAACGACCCGGGTGGTGATGCCGGCCTTGTCGAACTTCTCCATCGTCCGCGCCGAAATGCCAACAGGCACGATGACATGGCCGGGTCGCACCGCGAGGCAGTTGATCACCCAGTTCTGGTCGTCGGGGCAGACCTCGATCTGGCGGATCTTCAACTCCTTCAGCTTTTCGAGGAACCAGAACGGCAGCAGCGTGGGGTTCACGAAGGCGGTATCGCGGTCGATCATCACGAACATGCCGTCGATATGCAGGCGGTAGCCGGTGAGATGAACGCGCAGCAGCTCGACGCCCTGGCTGCGCAGCACCTCCTCGAGCTGGCGCGCGCCCTCCTCGTCGACCCGGCTCGACAGGCCGACCACGGCGACCTTCGGGGTGATGAAGGCGAAGCTGCCGCCTTCCATGAGGCCGGTGCCGGAAATGGTCCTGAGGATCGGCATGCCGAGCTTGGCGAGCGTGCGGGTGACCGGCAGCTCCTCGCCGCGCCGCACCGGCGGGCCGAGCCGGGTGACGATGGCGCCGCCGTCGACCGCGATGACGCTGTCGCGGGTATAGACGGTCTTCATCTTGCCCGGCGCGCATTTGTCGACATAGACGACCTCGGCGCCCTCCTCGCGCAGGGCGGCGGCCAGCGCGTCGTGCTGGGCCTGCTGGGCGGCGAGGTCGGGAATGGTGTCGCCGCGCCAGTACCAGCCCTCCTCCGGATCGCCGAAGGCGCCGATGTCGGGCAGGCGCTTGTCGGCGCGCACGACGTTCAGCTCCTCACCCGGCCGGTGCATCAGCACCATGCGGATCTGGCCGACATCGTTGTTGCAGCCCCAGCGCCGGCCCCAGACGTTGACCTGCTCCTCCTCCGCCTCGAAGGCCGGTTCGGCGCGCGAGGCGAAAGTCTTGATCAGCATGTTGTAGCGATATTCCGGCTCGGAAATGATCGACATGACGGGTTCTCCTGACAGGCAATGTTCGGTGTGACGCCGACGGGCATCGCAGATGACCGTCGGCTCCATCTCGCGAATTGCTGCTCTCGCTCAGCAATTCGCGAGGTCTTCAACGGCCCGACGCGCCAGCGTCCTGGGCCGTTGGCTGAGCGACAGCGCTCACGGCGCGGCGGTCGGGATGGTCCATTCGGTGCCGCGGGCGGTCTCGACATATTCCGGCCAGCGGTAGTGGACCGGCGCGGCGAAATCCTTCGGCAGCAGCGGCGCCACCCATTTGGTGCCACCGACGCCGCCGCCGGTGCGCTCGCGGAACTCGGCCTGCGCGCGGTCGAGGGAGACGCCGTCGGTCATGAGGTCGATGATCGTGGCGGCGATGACCTTGCCGGCGGTGAGCCACATCGGGTCGATGCAGTCGGGCACGCCGCCCATCGCGTAGCGCGTCCAGTCGGGATAGCGGTAGCCCGGATGCGGCGCGCGCAGGGTCGGGCGTCCGACATAGAGGCGCACGGTCGGCGCGTGCCAGGTGTAGTCGACATAGTCGTCCGCCGCGAGATTGGTCTGCCAGGGCGGAAGCTGCTCGCGGAAGGCCTTCTCGCCGTCCCAGGGCGCCGTCAGCTCCTGGATTTCCGGGGTGAACGGATCGGCCATGGGCTCGAGGCCGAGGCTCGCCTGGATGTCGCGGGCGAAGCGCTTCGCGCCCTCGCCCCATTGCGGCGCGCCGACGCGCTGAAAGTTGCGCCAGGCGACCTCGGCCATGGCATGGTTGGCAAGGCCGGCGCGGGTGCGGGTGATCCAGGCCGTCGTGACCTTGCAATGGCTCATCGCCGCGCAGTGCTCGGCATTGCGGTCGAGCACCTCGAAGACCCGCTCGCACATGGCAAGGTCGGGCGCGCGCAGCGAATACTGGATCTGGCCGAGGCCGGGAGCTAGGTTGTCGGCCGCCGCCTGGCCGGCATGCAGGATGAACTCGTTGAGGCTCCAGCTGCCGTGATGGGGCAGCATCGCCTCCTTCATGTATTTCGACGAGGTGTACATCAGGCAGACCGCGTCGATGGCGCCCGGCGCGCGCGCCGACGAATGGCTGTGCGCGACGCCGGTCACCGCTCCGGCATTCTGCCAGGTCTCCGGATGCTCGCATTCGAACGTGTAGATGCGGCTCCAATAGGGGGCGCTGTGGGTGTCCCAGAAGCAGCTGTTGGCAAGCCGTGGGAACGAATGCGGATGGAAGCTGATGGCGGCGTCGAGATCGTCGTAATAGCCCTTGGCGGCGTGGACGGGCTTGGAACCGCACATCTTCTCGGCCGGTTCGCCGAAGAATTTCAGCCGGCCCTTGATGCCGTTCCTCTCCATCGCATGCTTGGCGGCGAGGAAGCCGGTGAACGAGCCGAGGCCGAGCGCCGAATGCGGATCGGTGTGACCGGCGGCATGGCGGTTGACGCCCGCCCGCGGCTCGCGCCGCGGCACCGGCGCCTGCGAAGTGCCCGGCACCGCGTCATATTCGGCATAGCCGCCGATGGTCGGCCCCTCGCCGTTCGACCAGGTGGCGCAGAAGGCGGTGGGCATGCCGCCGGAGCCGACCTCGACCGTGAAACCCTCGGCGCGCAGCCGCTCGACATACCAGGCGGCCGACTTGTACTCGCGCCAGGACGGCTCGTGGAAATCCCAGATCGTCATGTGGTCGCGCGACAGAGCCGCGCTGTTCCGCGCGATCCAGTCGAGCGCCAGGGTCTGGTCGGGGCCGAAAGCGTCTTGAGCGGTCATGGCACTAATTCCATCTGGCGAGTGGGCGCTGCGGCCCAAGGCTGATGCGGGGATCGCGGGATCAGCGGGCGCGGCGCGCCCGGATCGCGATATCGACGAACAGAAGGGCGAGCGTGATCAGCACCAGCACAGCGGCGACCGCCGCCATGGTCGGATCGAGATGCTCGTTGATGCCGTCCCACATGCGGCGCGGCAGCGTGAAGACGCCGCGGCCGGCGATGAACAGCACGATGACCAGCTCGTCCCAGCTGTGAATGAAGGCGAAGATGACGCCGGAAATGACACCCGGCAGGATGTTGGGGATGATCACCAGGCGCAGCGTCTGGCCCATGCTGGCGCCGAGATTGAGCGCGGCCTGTTCGAGCCGCGGATCGAAGCCGGCGAGCGCCGTCGACACGGTGATGACCACATAGGGCATGCCGGTCACGGCATGGGCGATGACGACGCCGGTATAGGTATCGATCAGCCTGAGATCGATCCAGAACTGATAGATGCCGAGCGCATAGACGATGGTCGGCACCATGATCGGCATCAGCATGACCAGGCGCACGAGGTCGCTCGCCCGGTTGCCGAGGCGCCAGCAGCCGATGGCGCAGAGCGTGCCGGCGACCGCCGCGATCGCCGTCGAGGCCACGGCGATGATCAGGCTATGGCCAATGCTGGAGAGCCAGGCCTGGCTCGTCATCAGGTTGGCGAAATATTGCAGCGAGACGCCTTCGCGCGGCAGCGACAGGTAGGGCTGGTCGGTGACCGAGACGGCGAAGACGATCGAGATCGGCAGGACCAGGAAGCAGATGATGATCCAGGCGAGCGAGCGGACCGAAAGCGAGGGCGTGCCGAAGCTGGACGAGAACATGGCTCACCCCGCTCCGAACAGCTTGCGCATGTCGACCATGCGGCTCAGCACCATCAGGAGGCCGCAGATGACGATCAGCAGGGTCGCCGCCAGCATGGTGCCGATGCCCCAGCGGACGATCTCCAGGATCTGCACCTTGATGTATTCGGCGATCATCAGCGTCTTGCCGCCGCCGAGGATGGCGGGCGTGACGAAGAAGCCGAGGGAGAAGATGAAGACCAGCACCGCGGCGCCGATGACGCCCGGCATGGACAGCGGCAGGAACACCTTGCGGAAGGCGACGCCGCGGGTCGCGCCGAGGCCGCGGGCCGCGGCAATGCAGCGCTGGTCGATGTCGCGCATGTTGGCGTAGATCGGCAGGATGCCGAAGGGCAGCATGTAGTGGACCATGCCGATCATCACCCCGGTCTCGTTCCAGATCAGGCTGAGCGGCGCGTCGATGACGCCGGTCGACATCAGCGCGGTGTTGATCAGGCCCTCGCGGCGCAGCAGCACGAACCAGGCGAAAGCGCGCACCAATACGGAGATCCAGAGCGGCACCAGCACGCCGAGGAACATCCAGCGCTGCACCCGCTCGCTCGAATGGACCAGCACGTAGGAGACGACATAGGCGAGGACGAGGGTGATGACGGTCGTGGCAATGCTGATCCGCGCCGTGGTGAGCAGCATGCGGTGGATGGAGGCGCTGGTGGCGAGCAATGCGAAATTGTCGAGCCCCGGCTGCGGCTCGGTGACGCTCATCCAGAGCACGCGCGAGATGGGATAGAGATAGAAGGCGACCATCATCGCCAGCGCCGGCGCGATCAGCAGCCAGTAGCGCCCGGTCGGACTGAAACGCGCACGGGCGGGAAGGGACAGGGAGCGGTCGGCGGAAGCGGTCATCGGTCTCGGATCCGGGCCAGAAGGGCTTGCGGAGCGGCGCATGGGCGCCCTGCCGGCGGCGCGGCCTCGGAGGCCGCGCCGCCGGCTTGTCGGCTCAGGACGAGATGAAATCGAGGAACGACTGGAAGGTCTTCGAGTGATTCTCGATGTACCAGGCCGCGTCGATCTTGGCCTGCACCGCGGCGTTGGCCGGGTCGGCCGGATTGGTCGCGCGCAGTGCCTCCGGCACCAGCGGCTGGGCCGCCGGATTCGACGGGCCGTTGCCCATGGCGGCGAGCAGCTTCACCTGGCCCTCGGGCTGCTGCATCGAGGCGATCGCCCGGAAGGCTTCAGCGCCGGCGGGATTGCCCTTCGGCACCACCCAGAGGCCGGGCTGCAGCAGGCCGTCCTTGAAGGTGAAGGCGATGCGGTTGTTGGTTTCCGCCTTCAGGACGTTGGCGCGGGTGTGCCAGAGCAGGCCCATGACGCATTCGCCGTCACGCATCAGGCTCTGGCTCTCGGCGCCGCTGTTCCAGTAGAGCACGTCCTTCTTGATGGTGCCGAGCTTGGCGAACGCGCGCCGCACATCCAGCGGATAAAGCTTGTCGCGCGGCACGCCGTCGGCCAGGAGGCACAGCTCCAGCATGGCCTGGGAATCCTTGCGCATCATGCGCCGGCCCGGATATTTCTTCAGGTCGAAGAAGTCGGCGAGAGTCGGCGTCTCCTTGACCTTGGCCGTATCCCAGGCAAGCACCGAGGAGAACATGTAGTTCACCACGCCGTTCTCGTAGGCGAACTCGGCCGGCACCTTGCTCTTGTCGACGATCGAATAGTCGATCTTCTCCAGTGCGTTGCGCGGCCCAAGCTCGGCGAGCGTGGTGATGCCGGCATCACAGATGTCCCAGGTGACGTTGCGCGACTGCACCATGGTCAGGATCTTGCCGTTGAGCGGCCCGCTGCCGTCGAGCACGATGCGGCCGCCCTGGGCGGCAAACGGCTGGACATAGGCCTCGTCGAAGGCCTTCATGGCGGCGCCGCCATAGTTGACCAGCACCACCTCCTTGCGCGCCTGGGCGAACGCGGAGCCGGCGCCCAGCACGGCCGGCGCGGCAACAAGCCCGGCGGCGCCCTTGAGGACGGCGCGCCTGGACGGAGCCGAAATTTCAAAGCGATTGGTCATGACAAGTGTCCCCACTGGTTTGTCGTTGAATCAGCGCTGCACGGCGTTCAGGCGTCGGCGACCAGCGTCCCCGCATCGCGGTCCCAGGCGAGCGACAGGGGTTCGCCGATGGCCGGCGGCTCGCCGCATTTCCAGGCCGGGATGACCACCGCCACGGCGCCGAACTCGAGCGTGTCGACGACCAGGCGGAACTGCGAGCCGAAATAGTTCCATTCGGAGACGACGCCCTTCAGCCGGTTGTCGGCAGGCGCATCGTCTCGGGCGAGGCCGATCTTTTCCGGCCGCAGCGCCACCACCACGTCGGTGCCGACCGCCGGAGCCTTGCCGTCGGCCGAGGCCTGGGTGATGCGCACGCCCTGGCGGGCCAGCACGAAGCCGCCGGCGACATGCGCGTCGACCTTGCCGCGCAGGAAATTGCTCTTGCCGAGGAAGTCGGCGACGAAGGTCGTCGCCGGCCGGTCGTAGAGCTCGGTGGGCGACCCCTGCTGCACCACGCGGCCGTCGCGCATGACCACGATCCGGTCGGACATGGACAGCGCCTCGTCCTGGTCGTGGGTAACGTAGATGAAGGTCAGCCCGACGCGCCGGTGCAGCCGCTTCAGTTCGTCCTGCAGTTCGGCGCGCAGCTTCTTGTCGAGCGCGCTCAGGGGTTCGTCGAGCAGCAGGAGATGCGGCGTGAACACCATGGCGCGGGCGAGCGCCACGCGCTGCTGCTGACCGCCGGAGAGCTGGCGCGGATAGCGGTCGGCGCGCGAGGCAAGCTGGACGAGATCGAGCGCGGCGTCGACCTTCTGCTTGATCTCGGCGGCGGGCCTTTTGCGCACCTTCAGCGGGAAGGCGACATTGTCGTAGACGGTCATGTGCGGGAACAGGGCATAGCCCTGGAACACCATGCCGAAATTGCGCTGTTCGGGCGGCAGGTGACCGATGCTGCGGCCGTCGAGCAGGATATCGCCGCGGTCGGGCGAGACGAAACCGGCGATCGACATCAAGAGCGTCGTCTTGCCGGAACCGGACGGCCCCAGAAGCGTCAGGAATTCGCCCCGACGGATCCCCAGCGATACGTTATCGAGCGCGGTAAATCCCCCATAGAACTTACACAGGCTGTCGATATTCAAGTCGTGGCCAATCTGAACAGCCGCCGTCACGCTCGTTATACCCCGCTTCCGCCGTTTCTTCTTGTCCGGCGCACGACCGCCTTGCCCGCGAATGCCGCGGGAGACGGCCGATCGTCTTGTCATTTGCAGGAAAAGTCTGGCGGACCGCGGTCAGCGCAACAATCATCTAATTTGCAAGGGACAGGTGTTTTTTTTGAACGCGTCGGCGGGCGCGCCGGCCGGAAATGCCGGGAATGGCGAGGACCCCTCCTCCGCTCGATTGCAGCGGCCGCCGTCGGCGGGCGCGCATCTGCATGCCCGGGTACATCCTGCCCTTCGGCATGAGGGAGGCGCGCGGCCGGCGCCATGCGCGATCGCTCGCGGCCACGATCCGGGTTTTGGGGATATCGCCATCGCTGCGAGGGCGGCTGCGTGCGGCCTGACCGTGCTCACCACCCAGAGGCGCCGCGTCGTGCCCTTGGGCGCGCCGGTCGCCGATCCGTTGGAGCGGTTGCCGCCGGCTGAGCGGCATCGCCGCCGGTCGCTCGCGACGCATGCGCTCCGCGCCGCAGCCCGTGGGGCGCTCATTCCGTCAAAAAAACCGGCCGCGAACCGGGCCCTGATCGGGCCCGGACGCGGCCGGTTGGTTGTCGATCCGGACAGGTGCGTCCGGCCCGCGCTCAGTTGGCGAGCGCCTTCTCCAGAATGTCGAGGCCCTCGTCGACGATCGCCTCCTCGGCGGTCAGCGGCGTCAGGATGCGGATCGTATTGGCATTGGTGCCGCAGGACAGCAGGATGAGGCCGTTCTCATGGGCGAACTGCACCACGCGCTTGGTGGCTTCGGCATCGGGCTCGGCGCTGCCGCGCTCCTTGACGATGTCGAAGGCGACCATGGCGCCGAGGCCGCGGATGTCGGCGATCGGCATGAGGTCATTGCGCATGCGCAGCTTTTCGAGCCGCGTCATGAGCCGCGTGCCGAGCGCCGCGGCCCGGTCGAGCAGCTTCTCCTCGGCAAAGATGTCGAGCACGGCGAGCGCGGCGGCGCAGGCGAGCGGATTGCCGGCATAGGTGCCGCCGAGGCCGCCCGGATCGGCCGCGTCCATGATCGCCGCCCGGCCGATGACGCCGGAGAGCGGGAAGCCGCCGGCAAGGCTCTTGGCGACGCAGATGAGATCCGGCGAGACGTCGTAATGTTCCATGGCGAACATCTTGGCGGTGCGGCCGAAGCCGGTCTGCACCTCGTCCGCCACCAGCACGATGCCGTGCTCGTCGCAGATCCGGCGCAGCGCCCGCATCAGCTCCGGCGGCGCCTGGTGGAAGCCGCCCTCGCCCTGGACCGGCTCGAGGATGATCGCCGCGACGCGCGAGGGGTCGACATCGGCCTTGAAGATATAACCGAGGAACTTCAGCGAATCCTCGACGCTGACGCCGAACTGCGGCACCGGGAACGGTACATGCCAGACGTCGGGCAGGGTCGGCCCGAGGCCCTTCTTGTAGGGTACGACCTTGCCAGTCATGGCGGAGGCCATGATGGTGCGGCCGTGGAAGGCGCCCGTGAAGGAAATGACGCCCGAGCGGCCGGTGGCGGCGCGGGCGATCTTGATGGCGTTCTCGGTCGCCTCGGCGCCGGTGGTGAAGAAGGCGGTCTTCAGCGGGCCCTGGATCGGCGCGATCGCGTTCAGCCGCTCGGCAAGCAGGATGTAGGGCTCGTACATCAGCACCTGGAAGCAGGTGTGGGTGAAGCGCTGCATCTGCTCGCTGACCGCGGCGAGGATCTTCGGATGGCAGTGGCCGGTATTGACCACGGCGATGCCGCCGGCGAAATCGACGTAGCGCTTGCCCTCGACATCCCAGATTTCGGCATTCAGCGCGCGCTGCGCGGAAATCGGCGTGACATGCCCGACGCCGCGGACCACGGCGGCCTCGCGACGGGACAGGAGTTCGGCATTGGTGGTCATGGGCGATCCTGGACGGATTGTTGAGACCTGGACGCTAGGGCGCGCGGTGTCCAGGGACAATCAGCTTATTCGCTGCGCACTGCTGCATCAGATGCAGCAGTCGCCGCGCCGCTCTGCAGCGTCTCCTTGAGCCAGCGGCGCAGCACCACCAGTTCCGGATCGGCCCAGCGGCGCGAGGCCGCGACGAAATAGTAGCCGCCGAGGCTCACCGGCTGGGGGCTGAGATCGACGAGGCGGCCGGAGGCGAGATCGTCCTCGACCAGCAGCGTATTGGCGAGCGCCACGCCCTGGCCCTGGCGTGCCGCCTCGATGGTGAGATGGGCATGCCAGAGCCGCGGTCCGCGCAGCATGGGCAGGTCGGAAACCCCCGCATATTCGAACCACTGCTCCCAGTAGAGGGTCGACGCCTCGTGGATCAGCGGCAGCTTGAGGAAGTCGGCCGGCTCCGTCACCGGCGGAAAGCGCGACCGGAAGGCCGGGCTTGCGACCGCATGGACGGCCGGGGCCGCGATCAGCTCGGTGCGGACGTTCGGATGGGTGATCAGCATGTTCATGTGGATCACCTCGGCATCCGCCTCGCCGCGCGCGAAATCCGGCCGGGACAGGGTCGGCTGCAGCAGGATGTCGTAGTTGGGCAGGCGCGCCTGCAGCTGCGGCAGCCGGCCGAGCAGGCGCTGGTTGGCGATGCCGGGAATGCACCAGATCGTCAGGCTGCGCCGGACCGACGGGCGGATGTCCTCGTTCGCCTGGCGCATGATGTCGAAGGCCCGGCTGATCTGGGCATGGAACGCCTCTCCCGATGTCGTCAGGAGCAGACCGCGGCCGTGCGGCTCGACCAGCGCCACGCCGAGATCGAGCTGCAGGTTGCGAATGTGGCGCGAGACGACGGTCGGGCTGACGGCCAGCTCGTCGCTGGCCGCCTTGATGCTGCCGGTGCGGCCGACAGCCTCGAAAGCCCTGAGGGCATTCAGCGAGGGAAGCCGCATCGGGCCGCTTGTCTCCGGTGACCTCTCGGCCATCACCTAGCCGGAATTTCAGCGGGCGGCTACGGCTTCGCCGTCATCGCCCGCGCGGACGATGCGGCGCGACGTCACGCCGCGCCGCGGTCGATCCGGTAGGGCCTGGCGTCGATATCGGTCGGCCGACCGGACAGGAGGTCGGCGATGAGCCGGCCCGAACCGCAGGCCATGGTCCAGCCGAGCGTGCCGTGGCCGGTATTGAGGAACAGGTTCGACAGGCGCGTGCCGCCGATCAGCGGCGTGCCGTCCGGCGTCATCGGCCTGAGGCCGGTCCAGAACTTGGCGCCCTCGATCCTGCCGCCGCGCGGGAAGAGGTCGCCGACCGAATGTTCGAGCGTCGCCCGGCGACCGTCGTGCAGCCTGAGATCGTAGCCGCCGAGCTCGGCCGTGCCACCGACCCGGATCCGGTCGCCGAGCCGGGTGATCGCCACCTTGTAGGTTTCGTCCATGACGGTGGAGACCGGCGCCGCCGCCGGGTCGGTCACGTCCAAGGTGAGCGAATAGCCCTTGACCGGATAGACGGGGATGGACACGCCGAGGGGCTTCAACATCAGCGGCGAATAGCTGCCGAGCGCAACGACATAGTTGTCGCCCTTCATCGTGCCGGCACTGGTCTCGACACCCGTGATGCGGTGGCCGTCATGGGTCAGCCGGTCGATCCTGACGTCCTGGCGGAACACGACGCCGAGCGCCGCGGCCTTGGCGGCGAGCGCCTCGGTGAACATCTGGCAGTCGCCGGTCTCGTCATGCGGCAGGCGCAGGCCGCCGACGAACTTGTCCTCGACCAGCTTCAGCGCCGGCTCGGCTGCGATGCAGCCCGCCCGGTCGAGCAGTTCGTGATCGACGCCGAACTCCTTCAGCACGGCAATATCGCCGCCGGTGCCGTCGAGATCCTTCTGGAAGCGGAACAGCTGCAGCGTGCCCTGGGCCCGCTCGTCATAGGCGATGCCGATCTCGCCCCGCAGGGCCTTCAGACAGTCGCGGCTATATTCGGCGAGCGGCACCATGCGGCTCTTGTTGATGCGGTAGCGGCCGGCCGTGCAGTTCGCCAGCATGCGCAGCATCCAGATCCACATGGCCGGGTCGAGCTTCGGCCGCACCACCAGCGGCCCGTGCTTCATGGTCAACCACTTGATCGCCTTGAGCGGCACGCCGGGACCGGCCCAGGGCGAGGAATAGCCGGGCGACACCTCGCCGGCATTGGCGAAGCTCGTCTCCAGCGCCACTTTGGGCTGCCGGTCGATGACGACCACCTCATGGCCTGCGCGGGCGAGATAATAGGCGCTGGTGACGCCGATCACGCCGCTGCCGAGAATGACCGTCTTCATCATGCGCCCCCACGCCGACCACTGTCTGGAACGGCAGAGATTAGGAGCGGATTCGTCGAATGTGCTTGATATCGACGACAGATTATTCGAACAGTCGAGCTTCAGCGCAATTTCATGTGGCAGATTGGCAGATCATGTCTCCGGCTCTCGACGCGACGGACCATCGCATCATCCAGTTCCTGCGCGCCGACGGCCGGATCACCAATGCCGACCTCGCCGCCGCCGTCGGGCTCTCGGCCTCGGCCTGCCTGAGGCGGGTCAAGGCCCTGGAGCAGAGTGGGGTGATCCGCGGCTATACGGCGCTGATCGATCAGCGCCTGTCGGAGAACATGGCGGTGGTGATCGCACGGATCACGCTGGAGCGGCAGACCGAGGACTATCTGACGCGCTTCGAGGCGGCGATCCGCAAATGCCCGGAAGTGCGCAAGTGCGACCTGATGACCGGCGATTCCGACTATCTCCTGCGGGTCGAGCTCACCCATGCCGCCGACTACGAGCGCGTGCACAAGCACGTCCTGTCGCGCCTTCCCGGCGTCGCCCGCATCCAGACGAGCTTCGCCATCCGCAGCGTGATCTGAGGCGCGCGCCTGGAGCGGCCTAAAGCCGCTGACCGCCGCTCGCGTCGATGCTCTGGCCGGTCACCCAGGCACCGTCGGGCGAGGCCAGGAAACCGACCACGGAAGCGATGTCCTCCGGCTGGCCGACGCGGCCGAGCGCGATGGTCCGCGCGATCTCCCGGCTGATCTCGGGGTCCCGCGCGCCGGCATTCATGTCGGTCGCGGTCGCTCCCGGCAGCACGGCGTTGACGGTGATGCCGCGGCCGCCGAGGTCGACGGCGAGCAGCCGTGTCAGAGCTTCGAGGCCGGCCTTGGCGGGCGCATAGGCGGCCATTTCGGGATAGGCGGCCCGCGTCCCCATCGACGACAGGTTGATGATCCGGCCGCCATCGCGCAGATGCGGCAGCAGGATCTGGGTCAGGAAGAACGGCGCCTTCAGGTTGACCGTCAGGATCCGGTCGAACTCGGCGCGGCTGACCGCATCGATCCTGGCCCGCCGGCCGATGCCCGCATTGTTGACTAGGATGTCGAAACCGGCCGTGCCGAAGCGGTCGCGCAGGATCCGGCCGAAGGCTTCGGCAAGCCGCTCCGGCCCTTCCGCCTCGCCGAGATCGGCCTTGACCGCGAAGGCGCTGCCGCCGCTCTCGGCAATGGCCGCAACCGTTGCCACGGCTTCCGCCTCCCCTCGCCCGTAATGCACGGCGACGGTCGCGCCGTCGCGCGCGAGCCGCAGCGCAATGGCCCGGCCGATGCCGCGGCTCGCGCCGGTGACCAGCGCGACGCGCGCCGGCGCGCCGGCCGTTGCTGCCGCGCGGCGGCTCACAGCGACCACCCCGCCGCGGCCTCGCGCGTGCGGGCCTCCTCGATCAGCGCCTTGCGGTCGATCTTGTTGGTGCCGGCCCAGGGCAGGTCGGCGACGAAAGCGATGCGGCGCGGATGCTGGTAGGCGGGGCCGTTGTCGATGGCGAAACGCTTGACCTCGTCGACAGCGATGGCGCCTTCTGCGCGCCGCACGATGAAGGCGACCGGCACCTGGCCGCGCTCCTCGTCGGGCAGCGGCACCACCGCCGCCTGCTGCACATCGGGGTGGCGCTCCAGGAGCTTCTCGACCTCGCCCGGATAGATGTTCTCGCCGGAGCAGACGAACATGTCGTCGGCGCGGCCGACGAAATAATAGAAGCCCTGCGCGTCGCGGCGGAACACGTCGCCCGAGCGATACCAGCCGGCATCGAGAACCCTGGCGCTCTGCGCCGGCAGGTTGAGATAGCCGGGCGTGACCGCAGGATTGCGCATGAGCAGCACGCCCTCATCGTCGCTCGGCCCGTCGACGAGGCGCACCTCGCCGCCGGCCAGGGGGTAGCCGACCGCCAGCGGCGGTTGCGGCAGCCCGTCGGGATGCGGCCCGAACACGGCCGGCCCCGCCTCCGTGGTGCCGAAACCGTTGGTCACGGGAATGCCGGGGAACGCGGCACGGATCCGCTCGATCAACCCGAGCGTCAGCGGCGCCGAGCCGAGCCGGATGCGCTTCAACGCGGAGAAGTCGCGCTCCGCCAGCGCCGCCTCGTCCTTGACCACCCGGGCGAGCATGGTCGGCACCGCCATCACATTGGTGATTTGATAGCGCTCGAGCGCATCGACATAGTCGGCCACGTCGAAACCCGGGAGGTAGACGACCGATCCGTTGGTGGCGAAGACCGACTTCGACTGGAACAGCCCGTTCATGTGGAACAGCGGCTGGGCGATGATCGAGCGCTCGGTCTCGGGCACCGTCGCGGCCGTGAGCGTTTCGAGCGCCCAGAGCTGTCCGGCATGGCTGAGCGGCACGCCCTTCGGCCGGCCGGTGGAGCCCGACGTATAGAGGATCTGGCCGATCTCGTCGGCGCCGGCCGGCAACGTATCGAAAGCTCCGGGCACGACCCGCGCGGCAAAGCCATCGGGCCCGGCATCGTCGAAATCGATCGCCGGCACGGCCGAAGGCACGAGGTGCCGCCGCGCGCCGTCGGTGAAGGCGAAGGCGATGCGGGCGTCCTCGAAAATATAGTCGATGGTCTCGCGCGGCAGCTTGGTGTTGACCGGAACGGCCACGAAGCCGGCGCGCATGATGCCGAAATAGCTGATGACGTATTCGGCGCGGTTGAGCGCGAGGATGGCGACACAGGCACCGCGCGGCAGGCCGGCATCCGTCAGCAGGCGGGCAACGCCATTGGCATGGGCGTCGATCGCGCGATGCGACCATTCGCGCGGCGCGTCCCGGCGCAGGAGGTCGATGACGGCGATGCGATCGAGATCGCGGGAGCGGTCGACGAGATCCCCAAGATTGGTCCAGCGCGACATGGCGGCGATATCCTTCAGTCGAAAGTCAGGCGTCGAGCCGGTCGGCGAGGGCGGCGGCGCCGATGGGCGGGAGAAGCGGAAAGTGACAGGCGACGGCGCGCCCGCTAGCGCCGGGCTCGAGCCGCGGCGCGCGCTCGCGGCAGACGGCCTGGGCGAACGGGCAGCGGGCATGGAAGGCGCAGCCGGCGGGAGGCTTGAGCGGGCTCGGCAGTTCGCCGCCGAGGATCGTCCGCGAGCGCGTACGGGCGAGCCTTGGATTGGCCACCGGCGCGGCCTCGATCAGGGCGCGGGTATAAGGATGAGCGGGGCTCGCGAAGATCTCCGCCGCCGGCCCGCTCTCGACCACGCGGCCGAGATACATGACCAGCACACGGTCGGCGACATGCTCGACGACGGACAGGTCGTGCGAGATGAACAGATAGGACACGCCGAAATCCTGCTGCAGGTCCCGCAGCAGATTGATCACCTGGGCGCGCACCGAGACGTCGAGCGCGGACACCGGCTCGTCGCAGATGACGACTTTCGGATTGAGCACGAGGGCGCGGGCAATGCCGACGCGCTGGCGCTGGCCACCGGAGAATTCGTGCGGATAGCGCGCGGCGGCATCGGCCGCGAGGCCGACCCGCGCCATGACGGCGGCGACGCGCTCGCGGATCTCGGCACGCGGCCGGCCGGCGACGGCCAGCGGCTGGCCGATGATCTCGCCGACGGTGTGGCGCGGGTTCAGGGAACTGTAGGGATCCTGGAAGATCATCTGCACGCGCGGGCGGAACGGCCGGAGGGCCCGGGGACCGAGCGTCGTGATGTCGGTGCCCTCGATCGACACCGTGCCGGCGGCGATCGGCGCGAGCCGCATGATCGCCTTGCCGAGGCTCGACTTGCCGCAGCCGGACTCGCCGACCAGCGCCACCGTTTCCCCCGGCCCGACCGTCAGGCTGACATCGGTCACCGCCCGCACCACGCCGCGCGCGGAGGGAAAGGCGACGCTCAGCTCACGCACCGACAAAAGCGACATCAGGCGTCTCCTCCGCCGCGGTTGCGAAACAGGCGACCCGTCGGCCGGCGCGCGCGACCAGCGGCGGCCGGTGGCCGAGGCAGCGCTCCATCACGATCGGGCAGCGGTTGGCGAAGGCGCAGCCGACCGGCAGGGCGTCGAGGCCCGGCACGCTGCCGCTGATCTCGACGAGCCGGTCGCGCCGCGTCCGCGCGGCCGAGGGGGTCGCGCCGATCAGGCCCCGCGTATAGGGGTGCAGCGGCCGTTCGAAGATGTCGTCGACCGGCCCCTCCTCCACCTTGCGGCCGGCATACATGACGGCGACGCGGTCGGCGGTCTCGGCGACCACGCCGAGATCGTGGGTGATGATGATGAGCGCCATCCCGGTGGCCGCCTGCAGCGCCTTGATGAGCGCGAGGACCTGCGCCTGGATGGTCACGTCGAGCGCGGTGGTCGGCTCGTCCGCGATCAGCAGCTGCGGCCGGCAGGCGACCGCCATTGCGATCATCACGCGCTGGTTCATGCCGCCGGAGAGCTGGTGCGGATAGTCGTCCAGCCGCCCTTCGGGATCGGGAATGCCGACCTGGCGCAGCAGTTCGAGCGCGCGATCCGCCGCGTCCCGGGTGGACAGCGGCTCGTGCTGGCGGATCGCCTCGATCAATTGGCTGCCGATGCTGACGACCGGGTTGAGCGAGGTCATCGGGTCCTGGAAGATCATCGAGATCTCCCGCCCGCGCACGTCGCGCATGGTCCGCTCGGGCAGCGCGGTGAGGTCGCGCCCGCCGAGCTCCACCCGGCCGCCGGCGAGGCGCGCCGGCGGCTCGGGCAGGAGCCGCATCAGCGCAAGTGCGGTCAGTGACTTGCCGCAGCCGGATTCGCCGACGATCGCCAGCGTCTCGCCGGCATCGACCGCGAGCGAAACCTTGTCGGCCGCCGGCAGCCGGCCGCGCCGGGTGACGAGCTCGACCGAAAGGTCGGTGACGGTGAGCAGCCGCGCCATCACCGGTCCCTCAGCTTCGGGTTGAGCGCGTCGTTCAGGCCGTCGCCGATCAGATTGAGCGCCAGCACGGTGAGCATGATCGCGACGCCCGGCACCGCGCAGATGTACCAGGAGGTGCGGATGAGCGTGCGCCCGTCGCCGATCAGGCCGCCCCAGCTCGCGACGTTGGGATCGCCGAGGCCGAGGAAAGAGATCGCCGATTCGAACAGGATGGCGCTGGCGATCACCAGCGACGACAGGATCACCACCGGCGGCAGGGCGTTGGGCAGGATCTCGCCGACGATGATGCGCCAGTCGCTCATGCCCATGGCGCGGCAGGCCTGGATGAATTCACGGTCGCGCAGCGACAGGAATTCGGCGCGGGTGAGGCGCGCAATCGGCGTCCAGGTGACGATGCCGACGGCAAGGGTGATGTTGCCGATGGTCTGGCCGAGGATCGACACGATGGTGAGGATGAAGATGATGTTCGGCACCGTCTGGAACAGCTCGGCGAAGCGCATCAGCACCTCGTCGACCCAGCCGCCGAAATAGGCCGCGCTCGCACCGACGGCGACGCCGATGCAGGTCGCGGTCAGGCTGGCGAAGAGGCCGATGAGGAGCGTCGTGCGGGCGCCGTGGGCGACCATCGCGGCGATGTCGCGGCCAAGCGAATCCGTGCCCAACGGAAAGCGCGGGTTGAGGAACGGCCAGATTTCCGGCCGTCCGACGATGCGCAGCGGGTTGCGCGGAAACAGGCTGGGCGCGGCGAGCGCGAAACCGGCGACGACGACGATGACGAGCAGGCCGACCAGAGCCGCGCGGTTGCGGCCGAAACGGCCGAGAAACTGGAGGAGGACGGTCATCTGAGGGCAGCCCGCTATCGAACCCGGATCCGGGGATCGAGCTTGAGATAGGCAAGGTCGACCGCCGCATTGGCGAGCGCGACCACCAGGGAGGACAGCACCATGACGCCGAGCACGACCGGGTAGTTGCGGCTCATCACGCTGTCGAGCATGAGGCTGCCGATGCCGGGCCAGCTGAACACGGCCTCGATGACGACGCTGCCGCCGACCACCGTGCCGAGCTGCAGGCCGAGCAGCGTCACCACCGGCAGCAGCGCGTTGCGCAGCACGTGGCGGACGACGACGGCCGCCCCCGACAGGCCCTTGGCGCGGGCGGTGCGGACGAATTCCATGCGCAGCACTTCGAGCATGGCGGCGCGCATGACGCGGGCATACATGGCCGCATAGAACAGCCCGAGCGCGACGGCCGGCAGCAGGAGATGACGGCCGACATCGAGCGCATCGGAGATCGGTCCACCGGACGAGCCGATCGTGCGCATGCCGCCGACCGGCAGCCAGCCGAGCTTCACCGCGAACAGCACGGTGAGCATGATGCCCAGCCAGAAGGTCGGCGCGGCGAAGAAGAACACCGCGCCGAGCGAGATCAAGTTGTCCCAGATGGTATTGACCTTCACCGAGGCGACGACACCCGCGGTGAGGCCGACCACCAGGGCGATGGCGATGCTCGCCAGCATCAGGATCACGGTCGCCGGCAAATGCTGCAGGATGACGTCCAGGACGGGCGCGTTCTGGCGGTAGGAAAAGCCGAAATCGAGGGTCAGCACCGACCAGATATATTTGCCGAGCTGGACGATCGCCGGCTGGTCCATGCCGTAGAGCACGCGCAGCCGCTCGATCAGCGCGGGATCGCTGACCTGCTGCTCGGCCGTCATCACGTCGAGAAACGTGCCCGGCGCGAGCTGGATGAGCGCGAAGTTCAGCACGATGACGCCCAGCAGCAGCGGGACGATCTGGGCAAGGCGCCGTGCGAGGATCCGGCCCATGGCCGTGCCCCGTCCGTCAGCGATCGAGCCAGACATTGCCCCAGCTCTCGCCCATGAAGTCGGCAAATTGCGAGTGGCCGCGCACGTCCGAGCGGGCGACCGTCACGGATTCGATCTCGACCAGCGAGGTCCAGGGCAGGTCGGTGGCGAGCACCGTCTGCAGCTCGTGCGCCAGCGCGACCCGTTTGGCCGGGTCGATCTCCACCGACAGACGGGCGACGATCTCGTCGACGCGCGGATTGGAATAGCCGTTGGCATTGCGGAAGGCGGCGCCCTTGAGGATGCCGTCGGTGGTGACGAACTGGGTCCATTGCGGCACCAGCTCGACCGCGCCGGAATTGTTGGAGAGGGCGATGTCGTAGTCGTAGTCGGCATAGATGCGCTTCAGCGACGTCGCCCGGTCGGGAATGGCGAGGTCGACGGCAATGTCGATGTCCTCCAGCGCCTGCTTGACGTACTGGCCGAGCTTGACGTTCTCCTCGAACCAGCCCGCGGCCACGACGGTGAGCCTGAAGCGGCTGCCGTTGCGCACCGGCAGGCCGGCGGCATCCAGCAGCTGGCCGGCCTTCTTCACGTCGAAGGCATAGGCCGGCACGTTCTTGTTGAAGAACAGCGCATTGCTGCTCGGGATCGGCCCGGCGGCGGGCTTCGCCAACCCGAAAAAGATGGTCTCGGCAATGAAGCTGCGATCGATCGCATGGTTGATGGCACGCCGCACCTCGGCGCGCTTGACGATGTCGCGGCGCGAATTGAACTCGATGGTCGAGACCCAGGCCGAATTGTCGTAGCCCTTGGTGGTCGAGGTGAAGCGGCCGGTCGCGCCGAGGCGCTTGATGTCGGGCGCCGGCGTCGGGTTGAACACGCCGATGTCGAGCTGGCCGGCTTCGAAGGCGGCCGAGCGCGAGGCGGGATCGCGCCACCAGCGGATCACCAGGCGGTCGAGATAGGGCAGCTGCGGATCCCAGTAGCGCTCGTTGCGGACGAATTCGACATGGCTGCCGCGCACCCATTCCTTGACCTTGAAGGGCCCGGTGCCGACGGGAGCGTTGTTGGCCGGGTTGGTCAGGATGTCGCGGCCTTCATAGAGGTGCCGGGCGATGACGAGACCGGACTTGCCGGCCAGGATCGACTTCAGGAAGAAGTCGGGCACGGCGGCATCGAAAGTCAGGCGCACGGTGGTCGGGTCGACCGCTTCGGCATGGCTCAGCGCCTTCAGCGCGACGCCCGCCGAGATCGGCTTCCAGTAGGAGAGCGCGCTGAACACCACGTCGTCGGCGGTGAACGGCTTGCCGTCGTGCCAGACGACGCCGGGACGCAGCTTGATGGTGTAGCTGCGGAAGTCCTCCGCGGGCGTCACGTCGAGCGCGAGCACCGGCTCGAAGGCCAGGTCGTTGTTCAGCCGGAGCAGCCGCTCATGCACCTTGGTCGAGGTGAAATAGGGGCTGGAGCCGCCGCCCGGCGGCACGAACAGCGATTGCGGTTCGAGGCCGCCCCAGGTGGCCGTCAGGGTGCCTCCGCGCTTCGGCGCGGCTGTCGTCCCCTGGGCGAAGACGGCGCGGCTGCCATCGGCCGCGACCGCGATGACGCCGCCGGCGGCGCCGGCGAGAAGATTGCGTCGGGAGAGGCTGAACATTCTCTTCACCTTTCAAGCCGCGCCGGCCGCGGAACCGCAGGTCGGGCCCGGCGCGCTATCAGTTCTTGTCCTGGGTGGCGTAGCTCGCGCGGCCGATCGCCAGCAGCGTGCCGCGCTCGTCGAAGACGTCGACGTCGGAGACGCCGACGCTGCGTCCGTTGCGCCGGACGCGGGCGGTGACGACGAGGTCGGCGCCGATCGCCGGCCTGAGATAGTCGACGCGGAAATTGATGGTCGGCAGGCCGCGGCCGATCAGCATGATCAGGGCGAAGTCGCCGACCGTGTCGATGACCGAAGCGATGGGGCCGCCGTGCCATTGCCTCGTGCCGGCGCCGCGCTCGAGCTCCGGCCGGAACGGCGCGCGGATGGTGATCTCCTCGCGTGCGGCATCGGCGGCAATCACGGTCAGGCCGAGAAAGGCGCTGAACGGCGACTCGTCGAGCTTGGCCTGCAGCGCGGCGATGCTCAAGGGCGCGGCCGGAGCCGGCTTCGCCAGGGTGGCGGTCGCTTCGGTCATGGCGTCACCACGACCTTGCCGATGACCTCGCGGTCCTCGATGACCCGCAGGGCCTCGACCGCCTGGTCGAGCGGATAGGTCCGGTCGACGGGCACTTTCAGCTGGCCCGAGCCGACCAGTTCGAACAGGCGCAGGATGTCGTCGGGTTCCCAGCCGTTGGAGCCGAGGATCTGCAGCTCGAAGGTCCAGATGAAGCGGATGTCCTCGGTGGGCGCGTAGCCCGCCGTCGCCCCGCAGGTGAGCAGCCGGCCGCCGAGCTTCAGCGTGCGCAGCGATTTCACCCAGGTGTCGCCGCCGGTGAAGTTGACCACGACGTCGACACCGCCGCTCTTGTCGTGGCGGCGGCGCTGCGGCTTGCCGTGCCGCTCGTGGATGACTTTCAGGAAGTCCTCGTCGCGATAAAGGATGACCTCGTCGGCGCCGAGCGCGAGCAGCCGGTCGGCCTTGTCCTGCGATCCGGCCGCCGCGATCACATGGGCGCCGGCGAGCTTGGCGAGCTGCACGCAGCAGACGCCGACGCCGCCGCTGGCGCCGAGGATGAGCACCTTCTCGCCGGCGGAAACCTTGCCGATGGTCGTCATCATGCGCAGCGCCGTGCCATAGGCGACCGGCAGCGCCGCGGCCTGCTCGAAGGAGACCGTGTCGGGAATGGCGATCAGCTGGTGGGCGCGAGCGCGGCAATATTCGGCGAGTCCGCCATTGACCGTCTCGCCCATGAGCCCGCCTTCGACGCGGTTGATGGGGTCGACCAGCACGCGATCGCCGACCTTCCAGCCGGTGACGCCCGGTCCGATCTCGGCGATCTCGCCGACCACATCGAGGCCGATGATGACCGGAAACGGGATCTTGATGCCCGGCATGCCGCGCCGTGTGAACACGTCGTGGTAGTTGAGCGAGCTGGCGCGAACGCGCAGCACGACGTCGCCCTCGCCCGCAGTCGGCGTCGGAAACTCCGGCTCCAGGCGGAGGCGGTCGAGACCGCCATGTTCTCTCAGGACCACTGCACGCATCGTATGAAAGCTTTCCCTGTCATGGCGCCGCCGCCTGCTCCCGGCATGGCGCCGCCGCCCCGCGGCTTCGTCAGCCCGGCTTCGGTCGTCGCCTTGTCCGTGCGCATCCGTCGACGCAGCCGACGCTGGCCGGCTATCGCCGGTCCGCCGCGTCGGGGCGTTCAATAGAAGCTCCGCTTCGGGTCCGCCGAACCTCTCGGCCGCACCCCGCAGAATGAGCCCAAGTGTTCTGCCGGGAGCCGGTCAAGTCAACCAGAATGTTCTTTTTGACGAACAATCCAGCCGGGAAGAAGGATTCTCCTGTTCACGCCCGAAGGAGAAGTTCGGCCCCTCAATTTCCAAAAATGCACCATTTTTGCGCATATTTGGCAAGAATGAGACAAAAATCTCCCGGCCTGTGGTGTCATTCGCGATAGATTTTGGAAGAAACCTGTCTCACATATAGAACATGAAAGGGAAATGGTCTCTGAGCCATCGTTCTTTTAGAAGAACGATCTATTCCGCGGTGTCGACTGGGCGAAGCGTGCTCGTTCGGGCTGGCCGCGGCCGGGTTGCTCGGCTAACGTCGGCGCGGCTCTGAGGGAGATCTGCCGATGCATGCCGAGGTCGAAGCCGCCCGGGCGGTGCGCCTTGCCGCGACGCCCGACAGGATGGCGGCGATCGAGCGAGACCGGCAGGACCCTCTGGCCGGGCTGCGCGACCATTTCGCGCTTCCGCCCGACGACATCTATCTCGACGGCAATTCGCTCGGCGCCATGCCGCGCACGGTGCCAGCGACGCTTGCCGAAGCGCTCGAGGACGGCTGGGCCAAAGGGCTGATCCGCAGCTGGAACGAGCGCGACTGGCACATGCTGCCGGTCATCGTCGGCGACCGGCTGGCGCCGCTCATGGGCGCGGCGAGCGGCGAGGTGCTGGTCAGCGATTCCACCTCGGTCAACCTGTTCAAGGTGTTCTGCGCCGCCATGGGCCTGAGGCCCGGCCGGACCGGGGTCATATCCGAGCGCAACAACTTTCCGACCGACATCCATATCCTGCAGGGCGCGATCGCCAATGTGCACCGGCATGCGCATCTCGCGCTCGCCGGTGACGACGATGCCTCGGTCGAGGCGCTCATCAACGGCGACACGGCGGTGGTCTGCCTGTCGCACGTCAACTACCGCACCGGCCAGCTGCGCGACATGGCGCGTCTCACCCGGGCCGCCCATGCCGCCGGCGCGCTCGTCATCTGGGATCTCTGCCATTCGCTCGGCGCTCTGCCGGTCGACCTGAATGGCGCGGGCGTCGATTTCGCCGTCGGCTGCACCTACAAATATCTGAATTCGGGCCCCGGCGGCCCGGCCTGGCTGTTCGTCGCGGCGCGCCATCTCGACGGCATCGAGAGCCCGCTGACCGGCTGGCAGGGCCATGCCGCGCCCTTCGCCTTCGAGATCGACTACCGGCCGGCGGCCACCATCGAGAAGTTCCGCTGCGGCACGCCGCCGGTCCTCTCCTACCTGCCGCTGATCGAGAGCCTGAAGATCTTCGAGGCGGCCGACATGAGCCTGGTGCGCGCCAAGTCGGTCGCGCTGACCAGCCTGTTCATCAGCCTCGTCGAAACGCGCCTCGCCGGCCACGGCCTTGCCGTCATCAGCCCGCGTGATCCCGACGGGCGCGGCAGCCAGGTCGCGCTGACCCACGCGAAGGGCTGGGAGATCATGCAGGCGCTGATCGCCTGCGGCGTGATCGGCGACTTCCGGGCACCCGACATCCTGCGCTTCGGCTTCACCCCGCTCTATACCCGCTTCGAGGATGTCTGGGCGGCGGTCGCCGTGCTGGAGCGGATCATGGCGACCGGCCTCTGGCAGGCGCCGGCCTTCGCCGAGCGCAAGCGGGTGACCTGAGGGGGTTCAGCGCCCCGCCCCGGCCATCGCCTGCGGCCTGAGCGCCAGCGACAGAAGCGCACCGACGAGCGCGAGGCACGAGATCTGGACGAGCCCGGCGCTCACCCAGCCCGCCTTGCCGGCGATGAAGCCGATGAGATAGCCGGCGAAAGCGCCCGCGCCGTAGAGGCTGGTGACGAAGATGCCGGTGGCGCGGCCGGCCTCGGAGGGCACCACCGCCTTCACGTGATAGCCGGCGAGATTGACATAGATCGTGCCGCTGATGACGAAGCCCCAGACGAAGGAGAGCGCGGCCTGCGCGACAAAGGCCGTCGCGCCCTGGAAGATGAAATAGCCGAGCGCCGCCGCCGCGAGGAAGGCGGCTCCCAACACGAGGCGCGGCGAAAAGCGGTCGCCGAGCCAGCCGCCGACGAGCGAGGCGAGCACGCCGAGCCCGTAGATGCTCATGACGCGCCCGGTATCGGCCGGCGAGAACTTGAGCTCCTCGCGCAGGAAGGTCGGATACATGCCGAGATAGCCGTAGATGATCAGGCCGCCGATGACGCTGAGCACGGTCAGCAGCACCGTGTTGCGGTTGGCAAGGCTCGCGGCGCCGCCCATGGCGGCCCGCCCGTCGCGCCGGTCGACGACCTCGGTCAGAGCCGGCGAGACGCAGAGCCAGATCGCCGCCATGGCGACGAAACCGATCAGGCCGAACCCGATGATCGGGCCGCGCCAGCTGCCTTCGAGCTGCAGCAGCATGGCGGCGGCGATCGGCCCCAGGATCGCGCCGACGCCGAAGGAGGCGTTGATGGCCCCGACGGCGACCGCGCGATAGCGCACGAAATAGCTGGTCGCGACGGCGATCAGCGCGGTCAGCTGCATCGCCTCGCCGATGCCGGTGGCAGCACGGTAGACCAGCATGTCGGCCATTCCGGCGGCATAGGCGGTGAGCACCGTTCCCACCGAAAAGATGGCGATGCCGATCTGCAGCACCGCCTTGCGCGAATAGCGCGCCAGGAGATAGCCGGTGGGCCAGCCGGCAACCGCCATGCCGAGCGTGAAGATGGTGGAGAGCAGGCCGGTATCGGCAAGCGAGAAGCCGTAGTCGCGCCTGACGTCGGCGGCCAGCAGCGGGAAGATCTGCCGGTCCATGGCATTGATCACATAGGACAGCAGCAGCACGCCGAACATCAGCAGCACGACAAGGCGCGTGTCGGGATCGGCACCGGCGCGCGCGGGCGCCGCGGCAGTGGTTGCCTCGTTCATCATGGCCTCCTTGCGGCCGGCCCGGCTGTCGCACGGGCATCTTCAGGTTTCATCCCGTTACGGCCGCGTCTTGACGCGCGGTCCGCCTCGTCGGGCCGTGCGGCGTCAGCCGGCGCGCGGCGTCCGGTACCAGTCGAGGATCTCCTCGCCGGTCATGAAGGCGACCCCGGGCCGCGCGGCAATGTGCTGAAGGGCTTCGCGGAAATAGCGCAGGCGATGCGGCGCGCCCATGATGTAGGGATGCACGACCAGCGCCATGACGCGCGCCGAGCCTTCGGCGTCGGCGTAGAGCTGCTCGAACTGGTCGATCGCGCGGTCGCGATATTCCGAGGCCTTGTGATGCTGGATCAGCATCATCGCGACATCGTTGCATTCCTGGGTATAGGGCACGTTGACGATCGGGCCCGAGCGCGTCTTCAGCTCGACCGGCTGGTCGTCCAGCACCCAGTCGCAGACATAGTCGTAGCCCTGCTCGACCAGGATGTCCGGCGTCTCCCAAGTCTCGGTGAGGCCCGGTCCCAGCCAGCCGCGCGGCGGCCTACCGACATAGGCGCGGATCGCCTCGGTGGTCCTCACGATGTCCTCGCGCTCGTCGGCGACCTTCTGCATGTTCTTCTGGGTGAAGCCGTGGCCGATGAATTCCCAGCCGCGATCACGGGCGGCGCGCGCGATCGGCTCGTAGGTGCCGATCGCCGAACCGTTGATGGCCAGCACCGCGCGGATCTTCAGCGCGTCGAAGACCGGCAGCATGCGCCAGAAGCCGACGCGGTTGCCGTATTCGTGCCAGGCCCAGTTGGGAATGTCGGGGCTCGGCGAGCCGCCGGCCGGCGGCGTCAGCACCGTGCGCGGCATCGGCTCGCGCGCGTTCCATTCCTCGATGTTGACGATCACCCAGACCGCGAGCCGGGCGTTGTCGGGCAACGCCAGAGCGGGCCGGTCGGCAATGGCCGAATAGGCGATGCGTTCCGTCGGCAGCATGTCAGCGCTCCTGCTCGGCAATGGTGATGACCAGCGGCGCAAGGCCCGCGACGGTCGCCTCCAGGCGGTCGCCGGGGACCACCGGCCCGACGCCGGCGGGCGTACCGGTGAAGACGAGGTCGCCGGGCGCCAGCGCGTAGTGGCGCGACAGATTGGCGACGATCTCCGCGACGTTCCAGATCATCTGGCCGATGTCGCCGGTCTGCCTGACCACGCCGTTGACGCTGAGCGCGATGGTGCCGGCGCCAATATGCCCGACCGCCGCCGCCGGATGGATCGGACCGCAGGGCGCCGACCGGTCGAACGACTTGCCGACCTCCCAGGGAAGGCGCGCCTCGCGCGCCTCGCGCTGGCGGTCGCGGCGCGTCAGGTCGATGCCAACGGCATAACCGAAGACGTGCTCCAGCGCCTGCGCGACCGGAATGTCGCGGCCGCCCCTGCCGATCGCGGCGACCAGCTCGACCTCATGCTGGAAATCGTCGGTGAAGGCGGGATAGGCGACGGCCTCGCCGTCCAGCACGATGGCGTCGGCCGGCTTCTGGAAGAAGAAGGGCGGATCGCGCTCGTCGCCCTCCTTCATCTCCCTGATATGGTCGACATAGTTGCGGCCGACGCAGTAGAGCCTGCGGACCGCGAAGACGGCGTCCTCGCCCGTCACCGGCAGCACGACCGGCTCGGGCGCGACGATGAATTTGCGCTGCTGGATCTGCACGATCCTCATCCTCCCAGAGAAAAATCGGCTCGATGCGGCGGGCATCGGCACCGTGTTGCTCATGAGCATGTGCGCACAATTATTCATTGTCAACGGCAAAGTGTGTACAATTTTGACTACCAGAAACGCAAGTTGATGCATATCGCGCGGGATCGGCGGTTGGCGTCCCTTGACCGCCCCGGCCGCCAGCCCCAGAACGGACATTCCCTGCCCAACGATGAAAGGTGAATCAGGGCCGATGGCGAAAGCCTCCAGCATCCAGGCCGGCCCGGGTCGGCGGCCCCGCTCCGGCGCGCTGGTCGAACAGCTGCGCCAGGCCCTGCTCGACGGGCAGTTCGCGCCGGGGAGCCGCCTCAACGAAGTGCATCTGAGCCGATCGCTCGAGGTCTCGCGCACACCGCTGCGCTCGGCCTTGCAGATGCTCGCCGGCGAAGGCCTGCTCCACTACACGCCCAACAAGGGCTTCACCGTTCCCGAGCAGTCGCTTGCGACGATCGTCGACGCCTATGAGATGCGGGCGCTCGCCGAGGGCCTGGCGGCGCGGCTGGCGGCCGAGCGCGGCCTGAGCGAGGCCCAACGTGCTTCACTCGACGCCTCGCTGGCCGCGGGCGACGCTGCGCTCGCCGACGGAGCCGAGCCGGCCGCCCGCCGTGCCGCCTATGCCGCGGCCAACGAGATCTTCCACGGCACGATCCACGAGGCCGCAGGGTCGAGCCTCGTCAGGGACGTGGTGCGGCTCTGCCAGCGCGTGCCGCAGGCCTCGGCTCACAATATCGTCGCCTTCGACCTCGACGACATGCGCCAGCGCCATGCCCTGCACCATCGGATCTATGATGCGATCCTCGGCCGCGAGCCGCGCGAGGCCGAGGCGCTGATGCGCCAGCACGTCCTGTCGGTGAAGCTGTCCATGGCGCGGGCCTTCGCCCGGCGCTTGCCGGGCGAGGCGGCGGCCCCCGCGCCGGCACCGGGCGCCGTCTGACCGCGCCCGCCACCGCCATGCGCGCCGTCAGCCGACGAGGCTCAGGAGATAGCGGCCATAGTCGCTGTGCGACAGGGCTTCGCCGAGGGCGGCGAACTCGTCGCGGCTGATATAGCCGAGCTGGTAGGCGATCTCCTCGGGGCACGAAATGCGGAAGCCCTGGCGCTTCTCCAGGGCCCGGACGAATTCGCTCGCCTCCAGGAGGCTGTCGGGCGTGCCGGTGTCGAGCCAGGCGAAACCGCGGCCGAGCCGCTCGACGGTGAGCTTGCCGCGCGCGAGATAGGCGCCGTTGACGTCGGTGATCTCCAGTTCCCCGCGCGCAGAAGGGCGGATCGAGCGGGCGATCTCGACCACCTCGGCATCGTAGAAATAGAGCCCCGTGACCGCCCAGTTCGATCGCGGGCGCGCCGGCTTCTCCTCGATCGACAGCGCCTTGCCGTCGGCGTCGAAGGCGACCACGCCGTAACGCTGCGGATCGGTGACGTGGTAGGCGAAGACGGTTGCCCCTTCCGTCCGCCGCGCGGCCGCGGCGAGGCGCAGCGGCAGGCCGTGGCCGTAATAGATATTGTCGCCGAGAACCAGCGCACAGGGCCCGCCGGCAATGAAGTCCGCCCCGATGATGAAGGCCTGGGCAAGGCCTTCCGGCCGCGGCTGGACGGCATAGGAGAGCTGCAGGCCCCAGCGCCGACCGTCACCGAGCAGCCCTTCGAAAGCCGCGCGATCCTGCGGCGTCGTGATGATCAGGATCTCGCGGATGCCGGCGAGCATCAGCGTCGACAGCGGATAATAGATCATCGGCTTGTCGTAGACCGGCAGGAGCTGCTTCGACGAGACGAGGGTCATCGGATGCAGGCGCGTGCCGTTGCCGCCGGCGAGGATGATGCCCTTCATGATGCCGCTCCCATGGCTTGCCGTACCCATCTCCGCCTCTCGTCAGGCGCCGCCGCGCGACCGTGCATGGCGACGGCCAGACTATCAGCACCCGGTTGACGACCGGTGTCGTCCTGATCCGTGCAGTTCGTCCCGCCCGCGGGCGGGACAAGTCGTGACGGCCGACGTTCAGGGCACCGGCTCGGCCTGCGATACGACGAGGCCGAGCCGCTCGCCGCCATAGACGCCGTGCCTCAACGGTTCCCACCAGTCGCGCCGGTCGAGATACCAGCGCACGGTGCGCTCGAGGCCGCTGTCAAAACTCTCGACGGGCCGCCAGCCGAGCTCGACGCCGATCTTGCCGGCGTCGATGGCGTAGCGCAGATCGTGGCCCGGCCGGTCGGCGACATGACGGATCAGCGTCGCATGGGCGAAAGGCTTCGGCGCGAGCCGGTCCATCAGCGCGCAGATCCCTCTGACCACGTCGATGTTCCGCCGCTCGCAGCCGCCGCCGATATTGTAGGTCTCGCCGACGCGGCCGCGGGCGAGCAGCAGGGCGAGCGCGCGTGCATGGTCCTCGACGTGAAGCCAGTCGCGCACATTCAGCCCTGCGCCGTAGACCGGCAGCTCCCTGCCCTCCAGCGCGTTGAGGATGGTCAGCGGAATGAGCTTTTCCGGGAAGTGGTAGGGCCCGTAATTGTTCGAGCAGTGCGAGATGATCGCCGGCAGCCCGTAGGTGCGATGCCAGGCCATGACGAGATGGTCCGAAGCCGCCTTGCTCGCCGCATAGGGCGAGCTCGGATCGTAGCGGCTCGTCTCGGTGAAGGCCCCGCCCTCGCCGAGCGAACCATAGACCTCGTCGGTCGAGACATGCAGGAGGCGGAAGGCCTCGCGCCGCGCGCGAGGCACCCGCCCGAGAAAGGCGAGCGTTGCCTCCAGCAGCGTGAACGTACCGACGATATTGCTCGCGACGAAAGCCCCCGCCGCGCTGATCGAGCGGTCGACATGGCTCTCGGCGGCAAGATGGATGACCGCGTCCGGGGCATGCCGATCGAAGACGCGGTCGAGCCCGGCCCGATCGCAGATGTCGAGCCGCTCGAAGGCATAGAGCGGATCCTCGGCGACCGAAGCGAGCGAGGCAAGATTGGCTGCGTAGCTGAGCTTGTCGACATTGACGACACCGATGCCGGCGCCGACGAGATGGCGGCAGACCGCCGATCCGATGAAGCCCGCTCCGCCGGTGACGAGAACTCGCATGAGGCCCCCTCTCATCCCGGCGTTCAGGCCAATGCCTTGGCGGCGACCGGCGCCGGATCCCGGCCGGCCGCGGCCGGCGCCTCGGCGAGCGCCTCCGCGATGGCCCGGGTGACCGCCTCCTCGCTCAAGGTCCTGCGCGCCCAGTCGACCGCGGCTTCGGACACGGCCTGCCAGCGCACCGGATCAGCATAGAGCGCCTCGATCCTCGCCCCGAGCGCATCGTCGTCGGCGGCGACCAGCGCCTCGGTCAGCTCCGCCGAGAGCGGGATGCCTTCGGCGGCGACCGGGCTCATGATGCAGGGCAGGCCCTGCGACAAAGCGAGCAGGACCTTGCCCTTGACCCCCGCGCCGAACCGCAGCGGCGCCACCATCAGCCGCTTGCGGTCGAGATAGGCCGCGATGTCCGCGACGTAACCGACGAGCCTGATGTCGTCGGGCAAGGCGCCCAGCTTCAGCGCATCGGTATAGGCACCGACAATGTCGAGGCCGTCCCGCCTGACCGCTTCGGCGGTGCGCGGCCAGACGGCCGTCATGAAGTGCGCGATGGCATCGCCGTTCGGGGCGTGGCGATAGCTGCCGAGGAAACAGAGCCCCTGCCGCTCGGCGAAGGGCGTCCGGACCGGCAGGCCCGGAAGATCCCACAGGGCGACCGCCACGCGCGCCTCCGGCAGATGGTCGGCAATGTAGTCGCGCTCCCAGTCCGAATGGGTGATGGTGACATCCGCCGCGGCGATCGCGGAGAGCTCGTCGGCCCGTGTCGCCGCGACCGCGTGGTCGTCGCCCTGGCCGGTGACGGCCCGCGCCCGCTCCTCGCGGATGTGGTGCAGGTCGGCCAGGCTGAACAGGATCCTTGCCTTGGGATTGGCGCCACGCGCCGCCTCCAGCACCTGCCGCGCCACATGGAAACGATGGACATAGACGACATCGAACTGATTGGCCCGGGTCGCCAGGAACTGCTCCATGCTGCCGATGCCGTCCTCGGCCTCGATGCCGCGGGCGCGCAGGCGCCGGGCTCGCGCCGCCGCGTGCCCGGCCCGCTCGGTCGCGACGAAGACGACACGATAGCCGAGCCTGACAAAAGCCCTGGCGTGGCTGAACACGGCAACGGAGCCGGCGTCCTCGTCGGGCGCGGGGAAATGCTCGTCGATGAACAGGACGGTCCGCGCCTCGCCGGCCGCCTCCTCGCCGATCCGCGGCAAGGTGCCCGTCCAGCGGGCGAGGAACCGGCTGCGGCCGGCGCTCCTCATCGCGATGCCGGCGAGCGGGCCGGCCAGCACCGCCTCCGCCGCTCCCTGCACCAGCACGGCGCCGCCGGCGGCGCGCAGGACGAAGGCAAGGGCGGTGGTGGCGTAGTCCTCCAGGCTTTCCAGCGCCTCGAAGCCGCCCTGGGCGAGAAGCGCCTCGCGCCGGATGACGAGGGCATTCAGCGCGACGTCGTCGGCCGGGCGCAGGACACGGAACCGGGTGAGCGCCGCGTCGGCCCCCTGGCCGACCGGCGACTTGTTGCCGAGCGGATCGACGGCGAGGCCAGCCGAGCGGACGAGCCCGTCGGCATCGACGAGACGTGGCGCCACCAGGGCCGACGGCCCTGCCCGGTCGAGCGTCTCGACGAGCGTGGCGAGCGCTTCGTCGGCAAGGCTGGCAAGGCCGCTCAGAAAGACCAGGATCTCGCCGCGCGCCAGACGCTGGCCTTCGGCATAGGCGGCGATGAGTGCGGAGCTGCCGGCGGCCGGCGCCGATCGCGCGACGCGGACCACCCGCGCGCCGCCGCGCAGGAGGAAGGGCAGAAGCGTCGTTTCGACCACGCCGGAATTGTCGACGACGATGATCTCCAGGGGAATGCCGGTCGAGGTCTCCACCAGCGAGCGGATCAGCCCATGGTCGTCGCCCAGCCGGCCGCTGGAGGCGACGACGACCGAGACGCGCGGGTCGGGGTGCAGCGGCACGTGAACCGGCTTCGGGCCGCCGGCGAGCTTGTCAGCCGAGCGACGCAGACGGTCGGGCAAGGTCGATAGCGCAATGTCGCGCAGCGGTGTGCTGCGGTTGAGCGTGTCGAACCTGTCGATCGCGCCGACCAGCCGCGAGGTCAGGCTGGTTGCGAAGGCAATCAGCGGCTCGAGCTGCTCCGGTCGTTCGGCGGCGGCGATGGCCGCATCCATCTGGGCATCGACGAAAGCGGAGAAATCCTCGTCGAGCGCCGGATCGGCCCGGTAGAGATGGCGGGGCGACCCGCCGATATCGGCGCCGGTGTCGACGAAACGGACACCGATCCGATGGACCGGCATGGGGAACAGCCCGGCCGGCAACGACAGCCAGAAGCCATACCGCCCGTCGCCGAGCCCGGCGCCGGCGAGGTCGGTCCGCATCCGGTCGGCGACGAAGCGTACGATCGGCCGGTCGCCGTCATAGAGTTCAAGCACCAGGCGGCGCGCAGGATCGGCCTCGTCCCGCGCCCAGCCGGCGATCCGGTCGATACCGACATGGTCGAGATGGCCGGTCAGCATGGCCGCTCCTTGCCCAGCCCCCGATCGCGCGGCGTCCAGGTCGCTTCGAAAGGCGAGGTCAAGCGGTCACCTCTCGCGCATGCCTGCCGTCCAGCGATCCATGATCGGCCGGAGCAGATAGGTCATCACCGAACGCTCGCCGGTCGGAATGATGACGTCGGCGACCATGCCGGCGCTGAGCCGCTGGGCGATGGTCGGCGGAATGGTCGTGCGGTCGACCACGACCTCGGTCGCGAAATAGGGATCCTTCTGGCCGTCATCCATGATCCGGTCGCGGGACAGCGAGCGGACCTCGCCGCGGATGACCTGGGTGCCGACATAGTTGAAGGCGGGGAACTTCACTTCCGCATGCATGCCTTCGCTGACCCGGTCGGCATCGTTCGGCAGCACGCGCGCCCGCACCACCAGCACGTCGTTGGCCGGCACCACGTCGAGGATCGGATCGCCCGGCCGGACGACGCCACCGACGGTGAAGATGCGCAGCTGCTGGACGGTGCCGTCGATCGGCGCCCGAATGTCGGCGCGGCGCTGGCTGTCGGCGCTGAGCAGCATCTGCTGGCGCGTGTCGTTCAGGAGCTTGCGCACGTCGACGAGCTGGGACGAGGTCTCCTCGCGGTATTGCTGCAGCACCTGCTGGCGCCTGAGTTCGGCCTCCGACAAGCGCTCCTTCAGCTTGGCGGTCTGGATGTTGCCGGTATTGATGGTGCCGGTCAGCCGCAGGCGCTCGCGCTCCATCGGCGCGATGCGGGTGGTGGGCACCAGCTGGCGCGCGAACAGGGGCCGGAGCTGCGCAAGCTCGGCCTCCACCTGTTCGAGCGTGGCGCGCGCCGTCTGCATCTCGGACGCGACCTGGTCGATCTCGCGGCGCGCCTGCTCGATCTGCGCCTCGGCGATCTGGACATTGCCGTTCACCGCCCGCCGCCGGCTCTCGAACAGGCGCCGCTGGTCGTCGATGACCGGCTTGACCGCGGGATCGTTCTGCCGCGCCAGGACGTCGGGGGGAAACTCGAAGCTGTCGCGGCCCTCGAACTCGGCGAGCAGGCGCGCTTCCTGCGCGCCGAAGATGGCGAGCTGGTTGCCGAACAGATCGCCCTGCGCGGTGACCCGCGTCGGGTCGAGCTTGAGCAGCACCTGGCCCGCCTTCACCCGGTCGCCGTCGCGCACCAGGATCTCCTGGACGATGCCGCCCTCCAGGTGCTGGACGGTGCGCCGGTAGCTTTCGCTCGCCACCACGCCGTTGGCGATCGCCGCGCCGTCGAGGCGGGCCAGGCTCGCCCAGGCGACGAAGGTGCCGAAGGCACCGATGACGATGCCGTAGCCGATCCGCACGGTGCGCCGCCAGTTGGTCGACGGCACGGGAATGGCCGCATGTGGCGGTGCTGCGAGTTCAGTGACCGACATCAGAATGCCCTCGATTGTCTCAAGCGGCCGTGGACCCGGCCTCGCCCACCGTACTCTTCTGCTGGCCGATCTGGCGGACCGGCTGGCCGAGCGAGAGGCGGCTGACGACATGATCACGCGGGCCGAAGGCATGGACGGTCCCGCTGTTCATCACCAGCACGTGGTCGCAATAGCTGAGCATGTTCAGCCGATGCGTCACCAGAATGACGATGGCGCCACGGTCGCGCAGGGCTTCCAGCGTCTCGGCGAGTCCCTTCTCGCCGATCGCATCGAGATTGGAGTTCGGCTCGTCGAGCACGATCAGGCTCGGATCGCCATAGACCGCGCGCGCCAGGGCGACGCGCTGGCGCTGACCGCCGGAGAGGACATGGCCGGTCGGGCCGATCCGGGTGTTGAGCCCGTCCGGCAGCTTGCCGACGATGTCCTGGATGCCGGCGAGCTTCACCGCCTCGATCACCTTGGCGTCGGCGTCGCCGCCGAGCGGATCGAACCGCGCGATATTCTCCGCGAGCGTGCCCGGCAGCAGCACGACGTCCTGCGGCACGTAGCCGATATGACGGCCGAGCCTGTCCTGGTCCCAATGGGTCAGGTCATGGCCGTCGAGCGTGATCGAACCCTTGCGCACACCCCAGGCGCCGACCAGCACCTTGGCGAGCGAGGACTTGCCCGCGCCGCTCGAACCGACCACCGCGGTGATCGTGCCGGGCGGGACTGCGAAGGACACGTCGGTGAGCACGATATTGTCGCGGTCCGACGGGGTCGCGACGATGCGCGACACCTGCAGCGGACCGTCCGGCGCCGGCAGCGCGATCTTGGCCCGCGGCGGCCCGATCTCGCGCAGCAGCCGGTTGATCCGGTCGATCGACATGTGCGCGCTCCAGAAGCTGCGCCAGTTGTTGGCGATCGCGTCGACCGGCTGGATGGCGCGGCCGACCACCATGACGGCGGCGAAGATGACGCCCGGGCCGACCTGCTCGGCCAGGAAGAGGAGGACGCCGACGCAGAGCATGATCGGCGTGTAGAGATGCCGGATATATTTGAGCAGCGAGGACGGCAGCGCCGTGTGCCGGCTCGCCGCCTCCTGCCAGCCGAGGCCGGTGCGCACCTCGCGCCGCCAGCGCTCGGTGAGCGCGGGCATCATGCCCATGGCGCGCGCCGGCTCGGACGTCGCCATGACGGTGCGGGCGAATTCGCTGGCGCGCGAGGATGCGACCAGCGACTGCCGGACCTCGTGGCGGGCGGCGCGCTGGGTCCAGTAGGACAGGCCGACGACCACGAAGCTCAAGGCGAGCAGTGCGCAGCCCATGAGCGGGTGGAACAGGAAGACCGCGATCACGATCAGCGGCACGAAGCACAGATCCATGAACTGGATCGGCAGGTTGCCGGAAATGAAGTCGCGCAGGATCGCCAGGTCCTGCACCACCATGGTGCGGGCATCGGCGTTCAGTGCCTTGGTCTGCCGGTTCACCGCGTCGAAGACACGGGTGCTGATGCTCTCGTCGAGTGCGTTGGCGACTTGGGAGAGGATGCGCAGGCGCACCACTTCGAGCGCGGTCCAGATGACGGTGAGCGCCGCCGCGATCAGCGACAGGAAGACCAGGGTGGAGATGTTCCGGCTCTGCATGACCCGCTCGAACACCTGGTACATGTAGATGGACGGGATCAGGAACAGCACGGTGATGATCGCGCTGAACACGAGCAGCGCGGCGAGAGCCGGCCGGAATTTCGGCAATTCCTGCCGGAGGAAATGATCGTCGGCGATCAGACTCACAGCGACGTGTTCCTTCGCTTCGGGGCGCGACCGGCGGCATGGGCATGGCGGCTCCTGATGCGCATCCGGCGCTGTCAGGAACCGTCACTCGGCCCTGCCTCCGAACAAATGTCGGGTGCCTTCGACAAGCAGTCCTGCCGGAGGATTAAGGCCAAGATTGGGGCGAACATGGCACGGGTGTGACATAGTTCGACAAATGATACCGCCACCGCCGGATAAATTTTTGGAAATACTTCTATATTTTCTCCAGAAAACAAGCTTGTGACGGGCCTTCACCATAACGCGCAGCGCCTCTTCTGCTCAATCCCCGATGGACAACGCCTGCTGCATTGCCATAATGCGCGTCCTGGAACGGTGTCCTGAGGCTGGGCGGGTTTAACAAATCCGACACACGGCAATGGGAAAAGCGGCCAGGCCGAACGGGTTTGAAGCTCCCTCCCGGGCTCGATCTCGCCTTGTCGCCCGGCTTCTCAATGACGTCCTGACACGAATCGAACGGCCGCTTCCGGCCAATTCCTGAGGAATGAGGCTAATGGATCGAATGAACTCCCGTTGGCTGAGGCAGTACGAAGCCATCGAGTTGTTGCGCGAGTTTCGCAATACCGAAGTGCTCTACCTGCCGAATTCGGGCAATGCGGGCGATTCGCTGATCTCGACGGCGACGATGCAGCTGTTTCGCCGACTGAATATTTCCTACCAGCCGATCACGCTCGAGGCCAATGTCGACGGCAAGGTCGTCATTCTCGGCGGCGGCGGCAACTTCATACCGCTCTATGCCACCATCCGGAACGCCCTCACCCGCTTCGCCGGACGCGCCAAGCGCATCGTGCTGCTGCCGCACACCATTCGCGGCAATGAGGATCTGATCGCCGACCTGCCGGCCTCGACGCTGCTGATCTGCAGGGAAATCCCGAGCTACGACCACGTCATCAACGTCAATCCCAAATGCGAGGTGGCGCTCGCCCACGACATGGCGTTCCACCTCGATCCCGAGGAGCTCCTCATCAACGATCCCGACGCTGCCGAGTTCCAGACCGTCTTTCTCGGCAAGCTCGCCGAGGCCGGGACCACCACCACGGACCTGTCGCGCCGCACGGAAATGCGGTTCTTCCGCCTCGACGGCGAATCGACCGGCAAGCACGGCGGCGGCGACGTCGACATCTCCTCGCTGTTCGAGTTCGGCGTCTGGCCGCGCAATTCGGAGAAGTCGTCCTGGTGCTTCGTGGAGGCGATCAGGATCGCGCAGGCCGTCGTCACCGACCGCCTGCATGTCAGCATCGCCTCGGCAATCCTCGGCAAGCCCTGCAAGCTCTATGACAATTCCTACGGAAAGAACCGGGAGGTATTCCGGCATAGCCTGCGCCGGTGGAGTTCGGTGTCCTTCATGGACTGACCGGGGAGCCAGATGTCCGCCCATTGCATCATGATCCTGGCGCACCGCGCGCCGAAACTGTTCAAGCGGCTCGGCGCCCGGCTCGCGCCCGACTTTGCCGTCATCGCCCATGTCGACGCCTCTGCCGACCGCGACGCCTTCGCCACGGAGGACATTACGCTGCTGCCGCGGTCGCACCGGATCCGCTGGGGCTCCTACGCCATGATCGCCGCGGCGCTCGACCTGCTGCGTCACGGCCTGACGCTGGAAGGGACCGAGACCTTCACGCTCATTTCCGGCGATACCTATCCGATCTGCTCGCCGCAGCGGCTGAAGGAGATCCTCGACCTCAGGATCGACTGCATCGATTCCGACCTCGTCGCGCCGACGTCGGAAACCGCGCAGAGAATCGTCAACACCTATCTGCCGGACACCCGGATCGGCGAGCTGCGCCCCGGCATGCATTTCCTGCACCGGCACCTCGACGAGGACCTGACGCAGCTGGTCGCCGAAGCCGAGCGCTCGCGCCTCGCGCGCCCCGCCTTCCTGAAGGACTACCGCTACGCCAAGGGCGCCCAATGGTGGTCGCTGACCCGCGCGACCGCCGAGAAGATCCTCGGCCTGGTCGCCGAGGATCCCCGGCTGGTCGAGGCCATGCGCTTCTCGGCAATTCCCGACGAAGCCTTCTTCCAGACCGCCATTGCCAGGCTCGGTCTGCACGAGACGATCCGGCCGAGCCTGGTGCTGGCCAAATGGGACACCGTGCCCGCGCCCTACACGTTCGAGAAGGTCGACGACATCGTTTTCCTGAAGGACCAGAAGCGGCCGCTTGCCCGCAAGTTCGGCGATGCGTCCGACGATCTCGTCGCGCGGATCGAAGAGGAGCTCTGGTAGCGCGCCGGCGGCTCGGGAGACGCGCTCGTCGCGGCGGCCACCGGCCGGGCGCCGGACGGAGCCTCAAGCAAAAGCACGCTTTTCGCCGCCCTCCCGCCACGCAACGCGGCCAGAACAGCGAAGTGGGGCATTAGCGAGAGTTGAGACATGCGGTTCCGATTCCTGCTCGTCGCGGCGCTGATCCTCACAGGTCTCGCCGCTCAGCCTGCCAAGGCCGACACGCAAGGCGTGGTGATCGGCGTCAACAGAGTGAACCTGAACGGCCTGCCGCCAGCCGAGCGCGAGCGGATCATCCGCGAGATGGTCGCCAACGGCGTGAAGGTGGCGCGACTCAACATTGTCCGGCCGACGCCGGAAGGCATCCAGACGCTCAGGATCGCCCAGGCGAACGGGCTTGCCGTTATCCTCAACATCGGCGTCCTGGCGCCCGAATACATGCGGGCTGACGCGCCGCAGCGCCCGGCGATCCGCCGCTTCAGCGCCCGGCCGCGGCTCTCGCAGCTCGACCCGGCCCGCTTCGAGCAGCGCTTCGCGGCGCTCTGGCACGAGATCGAAAGAACCGGCGTCAGCCTGGTGGCGGTGGAGTTCAGCAACGAGCTGAACTGGGCCGATTTCAACGGCGATCTCAATGTCGGCGAACGCGGGACGGTCTATGATGCAGCCTCGCTCGCGCGCATGCCCGGCCTGAGCGATTTCGAGCGCGGCCTCGACAATTATGTCGGCGTGCTCAAGGTCGCCCGCCGCCTGCGCGATGCGAGCCAGACCTTCGCCCGCGTTCCGATCCTGTCGGCCGGCATTGCCGACATTCCCCCCGACTGGGCCGGCCGTTCCGGCGGCGACGCCGTCGACGGCGCGGTCTTCCTTGCCGCCCTGAAGCAGCGCGGCCTGTTCGACCTCGTCGACGGCATCGGACTGCATCTCTATCCGGAGGGCCGGCAATGGCAAGCGCATCTGCGCCGTCAGATGACGCTCTGCGGCACCGGCGGACCGGCGCACGCACCGTGCTGGATCACGGAATGGGGCGTGAAGAACATGGATACGACCTGCCCTTCCAACGACCAGGCGCGGGCCGAACAGGTCCGGCAGATCGAAGCGGAATTCCTCGCGCAGGCGCGGGCCGGCCGGGTCAAGGCGCTGATCTATTACGACTGGGACAGCGACCGCCGCTTCAGCATCTGGCGCTGCAACCAGCTGACGCCCTCGGGGCGGATCGTGCTGGACTAGCGCTCCATGGTCGATTCAAGCGATCGGCGGTGGAACCAGGGCCGGGCTGCTCGGGTTGAGAGAGATCCCGGCCGCGCTCGGCGATCCATTTGATCTTGAGGGAACCAGCACTTGGACGGCATCACCGAGACGACCCGAAGCGTGCTCCATGTCGGTTGCGGCGCGCCGGGCATCGAGCGTCTTCACCCGATCTTCCACGCGGCCGAGCGCTGGCGCGAAGTGCGCCTGGACGTCGATCCGCGGGTCGTGCCGGACATCGTCTGCTCCACCACCGACATGCGCCGGGCGGTCGTCGACCAGAGCTTCGATGCGCTCTGGTCCTCGCACAATATCGAGCATCTCTACGACCACGAGGTGAAGCTCGCCCTGGCCGAATTCCGCCGCGTGCTCAAGCGCTCCGGCTTCGCGCTGATCCGCTGCCCGGACCTACAGGCGATCCTGGAGACGGCGCTGGCGGGCGGTATCGAGACCGTGTCCTATGTGGCGCCGGCCGGCCCCGTGACACCGCTCGACATGCTCTACGGCTTCCGCCCCTCGATCGCCCGCGGCAACGACTTCATGGCGCACAAGACCGGCTTCACCGATCTCAGGCTCGGCCGCCTCCTGATCGAGGCCGGCTTTGCCGAGGTGAGGACCAAACGCGCCGCCTTCGACCTGTGGGCAGTTGCGGTCGCCGATGCCGGGCGCACGCAGGAGGTGCTCGACCAGCTCGCGGCGAGCGGCACCGAGTTCGACACGCCCTAGGATCCAGGATGAGCGCGACCGGCCATGGCGGATAAGACGGCGAGCGCGGCGCGGGCCGGCACGGGCAGGCCCGCCGGCGTCTGGCGGCCGGCGGCATTTGCCGGCATCAGCGGCCGGAAGGAGCTCCGCCCCGCCGACCTGCTCGCGCTCGCCCGCGATGCCTTTCGCCGCGCCGACTACGCCACCGCCTGGCTGATCAGCGACCGGCTGGTGCGGATCAGCGGCGGCGCCGATCCCCTGCCCCTGGTCCTGCGCGCCTCGGCGCTCGCGCGCCTCGGCCATGCGGCGCGCAGCAGCGAGGATCTTGCCCGCGCCGCCTTCGCCGACCCCTCGGACCGGTTCGCCAACGAGGCGCTGATCGCCTCGGCCGACATCGTGGCGGGCGAAAAAGCGCTCCTGCGCCTTGCCGCTGCGACCGAACCGCCCGCCCCCTCCTCGCTCGCCGCCCATCTCCAGCGGCGCGGCAAGACGGCGCTGATCCGCTGCGAGGCGGACGAAGCCGGCATCACCCTGCTCGGCCTTGCGACCGCGCTGATGACCCTGCGTGTCGGCTGGTCCGGCGAACGGCAGAGCGACGCCATCGACCTGGCCCTCGCAACCCCGGGGGCGGACGGCCAGCCGCCCTATATCGGCCAGGTCAAACTGGCCTGGCCCTCGGACGAGACCGCGGTCGCCTTCACGCCGGACCGGGCCGACGTGCTGGTCCATCCGGCGACCGTGCTGCGGCCGGCCGAGACCCTCCCCTCCCTGGCCGCCGCCGCAGCCGCCGCGCCGGGACTGATGGTGGTGGTGCCGGTCTACGACGACGCCGATGCGACGCGCGCCTGTTTCGCGGCGCTGCTCGCGAACCTGCCGCGCGAGGGTGCCGTGCGCGTGATCGCCGTCGACGACAAGACGCCCGATCCGGCCATCGCCGCGTTCCTCGACGTGCTCGCGGCAGAGGGGCGGATCGTGCTCGTCCGCAACCGCGTCAATCTCGGCTTCGCCGCCAGCGTCAACCGAGCCCTGGCCATGCGGCGGCCCGGCGAGGATGTGGCGCTGGTCAATGCCGACACCGTCGTGCCGCCCGAGGCTCTGGCCCGGCTGCGCGCCATCCTGCACCGGCGGCGGGACATCGGCACGGTGACGCCCCTCTCCAACAATGGCGAGGACACCAGCGTGCCCTGCCGCTTCCGGTCGAGCCCGCTCGGCACGGCGGAGGATGTGGCCGCACTCAATACGCTGGCCTGGCAGGCGAACGGCGAGACGACCGTCCCCCTGCCGAACGGCGTCGGCTTCTGCATGCTGATCGCCGCGCGGCTGCTGGACGCCCAGCCCTATCTGCCGACCGCCTTCGGCCGCGGCTATTTCGAGGACGTCGCCTATTGCCTCGCCGCACGCGAGCTGGGTTTTGCCAATGTCTGCGCCACTGGCGTCTATGTCGGCCATGCCGGCTCCCGCTCGTTCCAGGACGACAAGCGCTGGCTCGTGCGACACAATCTGGAGCGCCTGAGCCGGCACTTTCCGGACTATCGCGCCGAGACCGACCGCTTCTTCGCCAATGATCCGCTGCTGCCGCAGGCCGCACGCCTGGAGGCCGCCTGGCTCGGCCGGCAACGCGGGCTCGGCATCGTCCTGACCGACCGCGCGCAGGACCCCGCCACCATCCGTCGCGCCGCGGCGAGCCTCGGCCTTCCGTCCGACCGGCTCCTCTTCGCGACCATCGCGACCGGCGAGAGCGGATCCCTGCTGAAGCTGCGCGGCGTCGGCCAGGCCATGCCGCAGAATCTCGACCTCAGGCTGGATGTCGAGGCCGAGGCCGCCCAAGCCACGCGATACCTGTCGCGCGCGGCGGCGGTGCTGGCGGTCGACCCGCAGCACCTGCCGCAGGCCGCGGTCAGCCTCGTTCGCAAGGCCGGCGTCCGGCCCGCCGCGCTGCTGACGAGCCATGTCGGCGGCCTGTCGCTCGGAGCCGGCTGGACCGATCGTTTCGCTCCGCGCCACGTCCCGACCGAGCGCCTCGCCAGCCATCTGCGCAAGACCGGCCTCGGTGTCTCCCTGGTCGACACGCGGCCCCTTCTGGTGCCGGCGCCGCGCCGGCCGCTGCGCGGCGATGTGCTCTATCTCGTCCTGGCGGCGGGCGAAGCTCCGGCCGACCGCCTGATCACGCGGCTCAGCGCGGCGCTCGCCGCCGCTCCGAAGATCCCTTTCACGCTCGCGGTGCTTGCCGAGCCGACGGCCGAGCGGCTTGCCGATCACGTCGCCTGGGTCGGGGCGATCGACGATGACGACCTGGTCGACTGGCTGCATTTTGCCGGCCATGGCCCAACCCTGTTCGCCTCCCGCCGCCACGGCATCGCCGACGAGCGCACGGAACTGTGGGCACAGGCCGGCATCCCTGTCGCCTTTTTCGATCCCGAGACGCAGGAACCGCAGTCCGAAGGGCTGCAATTGCGGCTGCCGCACGATGCTGCAGACGATGCCGTCGCGGCGACGGTGCTGGCCTGGATGGCCCGGCTGACGCGCCGGGCCGGCTAGCTGGCGCGACGGGCTTCCTCGGGCGTCGTGACACCGATCGTGTCGAGCAGGGTGTTGGACAGGACATAGTCCTGCAGCAGGCGGATGTGGGTCGGCCAGATCACGCTGTCGAAATCGTAGTTGGCGCGGACGGTTTCGGCGGCGGCACGCCGGAGCGGCACGTAGCGCGCGGGGTCCTCGAGGGCCGCGACGACCGCGGCGGCGATCTCCCCGATGCCGAAGAACGGCACCAGGACGCCGTTGACCCCGTCCTGGATCATCTCGGTGACGGGCGGCGTGTCCGAGCCGATGATCAGGCAGCCAAGCGCCATCGCCTCCAGCATCGACCAGGACAGGACGAAGGGGTAGGTCAGATAGACGTGCGCCGAGGAGACCCGCAACAGCTTCAGGTACTTCTCGTAAGGCAGGTGGCCGAGGAAATGCACACGGCTAAGGTCGAGCCCGCCGCCGAGCTCGGCCACCATCGCCTCGCGCCAATTGGCGTGGCCCTCGGGCCGGATACCGTAGGAAATATTGTCCTGGCCGACGATGCAGATGCGTGCCCTCGGCCGCGCCCTCAGGATCTCGGGCAAGGCGCGCATGAAGATGTGGAAGCCGCGATAGGGTTCGAGGCTGCGGGCGACGAAGGTGACGATCTCGTCGCCGGGGGCGATCGGCGCGCCGTTGATCTGGCCGATCCCCTGCCCGGCGAGCTGCTGCAGCCGCGCAATGTCCAGCCCGTCGTGGATGACATGGATCTTGCGGTGGAATTCCTTCGGGAACACCGTGCGCTGCCAATGGGTCGGCGCGATCGACAGGTCGGCATCGACGAGCGCCAGCAGGGTCGCCGCGTTGCGCAGCGAGATGCGCACCTCGCCGTCGACGCCGAAGGCCGGGAACTCCTTGTCGAAGCCGACATCGGCGCCGAACGGCCAGTAGTAGAACTCCGAATAGCTGCAGATGGTCGCGCCCGGAAACAACGAGCGCAGCGGCAGCGCCTCGCCCCAGCCGGGATGGACATAGATGAGCTTGGGGTGGAAACCCTGAAGCTTCAGAGCATTGGCGGCATAGATGATCTGCTCGCCGCGCCGGGCCTCGATCTCGAAGCGGCGCGCGAAGGCATGAACCTGGGCGAGCTCGCGGCCGGAGAAATTGTACTTCTGCACCTCGATGCCCGGCATGCCGGGAGCGGTTGCGAGAGCAATCGCCTTGACCCGGATGTTCGGATAGGAGGCGAACCGCTGCGCGAGATTGCGGAACTGCGCCGGGAAATTGTTGTGAACGAACAGGATGTCGATGCCGTTCATGGCGAGGCCGCGGTGCTCCTGACAAAGTCGTCGAACGAGAAGAGGGCGCTGTCGTCGAGGCCGACGGAAAGGTCGAGCGGCGATGCCGGCCCGTGATCGAACGGAACCGGCCGGATGCCGGCGAGGTTGGCGGCGAGCGGCGCCTCCGCAGCCAGGCTGTCGCGCGTCAGCCAGCGCCTGGAGAAGCAGATGGCGGCGGCAAGCTCCAGCGGACAGCAGGCATCCGAGGTGAGCGCCATCAGCCGATGCTCGGACAGCGCCAGCAGCGCGTCCTGGCTGATCGAGTGCAGCGCGCCGAAGGTCGCGTCGGCGGGGGTGGCGAGCGGCGCCAGGAGGTCGGCCGCCATCAGCACCTTGACCGCATTGCGCAGGCGCGGGGCACTGCGGGCGAGCCGGTCGAGCATGCCGAGAATGGTGGCATAGGACGGGCTGGGCTTGCCCTTCTCGCCGAAGATCACCTGACGCAGCGCGGGGTCGGTGCCCTGGCCGGCCAGGTCGGGACAGATTTCGATGGCGTTCTGGGCGAGCGCCGCACCGTTGCGGAACGGCAGGCTGCGCAGCGCCAGCGGCGCATAGGGCGGGCGCCAGCGGCCATCGGGGCCGACCAGGCGGTGGACGACCATGCCGGAATGCATCACCACGACGAGGCGCGGACCGCCGGCGTGCATCTCCACCGCCAGCGGACAGAAATGGGCGAGCGCCATGAACTCCGTATCGGCGATCGGCAGGACACCGACCGTGTCCAGCCAGCCGAAGCTGACGAGCCGGTTCCAATGGCTGAGCCCGGCCTGGCGCAGCGGTACGAAGGCAAGGCCGCCGGCCGGCGCCGGCGCCGCTGCGATGGCATCGGTCCTGACCGTCTCCGCGGTCACCACCTCCGGGTCCAGCCTCTCCGTCATTGTCGCGGTGGTCATCGTCTCGGTCGTCATGGCAGGCTCAGCGCCTCTTCCAGCGGCGCGGGCGCCGGTACCGCCGTCTTCTGCACGTCGCGGCGGGCCGCGGTGAGCAAGGCGCTCATGCGAAACAGCGACAGCCGGTGCACGGCAAGAAGCAGGCCCGCCTCGGCCCCGTGCTCGGCGATGAGGCCGTGCAGAAGCGGATCGTCGAGGCGGCTGGTGGCCAGGATCAGCAGGTCGTCGAAACGCGCCCTGCGACCGCGGCCGAGATCGAGATCGACCGCCCAGGGCTCGAGCAGGCCGTGGTCGCCGAGCGCGCGGGAGAATGCGGTCGTCGCCGGCAGGCCGCGCGCCACATCGATGGCCAGACGGGCCCGCGCGAGCGCCGCCGGCGTGAACTTGCCTTCGGGCGTCAGCAGCGGCGCGCCAATGTCGGTCGGCTTGTCGCAGATGACCCGGTCGGCCAGCACCTGGCGCTGCTCGATGCTGTCGCGGTCGGGAACGACGAGCGGGAAGGCCTTGAACACCAGGGGCAGGCAGTCCTCGCGATAGCTGGCATCGCCCGGATAGCCCTGGCCGTCGTCCAGCAGGCTGCGGAAGACGACGAGGACAGGCTCGCCGCTCGCGTCGCGCCGCCAGCAGAGCGGAAACCAGCGCGCGAGGTCCTGCGCCTCGGCCATGATGATCGGGGCGAACTGGGTGGTGCGGACGATGCCGTAGGCGGCCTGCGCGAAGATGCGATGATGCCCCCAGCTTGCCTCCACCGGGGTCGCCTGTTCGTAGAGATGGCGCAGAAGTGACATCGATCGCCGGTCCGTGAAATGCATGAAAGAGAGGTCCGGTGAGGACCTCTCTTCGCATGCTGGCGTTTAGGAAAACCGCGACGATCAGGTCGTGGTCTTGAAGACGATATTCTCGACGTCGAAGATCTTGAGCGTATCGCCGTTGTTGAAGGTGATCTCGGTGGTCGAACCGGACACCGTGATGCCGCCTTCGGCAATGTCGCTCTCGAGATGATCGATGTAGAGCGTATCGCTGCCCGAGCCGCCATAGATCGTGTCGTGACCGATCGAGCCGCCCTCGGCATTGGCATAGAACGTGTCGTTGCCAGCACCGCCGTGCACCGAATCGTCGCCGCCGAAGAAGCTGATCGTGTCGCTGCCCGAGCCGCCGTCGATGACGTTGTCGCCGCCGCCACCGTTGATGGTGTCGTCGCCGGCACCGCCGAGCAGCGTGTCGTTGCCCGAACCGGCCGTGATCGTGTCGGCGCCGGAGCCGCCATCGACCGAGTTGTCACCGGCACCTGCGTCGATCGTATCGTCGCCGGAACCGCCGAGGATCGTGTCGTTGCCGGAACCGCCGAGGACGGTATCGTCGCCGGAACCCGCATCGATCGTGTTGTCGCCGGAACCGCCGTCGATGCTGTCGCTGCCCGAGCCACCGTTGATGGTGTCATCGCCCGCGCCGCCCAGCAGCGTGTCGTTGCCGGCTCCGCCCGACAGCGAGTCGTCGCCGTCGCCGGCGGAGATCCAGTCATTGCCGGATCCGCCATCGAGCGTGTCGTTGCCGGTACCGGAGATGATCGTGTCGTTGCCGGCGCCGGCATCGACCTGGTTGTTGCCGTCGCCGGCAACGAGGTAGTCGCTGCTCGAACCGGTCGAGTTGATCGTGTCGTCACCGGCACCGGTCGCGACGAGCGTGGAGCCCGTCGCCTTGACGTCGACGTCGATGCTGTTGGTCGATTCGAAGATCACAAACTTGTTGTCGCCGGTGATCTCGACCGGTCCGGTCGCGTCGCCCTCATAAAGGAGGAACTCGGCATTGTTGGACTGCGAGGGGTCGCCGATGAACAGGCTCTCCCCGCGGCCAAGCTCGCCGGCCGGGCTGTCGGCGTCGAAGACGCCGCCGTCCTGCAATCCCTTCAGGATCGCATCGACGTCCGCCTGTGAAAACGTCCCTGTTGAACTCAACTTTTCATTCAACTGGGCTTGGGTGTAGTCGTAAGTTGCCATGGCGGCACTCCCTTCTATACCAAGCGATCAAACCCGCGCGGCCTGGTCTCACCGGATCCGCGAGGCCTTGAACACGCGCACGCGTCCGGCCGAGCCGGTCGCAAGACTTCCCAAAGCGTCTCCCTGATTGACCCTCTCTACAGCCCGCCGGACCGGCAGAACCGCCCCGGGCTGCATCGTCGGGGCCTGCACTCCTGGCTGGCCGACCGCCCGCAGCGCGAGACGCAGGCCCACCAGAGGTTCGTTGCCGGTCGGCCCCGACAGCTCGATGGCATTGCCGAGCCGGGACACGATCGGTGAGGCGAGGAACAGGGCGTCAACCGACAGCTGGAATGCCGGCGCCGCGCGTCCGATCAGCGAGAAGGACAGCGTTGTGAGCGGCGCGGCACGGCCGCGCGTGCCGATGAAGGTGCCGGCCGGAGAGACCGGGAAGGCGACGGGCGCCCGCGAACGGGAGGACCCCGACATCATGATGTCGAGATCGGGGGCGAGGCGGCCGAGTCTCAATTCGATGCCTTCGATCGACATGGGGACCTGCGGCCCACAGATCCATTCGCCATTGCCGGCGAGGATGTCGCCGCGGCGCGAGACATGAGCCAGGATCTGGAAGTCCGTGAGTGCATCGACGGAGACCAGGGCCGGCGCGGCCGGGATGGACGGCATGGCAGCCCTCTCGGGTTCCGCCGCGCCGACCACCATGCGCTCGATGTGGATTTCCGCATCGAGGCTGCCGCCGGGCTGGACCGGCACGACCTCGAGCGAGACCATCGTGTCGCGCTGCGCGCGGATGACCGTCGCGGTGCCGGGCTTCGGCAACGTCTGCTCCGCCCGCTCGGCGAGGTCGATCAGTTCCGCGCCGGAACCGTGCGGCACGGACAGGACGAGACTCGGAGCGGCACGCCCGCTCTTCGAGGCGGCGTAACGAACGATGACGACCCCACGCGGAATGCGCAGATCGCGCCGTTCGCTGCCTGCAGGTCGGTTCGAACGCGAAACCAGCACGGGTGCCCCCATCACGTTGTTGCGCCGGACATAGGCTTCACGCAGCCCATGTCCGGACATCTCCAGACAAGACCAGCCGACAATCGAAGGCTCTTGTTGCGCTATGCGACGACAGAATTGGCAAAAGCCCGGATCGCCTGCGCCGGAGCGCGAGCAACAATCCCGTCCTTGCCAATGGAAACGAGCTTTCGACAGCGATTGACGCGAATCGAAAGCTCGTTCCGGCTCAGAACAGTCGAAGTCGGAAAATCAGGCGGCGGAAGCGAGCCGGCTATTCAGCCGGTCGCGGATTTTGTCGAGGGCGGGGCCGCCATCGACGAGCGTGAAGCGCCGCAGGCGCGAAGCCGGCTCATCGGCCTCGCCGTAAAGCGCGGCATATTGGGAATAGTTGGAGAACATGCGCCGGTTGCCCTGCTCCACATAGCTCTCCGTCGCCGCGCCATTGGTGATGATCACCTGCGGCTCGTCGAATTCGAGATGGAAATAGTCGACCCGGTCGAGGTCGCGCGCGACGCGAATGCTCTCGCCATCGACCAGGAGCCCGGCCGGGACCAGCACCTGATCCACGAGCACGGCATGTTCGGGTGAAACCATCAGATCCCGTGCGGGGCCATGGGCACCGAGCGCGCCGGCGCTGATCAGCACCGGCCGGATCCTGTCGTTGGCCTCCAGGAAGCTGCGCGAATAGGCGCGGCGCCCGACCCATTTGACGCGGGCCACCCGGCCGTCGATGGTCGAAACCTCGTCGCCGATCGCGATCGCCTCGACAGCGACCTCGCCGCGCGGCGTGCGCACCAGCGTGCCCTTGACGAGACAGGCCACCTCGATGCGGCTCGCCACCTGCTGAACCGTGGCGTCGCGCACCGTGATGGTGCCGCTGGTGGTCGTGATCAGGACGTTGTCGCCGTCCTGCGCGATCGAATAGGAGGTCAGATCGGACAGCTCGATCCGATCGCCGTTGTCGAAGCCGACGATCGTATCGCTGCCGAAGGAACCGTCGAAGACATAGCGGTCGCGGCCGGCACCGCCGTTGAGCACATCGTCGCCTTCACCGCCGTTGAGAATGTCGGCGCCGGCACCACCATTCAGAACATCGTCGCCTGCGCCACCAGACAGCACGTCGCGGCCCGCGCCGCCGTTGAGCACGTCGTCACCGGCGCCGCCGATCAGGACATCGTGGCCGGCGCCGCCATTGAGGACGTCGTCACCGTCGCCCCCGTCGAGCCGGTCGTTGCCGGCCCCGCCGTGCAGGACATCATCGCCCGCACCGCCGTTGAGCTGATCGCGACCGGCGCCGCCGAAGAGTTCATCGTCGCCGTCATCGCCGTTCAGGATGTCGTTTCCCGCCCGGCCGTAGATTGTGTCGTCTCCAGATCCCCCGTTGATCACGTCGGCACGGGGGGTGCCTCGCAATTCGTCGTCTCCGCTGGTTCCGTCGATCGCCATGGCTTGGACTCCCTATGTGCGATGCAAAAAGAGCGTGAACGCACCGAATGTCGGTACCTGACAAAACGCTAACAAAACACTGCAGTACTGTAAAGCGGATACATTGTGGTCGAATGTGACCATACTGCGACAACTTTAGATAAATAGCTGCCACATATCGTACCATGCTACCTTTAGTCCATTAAATACATTCTAAACTTATGTATATATCAAGAATATCCATTTTTTATGCTTGCCTCAATGTCATGTCTTTGTCATCTCGGTATTCTTCGCCACGAAAATCCGCTTCTCGTCACTGACGCATATGCAAAATCAGCTTGTTAACGACCTTATAGATGGCGATGATAGGTATATATTGCTCAAAACAGCACAAATATCTTTATACTCAAGCCTTATAGATCAAATTCTGAATCACTATTACACATAACGTGATCCATTACGCAGTGTTCGAAAATCAGAAATTGCTGCGGCGCACGCAAAGCATTCACGCGTGTCGAGCCCCCTCTTGCGGAAGCCGCGCGCCAATTCTCGCCCAGCCATGGCTGCTCCTCGACTTCGTTTTCCGGCTATTGTTTCATTTCGAGCGAAGCCGATTTCTGTTCCCTCACAAGCCGTTGCGGCGACAGGAACGATCCTTTCCAACACCGCTTCGACGGTTCCTGGGGCCAAGACTTGGCATTATCAATCATCTGCAGGGCGAAACCATGACGGAAACATCGCCGGCTGTGATTCGACTTGGCGACAAGGCGCATGACCGCGAGCCGGCTAGGAACACCAGCCAGGGCAGGACGCCGGCCGGCGCCGGTCGGATCAGGCCGCGTCGGCCGCGGCCGGAAACCAGCTGCGCAGCTGTTCCAGGAACGGCGCGCAGCTCTTCGTCCACTCCGCCTCGGAAGCGCGGACGATGGACTGCTCGGCGAGTGGCAATAGCCGCGTCGGGTCGCCGGCAAAGACCTTGATCCGCTCGAGGAACGCCTCGGCCACCGCTTCGTCCGGACCGTCGGGGATGACGAAGCCGTCAATGCCGTCGTCGATCAGCTCGGCGACCGCGCCGACCCCCGTCGCAAGCGGCACGCAGCCGAAGCGCTGCGCCTCGATGATGGCGAGCGGCGCGCCTTCCCAGCGCGAGGTCATGATCAGCACGTCGGCATCGCGATAGACGTCGCTCAGCTTCTGCGGATCGTAGATCGGATCCTCGACGGCAACGCCCAGCGCGCCAAAGGCGCTTTTCCAGCGCTGGCGGCCGCTGGCATTGATCAGCTCCGATCCGATCAGGCGCCAGGACAGGTCGAGCCCGCGCTCCTGGCCGGCCTTGACCAAGGCGAGCAGCCGCTCGACGCCCTTCTGCGCGTCGAGCCGGCCGGCGAACAGTGCGCGCAGAGGACGTCCCTGCGTGAGGGCCCGGCGACGACGCGTCAGTTCGGCCGCCGGCTGATAGTCGGGCGGCGTATAGGCGCCCGCATTGGCAATATGGATGACCTTCTGGTCGGGAACGCCCATGCCGTGGAACCAGTCCTTCAGGGCCTGCGAACAGGTCAGGATCATGTCGTGGGCGTGCTCGAAGCCGAGCGTCAGATAGGGGTGGCCCACCGCCCGGCCGAAATAGGTCTGGTCGATGACGTGGACATGCGACACGGTCTTGACGCCGCGCCGGCGCAAGGTGCCGAGCACGGCGTTGAGCGGCGCCACCTGGCAATTGATCAGCACGTCGAGCCGGCCGAGAAAGCCGATGACCTTCTTGGCATGGGCCGCCTCGTCCCATTCCATGCGCAGCTCATGGCCCATGAAGGGGCGCGAGCCGCCCCACAGATTGTAGCCAGGCTCGTTGAAGAAATTGATGCTCTTGAAGACCGCGGCCTGCCCCTTGTAGGTCTTCACGTTGGACTTGCCGAAACAATAGAGATGGACGTCGCAGCCCCAGTCCTTCAGCACCTTGGCGACGGCGAAGGCGACGCGTTCCACGCCGCCATAGGCGGCGATCGGCAGGGCGATGCCGACCTGCAGGCGGTCGGCAGGGCGGATCATCGGCAGCAGGCTCTCGGCCGCCAGATGCGCCTCGATCAGCGCCGGCCGCTTCCTGACCGCCGGATAGTAGGGCTCGCGCCAGCTCCAGCGCGGCCGATCGGTCAGCGACAGCCCGAGATCGTCGGCCATTTCGATGGTCGCCATGACCGCCATCGGCGCGGGCAGGTAGTAGCGCGAGAGGAAGCTCTCGGCGATCGGCACGCGCACGGTCATCTCGATCACCCGCGGCGCGGGCCGGCGCTCGCCGAGCGAAGCCACCCAGTCGCGCGAGGGATCGGTGATGCACTGGAGCAGGATATCGCGCGAGGCCACCCAGCCGTGGACACGCCGCGGCATGTCGCCGTCCTCGCCAATGGTGCGGAACTCGATCGCCATCTCGTCGGCGGACGAGACGAAGCGCAGGCACAGGAAATTGGCCTGGCCTATGGTCTTCTCGATATTGTGGAACAGCGTCCAGGCGAGGCTCGTGCGCTTCAGCGCGTCCAGCAGCTCGCGCCGCAGCCAGACGACGGTTTCCGGTGCGCCGTAGCTGTCCGGCTCGAACAGGCCGCGATAGAGCGAGGCGACGACGAGATCGTGCGACAGCACAGGATGATCGGCGACGGGATCGGTGAAGACAGCGGCCTGGTCGGTCGGCGGCGAAATGCACAGGAAGCGCGGCGCTTCCTCATGTTCGAGCCGGATCAGCGCGCCGGTTTCGAACAGGGCCGGATGCTTCTTGAACATATATTGCCGGATGCCGGCGATATCGCGCGCGGTATCGCTCACCATGCTCTCGCCGCGCATGCGGTATTCGAAGCCGAAATGCGGATTGTTGACGCCGGTGAACCCCTGGTCGAGGCACTGCAGCCAGAACTCCCAGTCCTCGCAGCCCTGCTTCATCGCCTCGTCGTAGCGAATGCCGGCGTCGAACACGGCGCGTGCGACGAGGCTGCCCGCCTCGCAGATATTGTCGAAGAGGAGATGGACCAGCTTGGAATAGGCGCCGGTATAGTTGCCGTTCCACTCGGCGCCGAACTTGTCGACATTCGGATAGACCCAGCCGATGCCGCCGTCCGGATCGAGCAGCGCCAGCGATGAGGCGAGGGTCGTCGGGCTGATGCGGTTGTCGGCGTCGAGGAAGTAGATCGCCTGAACCGACGGGTAGTTGGCGACGACGTGCTCGATGCCGTGGTTGCGCGCCGAGCTGAGGCCGCCATTGACCTTGCGCAGATAGACGACGTCGTCATAGGCCATGGCGAGGCTCGCCCCCATGACGGCGGTTTCGACGAAGGGGCAGCCGTCGTCGACGATCACCGTGACGATGGAAAAATCGGCGTCCTGCGCCTGCACCGACTGCACCGCCTCGGCCAGGAAAACCGAATGCTTGAACACCGGGATGACCACCGCGACGCGCGGGCCGGCCAGCGGTGCAGCCGCAAGCGGCGCCGGCGTCAGGCCGGTCATGTGATCGGGCATGTTCAGGCTGTCCACGGGCGACACCTCCCGTCCAATGGCACGTCAAGCGATCTCGACGCGCGGCCTGACGAACTTCGCCCAGGCGAAATCGGGCGAGGTGTCGTCCGGCATGCGCGTTGCCAGGAGGAGCGAGCCGCCATCGGCGCCGACCGGATCCTGGAGCGACAGGGAAATGGTCTGTTGCTGCCCCGGGCCGACAAAGACCCAGTCCGACATCCGGAACGCCGACGAACCGTTCCGGCCGGCCCCCATCATGTGCATGTCCATCTGCTCGACCGCCTGGGCGCCGATGACGCCCAGCCGGAAGCCGACGGTCTGCGCCGCGGGATTGTCGACGACGATGTCGGCGGTCAGCCGGATCGCGCCGGGCGGCACGCAATGTTCGCAATAGGCGATGGTCGGCTCGTCCTGGCGGGGATGGACCAGCACCGCGCCCTCGTCCTCGATGAGGCGGAGCAGCTCGAAATCCTGATCGGAGCTTTTCGGCACGAGCAGGCGCGCGGCGGCAAGCCGCTGCAGCGGAATGGCGAGCCGGTTGAGCCGCGGCGGCGGCGCGCGCGTCTTGCCGACGACGTCGTCGGCGAGGAAGGTCAGCGCGTCATGGCGAAGCTCGATGCCCGGCAGCGCGATGAACACCTTGAGGGCCAGCGACCGGGCGCTCACCGGCTCGCCGGCCGCCGTGGAGAGCTGGTAGAGCGGCAGCGGATTGACCGCGCCGAGCGACAGCCGCGTCCGGCCGACATCGCCCTCGCTCCAGACGACGAGATGGGCGCTCTTCGGCAGCCCGCCGAAGGTCCGTTCGAGGCCGAGCGTCATCCAGCCGCGCTGCAGGAAGGCGACCGGGATCCGCCAGGTGCCAATCGTGCGGTTCAGCTCGGGCACGGCCAGTTCGGCCATGAAATGGCCCGTCGCCTCGGTGTCGGCCTCGGCGACATGGAGCCCGACGGCGCCCAGCGTCTTGGTCGAAACGGGCAGATATTGCCGGCGTTTCGGGCGATTCCCGGCAAGCCTGAACTCGCTGAATGCCAGCGCCTGCTCGGGCTCGCAGACGAAGGTCTCCTCGAGCATCGGCACGACGCGCTCGGCGAGATAGCGCTCGACGCCGGAAAAGCTCTCCTGCAGGGCATCGTGATGGCGGCGCAATTCCAGGAGATCGCGCGTCTGCTGGCCGATCAGCTTGGCCTGCAGCGCAATGAAGCCCTCCAGGCAGTGCGCGACGCCCAGCATCATGGTTTCCCAGGACGGCTGGTCCTCGAGCACCACGATATCGGGAATGATCGGCGCCTTGGCCGCGATGAGCCGCTCCTGGACGCGTTCGAGCCTTGCCGCGTCCGCCTCCGACCAGCCGACCAGCGCCACGCACGGCGTGTTGAGCACCGCAGCGAAGGGAAAGGGCTGCTGCAGGGCATCGACCAGCTCGCCGTCGGCATCGACGAAAACCGGATCGAACAGGCTTTCCGTCGGGCTGGAGACGATCTCATCGACACGCGCGGTCGTGATCACTGCCAATCGCAACATGCTTGAGCCTGCCATCAACGCCTGTCTGCCAAAGCCTGAAGTCGTGCCGCCACACCGATCATCGTCGGACCGGCACAACGAACTCAAAGCCGTTTCCGGCGCGGCCGCCCCCTCGATCGTCTCGATGGAGCGCTCGCGCCGAAAGCGGCACGCCTGTGGGGGCGGCACAAAGACCGGCCACCCGTGTCAGATGTGCTCTATCACTCCCCAGGGACGCTTTTGGTTCCAAGCCGGCCGATGGAAAAACGCATCCGCCGCCCTCGCCGCAGCGATCCTGGCCGTCACGCTGTGTCGTTCTGAATCGGCCAAGACCATCCGCTATATCGCCGAATCTTTCAAGCACTTCCTTGATCATTTCACGTAGGTGCTACTCTACCGCGCCAGAGCGAAGTATTTTCTATTTTATTGGCACTGCTTCACACAATCTTCCTCACCATTGCGTGACACAGTTTTCATCAAATACGGTGTCAATGCGTCGCTTTGGTGACAGGCTTCGCTGATTAAGCTTTGTGCAGGCCGGGCATGCAGAATCAATAGTTGGCACTGTGGCTGCCTAGAGACCACACGGATCGGTGAAAAAGTGAGCGAAAAAGATCCCGCCGCAGGACCGCCAGCCTGTCGCGGCGATGCCGCGACGACCGCCGCCCGACCAGGACCGGGGGGCTCGGGAGCATTGATGGCGCCGGCGCCGGACCGGACTGCGGCCGGGTCCGCGTGCGATCGGCGGCGGCGCCTCCCCCGTCTCGCCCCCGCGGACCGACGGTCGCGGCGGCGGCGCGCGCTCGCCGTTTCGAACCATTCGAGGCTGCAGTTTCGAACGGTTCGAAGGTCACGGCAGAGCCGCGCCCCGCGGCCTTGAAGACCCGCGAGATCCTGGGCTATGGCTCCGCCCTGCGGTAACAAGGTGGGACCTTCGCCAGCATGAACGGCCAGAGCCTCGGCGCGCACGGCGTCGCCATTGCCGGCAAGGAGGCCGTGCTCCTCAGCTATGGCCGGCTCGTCCGCCGGCGCATCGCCATCGTCGCGGGGCTTGCCGTTCTGCTCGTCGCGGGTTTCCTGCTCGATCTCGTCACCGGCCCGTCGGGCATGGCGGTCAGCGAAGCGCTGACGGCGCTGCTCGATCCCAGCGCGGTCAGCCGCTCGACCGCGATCATCGTCTGGGACGTGCGCCTGCCGCCGGCGCTGCTGGCCCTGTTCGTCGGAGCGGCGCTGTCGCTTGCCGGCGCGGAAATGCAGACCATCCTCAACAATCCGCTCGCGAGTCCGTTCACGCTCGGCGTCTCCTCCGCCGCCTCGCTCGGAGCCGCCCTCGCCATCGTGCTCGGCATCGGCCTGCCGGGCATTCCGCAGGCCTGGCTGGTGGTCACCAATGCCTTCCTGTTCGCCTTCGGCTCGGTTCTGCTCCTGCAGACGATCGCCGCCTCGCGCAGCGCGGGGACCGACAGCCTGGTGCTGTTCGGCATCGCCCTCGTCTTCGCCTTCAACGCCCTGGTCGCGCTGATCCAGTTCGTCGCCTCGGCCGACGCCCTGCAGCAGCTCGTGTTCTGGGGCATGGGCAGCCTGACGCGCGCCTCGTGGCCGGCCATCGGTGTGCTGGCGGCGGTGCTGACCCTGACCTTCCCGTTCTCGGTGGCGGCGGCCTGGAAGCTGACCGCCCTGCGCCTTGGCGAGGATCGCGCCCGCAGCCTCGGCGTCGACGTCGGGCGCCTGCGCTTCAGCGCGCTGTTCCGCATCAGCCTGCTCGCCGCGACCTCGGTCGCCTTCGTCGGCACGATCGGCTTCGTCGGCCTGGTCGGGCCCCATATCGCACGGCTGCTGATCGGTGAGGATCATCGCTTCTTCCTGCCCGCCAGCGCGCTGACCGGGGCGCTGGTCATGGCGCTGGCCGACGCCGCCTCGAAGAACATCGTGCCGGGCGTGCTGCTGCCGGTTGGCATCGTCACCTCGCTGGTCGGCCTGCCGGTCTTCTTCGCCCTCATCCTGCGCCGGCGCGAACGCACATGAGCTCCACCGGCTTTCCTCTCGCCGTCCGCGACCTCGGCGCCGGCTATCGCAACCGCAAGGTCATCGAGAACCTGTCGCTCGAGACGATCGCGCCGGGCAGCTTCACGGCCCTGGTCGGCCCGAACGCCGCCGGCAAATCCACCCTGCTGCGGGCGCTGGCCGGGCTGGTGCCGGCCACCGGCTCGGTCCGGCTCGGCGACACCGAGCTCATGGACCTGAAGCTCGCCGAGCGGGCCTCCCATGTCGCCTTCATGCCGCAGACCCTGCCGCAGGGCGCCGAGCTCACCGTGCTCGAGGGGGTCATCGGCGCGCTCAAGGCCTCACCGCTCGCCGAATTCGACGGCGGCCTCGCCGCAGCCCGGCGGCGGGCCGTCGACGTGCTCGATCGGCTCGGCATCGTCGACCTTGCGCTCGAAGGCATCGGCCGGCTGTCGGGCGGCCAGCGCCAGATGGCGAGCCTGGCGCAGGCCATGGTGCGCGCGCCGAAGCTCCTGCTGCTGGACGAGCCGACGAGCGCCCTGGACCTGCGCCATCAGCTCGACGTCATGACCATCATCCGCGAGCTTGCCGCCGAAGGCCGCATCGTCGTGGCCGTCCTGCACGACCTGACCCTGGCGGCTGCCCACGCCGACCATGTCGTGGTGCTCGATCATGGCCGCTGTGCCGCCCAGGGCACGCCGGATGCTGCGATCACGCCGGCCCTGCTCGGCCAGGTCTATGGCGTCGCGGCCCGGGTCGAGCGCTGCTCGCGCGGCCGCCTGCACATTGCCGTCGACGGCCCGGCGGCGACCGCAGCCTGAGATTCAGGCCCGCTGCAGCGGCGCCGGCGCGGCCGCCTTGCTGATCGTCCGGCTCATGGTCCGGCGCATCATGTCGCGCAGCGCATTGGTGCTGCGATAGCCGGCCGTCTCCGCCGCCAGCCGCAGCGAAACACCGTCGGCGCTCAGCGTCAGCGCATGCAGCATGCGCAGACGCCGCCGCCATTCGGCGAAGCTCAACCCCGTCTCGGCGCGGAAGCGGCGCGTGAAGGTGCTGCGGCTGACGCCGACGACCTCCGACCAGCCGTCGAGGTCATGGGCCAGCGAAGGTGTCTGGATCAGCTCCCGGCAGAGCTTGCGCAAAGCCTTGTGCTGGGGCACCGGCAGGGCGATCTCGATCTCGGCGGCACGCCCGATCTCATCGGCGACGAGGGCGGCGAGGTGGCCGCCGCGGCCGGCGGGATCATAGAGCAGCGGGCCCTCGGCCAGTGCCTTCAGGGCGATGTCGAGCAGGTCGGACACGGCAATGACGCGGCAATCGCGGCTCATCGTCCCGTCCAGGATCTCGTCCGACAGGAAGGCCGCGCGCATCGATACGCAGCCATAGGCGGCAAGCTCGTGCGGCACGTCGGCAGCCACCAGCAGCGCGTGCCCGGCCGGCGCGGTCCAGGTACCGTTCTCCGTATTGAGCACCAGAAGCCCGCCCGAAGCATGCAGAAGCTCGGTCCGCCGATGGCTGTGCCAGCGCGTGCGGGCACCGCTCGCGAACGACTGGTCGAGCACGACCACGGGACGCGGCGTGTCCTCGTCGAGCGGCAGCTTGTTGACCCGTTCCGCCGGCATCGGCTGACCCGTTCGCGGTGGCATCGCCCTGAGCGTCATTTGCGTATCGATTTTGACCCGATCTCGGTGAAATATGATCCACGTGCGAAACGGGATCAAGGCTAGAATAGTGACGGGCCTCATCTGATTAGAATCTGTCAAATGTAAGCCGCTGCAAAGAATAAATACAAGACACGAACCCGATATCAGCATCAAGAATCGCGACATGCCTTCCCCTCGGCCGTATCTTCGTGCGAAGCGCCTGAACAAGCAGAACAGATGCAAGTCAAAGATCGCCCTTTGCGGCACGCTTTCACTTGCTTTATTCGGCATCGAAGCGACCGCTTGGGCGCAACAGGCGGCAAACGACAGCCGGGCGGTTCAGCTCGATGAAATCCAGGTGCAGGGCCACCCGACGATGCCGGCAGGTCCGGACAGCGGCTATGTCGCGCGGCGCACGCAGACCGGCGCCAAGACCGATACGCCGCTCATCGAGATCCCGCAGACGATCAACATCATCACCGCCGACCAGATCCGCAACCAGGGCGCCCAGACGCTCGGCGAGGCGCTGCGCTATTCGGCGGGCGTCGCGCCGGAGACCTACGGCGCCGCCTCGCAATTCGACAGCTACGTGCAGCTCCGCGGCTTCAAGGCCGACCTGTTTCTCGACGGCATGCGCCTGCCCGACGGCAGCGCCTCGACCGACTGGGCGACCGCGGTGGTCGAGCCCTACGGCCTGGAGCGTGTCGAGATCCTGCGCGGCCCCTCGGGCGCCCTTTATGGCCAGAGCAGCCCTGGCGGCATCGTCAACATGGTTTCGAAACGGCCGACCGCGACGCCGCTGCGTGAAGTGCAGATCCAGACCGGCAGCTTCTCGCGGCTGCAGGGCGCTTTCGATTTCGGCGGACCTGTCGACCCAGGCGGACAGGTGCTCTACCGCTTCACCGGCCTCGTCAGGCAATCACAGACGCAGGTCGACTTCATGCACGACGACCGGCTGTTCCTCGCGCCCGCCCTCACCTTCCGGCCGAGCGAAGCGACCACGCTGACGGTGCTCGGCCAGTATCTGCGCGACCGCAACGGCCGCACCAGCTTCAACTACCTGCCGACATCGGGCACGCTCTTCCCCAATCCGGTCAATGGCCGCCTGCCGTTCAACCGTTATGCCGGCGAGCCCGGCTTCGACCGGTTCGATCGCGACCAGGCCATGATCGGCTATGCGCTGGACCATCGCTTCAACGACGCAGTGAGCTTCTCGCAGGGCGTCCGCTTCACCGAAACCGATGTCTATCTGCGCGCGCTGAACCGCAACGGCGAACTTCTGCCCGACAACCGCACGCTCAACCGGGCGGCCTTCCGCATCGACGCGACGGCCCGGACGCTCACGGTGGACAACCGGCTGGTCGCGCGCTTCGACACGGGCGCGCTCCGCCACACCGCGCTGATCGGCCTCGATTACCGCAACGAGCAGACGACCTACAATGTCGGCCGCGGCCTGGCGCCCCCGATCGACATCTTCAACCCGACCTACGGCCTCGCCGTCGCCGATCCCGGCATCAACTTCCAGACCAAGAGCGCAAGCCTCCGCCAGCTCGGCCTCTACGCCCAGGACCAGATCAAGCTCGGCAACTGGGTGGCCACCCTGTCGGGCCGCTACGACTGGACGAGCGTCGCCGCGCGCACCACCACGGTGGCGACGCAGGCCCGTTCCACTGTCCACAACGACAGCGGCGCCTTCACCGGCCGCGCCGGCCTCTCCTATGTGTTCGACAACGGCCTTGCGCCCTATGTCAGCTATTCCACCTCGTTCCAGCCGACGGCGGAAACCGACTTCTTCGGCCAGGTGTTCCGGCCGCTCACCTCGCGCCAGTACGAGGCCGGCATCAAGTACCAGCCGGCCGGGGTCAACGCCTCGTTCAAGGCCGCCGTCTTCGACATCCGCCAGCAGAACACGCTGACCGCCGATGCCGATCCGAGCCATCCCTTCGCCCGCGTCCAGCTCGGCGAGGTCTCGGTGCGCGGCTTCGACGCCGAGGCCCGCATGAGCCTCGGCCAGGGCTGGGGCCTCATCGCCTCCTACGCCTATCTCGACCACAAGGTGACGCGCAGCTCGGTCGCCGCCGAAATCGGCCGCAGGCTCGCCGCGACGCCGGTGCACCAGGCCTCGCTCTGGGCCGACTACACGGTGCAATCGGGCGGCCTTGCCGGCCTGACGGTCGGCGCGGGCCTGCGCTATGTCGGCAATACCACCGATCCGAGCAATACGGTGGCGATCCCGCCGCATCTGCTGGTCGATGCCAGCCTGCACTACGATCTCGGCAACGCCTCGCCGCGGCTGGCCGGCGCCCGGCTGTCGGTGACGGCGAAGAACCTGTTCGATACCTACTACGTGTCCCAATGCGGCAACGTGCCCGGCTGCACGCTCGGCTCGCGCCGCACCGTGCTGGCGACGCTGACCTATCGATGGTGACCGTGCCGATGGCGCTCGCGCGCATTCTGGGGGTTCTCGCGCTCGGCCTCGCCGCCCTGCTCGGCCAGGCGCGCGCCGATGCGCCGATCAGGGTCACCGACCTTGCCGGACGCGAGGTCGTGCTGGCGCGGCCGGCCGGACGCATCGTGCTCGGCGCCTGGGTGAGCCTCGATGCCCTGTCGCTGATCCATCCCGATCCGGTCGGCCTCCTCGCCGGCTGGGCCGACGGCGGCGCCAACGGCATCCAGCCCGCCATCCTGCGCGCGAAATTCCCGGCGATCGACCATGTGCCTGTGGTCGGCCGCGGCACGCTCGACAGTATTTCCGCCGAAGCGATCATCGCGCGCCGGCCGGACCTCGTCGTCGCCTCCACCTTCGATGTCCAGCGCTTCGGCTCGGGTCCCGCGGCCCTGCCGCCGGTCCTGGCAAGGCTCGAGGCCGCCGGCATTCCGGTCGTGGTCGTCGACTTCTTCCTCGAGCCGCTCGCCCATACCGAGCCGAGCCTGCGCATCCTCGGCCGCCTCATCGGCCGCGAGACCGAGGCCGAGGCTTTCATCGGCTTCTACCGTGGCCGGCTCGACCGCATCGCCGGCCGGCTCGCGGGCGCGAGGCCCGCGCCGCGCTCGCTCTTCCTCCATGCCTTCGCGGCGCGTCCCGACTGCTGCTTCACCGCCGGCCCCGGCAGCGTCGACGGGCTGATCCGCGCCGCCGGCGGCGGCAATGTCGGCGCCGAACGGCTGACCGCGCCGATCGGCCAGGTCAGCGTCGAGTTTCTGCTCGCCCGCAATCCGGACGTCTATGTCGCAACCGGCGTCGGCGCGCCCAGCGGCTTCGCGCTCGGGCCTGGCGTTACGGCCAACCGCGCCACGGAAGGTTTCGCCGGCCTGCTCCGTAGGCCGGAGCTCTCGGCCCTCGGCGCGGTCTCCGGGCGCCGGGCGCATGGCCTCTGGCACCTCTTCGTGCACACGCCGGCCCATATCGTCGCCGTCGAGCTCCTCGCCAAATGGCTCCATCCGGAGCTCTTCGCCGACATCGATCCGCGCGCGACGCTCGACGAGATCAACAGCCGCTTCCTGGCGGCGCCGCTCACCGGCACGTTCTGGGTCGACTGAACCGCGGCCGTTTCAGGTCGATGCGCGCTGCCTGGACGAAGTCTCATCGCGTGCGTAACGCAAGCCTGCCGGACGGCGACATCCATTCGCGCTGTCCATTGCATGCCCGTTCACAATGTCTTCAGCTTGACCACCATGGCGTGCATGGGGCGTAAGGTTCGCGTAAGTGCTCGCTCATAGGGTCGGTTCCATCGAAACACCGGGCACAAGCCCAAACGATGGAGACCCTCGATGACCAGCAAGACCGACGGCACCGTTGCGCTGACCGATGCCAGCCTCGAAACCGTGAATGGCGGCTTCGATGTCGTGAAGCAGCTCGAACACATCGGTGAGAGCACGCTGGACGGGGCCAAGACCGGCGGCAGGATCGGCATCCTCGGCGGTCCGGTCTTCGCCTTCGGCGGCATGGGCGCCGGCGCTATCTTGGGCGCGATCGGCGGCGTCAAGGACGCTGTCGGCGACGGCGTCAACGAGGCCGTTGCAGGCCTCAAGACCCTGCTGAAGTAATCGACGCCCTTGCCCGGCCACAGCGCAGCCCCGTCACCCCATGGTGGCGGGGCCGCCGGCCGTCAGGGCAGACGCAGGAAGCGCCGCGCATTCTCGTAGAGCCAGAGGTGCTTGACGTCCTCGCCGATGGGCAAGGCGCGGATCTCCTCGATCGTCCGGCCGATCGGGCCGAGCGGATAGGCGCTGCCGAAGATGATCCGGTCCTTCAGGACGGTGCGGCCATATTGCAGCAGCGGCTCGTAGCCCGAGCCTGCAACCGTCAGGTATTTCGGGCGCACGGCGACGAGCCCGATGCTGACATTGGCGTGGCGCCAGGCGACGCCGATGAGCTCGTGCACCCAGGGAAAGCCCGGCGGCGAGGCGCAGACCCTGAGCTCCGGGAAATCAACCATGACCTCGTCGAGCAGCGAGGGATGGCCGTAGCGCATCAGCGTCGAGGTCGCGAAATTGATCGAGCAGTGGATGTTCACGGGAATGTCCAGCTCGATGCACTTGGCATAGAGCGGATACATGCGCCGGTCGTTGATCGCCATCTTGTGCTCGAAGCACTGCAGGTTGAGGCCGCGCAGGCCGAGCTCGCGCACGGCATGATCGAGCTCGCGCACCGCCGTCATGCCCTTGTTCGGGTCGACCCCGGCAAAGCCGATGAAGCGCGGCCCCTGGCTCTCGCAGAACCCGGCGACATCCTCGTTGCGGATGCGCCAGCCATAGGTGCTCTCGAGGTCGCGCGCCTTGACGCAGATATGGCTGACCCCGGCCTTGTCGTATTCGGCGAGATAGCCGGCAAGATCGCCCTGCAGGGCTTCGGCCGCCCCCTCGCTGTTGGAATAGACCTGGCGATAGCGGTTGAGATGCTGGGCGGCCTTCGGGCCGAAGGCCGGCACCGGCGGGCGGCTGCCATAGTCGATGATCATGATTGAGGTTCCTTGACCGCGAGCGGGGCCCAGCGCCCGGCCCAGGGCTGAAGCGTTTCCAGCGCGGCGGCGACCGCGAGCAGCCGGGCCTCGTCGTGCCAGCGGCCGACGATCTGCAGGCCGATCGGCACGCCGGCCGATGACAGGCCGCAAGGCACGGAGATCGCGGGATGTCCGCTGGCATTGTACGGGATCGTGTAGGGATACCAGGCCTCGCGCAGCGGCCCGTGGTCGACACCCTCGACCACCAGCGGCGCGTCGGCGGCCTGGTCCGCCGGCAGCGCCGGATGGGCGACCGTCGGCGTGATGAAGATGTCGGCGCCGTCGAACAGACGCTCGACCTGGCGGAAGATGTCGGTGCGCGCGCGCGTTGCCGCCGCCAGCCGCTGGTAGGTCTGGGTTTCCGGCTGGAAGGTCAGGCCGAGCCGCGCGGTACGGTCCATGCGCGGGCCGAATTCGGCGAGCAGCGAACCGAAACGGGCATGCTGGTAGGCGCGCATCAGGATCAGCGCCGAGCCGATGTCGAAGACGATGTCGGCGGGCATGGCGACCTCATTGGCGCCGGCGGCGACGAGCCGCCCGACCGCGGCGCCGACCGCCGCCTCGACCTCGGGGTCGACCCAGCGATTGACCGTGAGCGGCGCGTAGCGCAGCCTGAGGCCGGCGAGCGCCGCGACCGGGGATGCCGGCAGCGCGACCTTCTCGGTCGATCCGCCATGCGACCAGGGATCGCGCGGATCGGGGCCCTTCATCACGTTGAACATCAAGGCGACGTCGGCGACGGTGCGTCCCATCTGGCCGATGCAGGTGAGCGAGGCGAAGAGGTCGGTCGTCGTCTCGTGCGGCACCGCGCTCCAGGTCGGCTTCAGGCCGACGACGCCACAGCAGGAGGCAGGAATGCGGCCGGATCCCGCGCCGTCGGTCGACACGTGCAGCGGGCCGAAACCCATGGCGGCGGCGATCGCAGCGCCGCCGCTCGATCCGCCGCAGCTCAGCTCCGGGTTCCAGGGGTTGCGGCTGATGCCCTGGCGCGGGCTGTCGGTCAGCACCTTGTGGCCGAATTCGGGAGTGGTCGACTTGGCGAAGGGAATGGCCCCGGCGCGGCGCAGCCGGGCGACGGCCAGGGCATCTTCGTCGCTGACCGCGCCGGCAAAGGCCTCGGAGGCATATTCGAGCGGCATGCCCTCGACGGCAAGCAGGTCCTTCACCGAGAAGGGGATGCCGTGCAGCGGCCCCGCCGGCCGGCCGGCGGCAAGATCGCGGTCGGCCGCGCGCGCAGCGGCGAGCGCCCGCCCGGCATCGACATGGGAAAAGGCGTTGACCGGCCCGTTGCGCGCGGCGACCTGGTCAAGCACCGCCTGCATCAGCGTCTCCGCCTTCAGCCGGCCCGACCGCAGCTCGGGCAGGAGATCGCTGGCACTGCGGCTCCAGAGAGGTTCGTTCATCGCCAGAGTCCTTCCACCCGGTCATAGGCGCCGATCCGCAGGTCCGCCTTGCCGGCGGTGAGCGCCGCCTTGGCGACCTTCTGCGAGGCGGTGCGCGGAATGTCGTTCACGAAGGCGATGTAGCGGGGGATCTTGAACGAGGCGAGATTGGCCTCGCAGTGGCGGGTGATCAATTGAATCAGCGCATCGTCCGCAGCGACGCCCGCGGCCGGCTGGACGTAGGCCTTCACCTCCTCGCCGCGCGTCTCGTCCGGCACCGCCACGACCGCCACCTCCTCGAGCTCGACCATGTTGCGCAGCACGGTCTCGACCTCCCGCGCGGCAATGTTCTCGCCGGCCCGGCGGACCATGTCCTTGAGGCGCCCGACGATGTAGAAATAGCCTTCCGCATCCTGGCGGAAGAGATCGCCGGTGCGGAACCAGTCGCCGAAGAAGCTGTCGCGGTTCGCCTCCGGCCGGTTGTAGTAGCCGAGCATCAGGCCGGGACCGCGCAGGACGAGCTCGCCGATCTCGCCGCGCGCCACATCCTTGCCGCTCTCGTCGACGATGCGCGCCTCGCGAAACGGCGAGGGAATGCCGCAGGATCCCGAGCCGACCATGTGCAGCGCCTCGAGCGGCATATAGAGCCCCGGTCCCACCTCGGTCATGCCGAAGGCTTCCATGGCCGGCGCGTTGAAGCGCTTGCGCAGCGGCGCGTTGACCTCCTTGCGGTGCCCGTAGATGTTGGCGCGGCGCAGCACCGTCTTGCCGTCGTCGGGGGTTTCGGGCTGCTTGAAGACGATCTCCGGAAACAGGCAGAAGTGGATCCGGTAGTCGCGCAGCCACTGCGCAAAGCGGCTCGCGCTCTGACGCCGCGCGACGAACAGGGTGCCGCGCTGGAAGAAGGCCAGCAGCAGCAGCCATTGCGGGTCCATGTAGAAGAACGGCGTCGACGCCAGGACATTGCGCAGGCGCTTGGCATCGCGAAAGCCGTTCACGAAGGCCGCGCCCAGCCAGTAGCGATGGGTCAGCATGCAGCCCTTGGGAAATCCGGTCGTGCCCGACGTGTACTGGATGTTCATGAGATCGCCGTGTTCCGGCTCCGGCCCGTCATATCGCGCGCCTGCGGGGACGCTCGCCAGCAGCGCCTCGAAGGTCACCGCGCCGGCCGGCAGCAGGCTCGCCGCATCGGCGTCGCCGGGCATGCGGATGATCCTGTCCCGTGCCGGAAAGCGCCCGGGCTCGGCGATCTCGACCGCCTCCTGCCACTGCGCTCCGCATTCGTCGTGGATGACGAGCGCCTCGGCTTCGGCATCGCCGAGCACATAGGCCAGCTCGCGGCCGGTATAGCGAAGATTGACCGGCACCATGACCGCGCCGAGGCGCGCCAGCGCGAGCCAGGTGAGCGGCATTTCCGGACAGTTCGGCAGCATCACGCCGACCCGCATGGCCTTGGCGATGCCGAAGCCGGCGAGCGCCGCGGCGAGGCGATCGACCATCGCGTCGAGCGCGCCGTAGGTGATCGTCTCGCCGGTCTCGAAGAAGTTCCAGGCGGTCGCGCCGGGCGTCTCCGCCGCGGCCTCGCGCAGCAGCGCGCCGATATTGCGCGGAAAGACGAAGGCCTCCATTTCGCGGTGCCGGTCGGCCAGGCTCATGGCCCCGATGCGCGCCAGATAGGCATCCGCCCAGACCGGCTGTTCATTCTCGATCGACACGTGCGTCATGACATTCCCGGGGTCGAAAGCGCGATCCAACAGGTCCTGAAGTTATGACAATGGACCGTTGGTCAGGACACAGCCGCGGCGCTTGGGCCGCATCTTCCAATTCCGCGATTTTCTGATCGAAATCGCGGCTCGAAAACCGCTGTGACCGGCAGTATTCCGTGATCGGACAGGCGCTTCAAATTTCTTTTTGACTGAAGTTCATGCACGCTGGTTATGTTCTGAAGCGACGAACCCGGAGGAGCGCCTTGCGGATCACCCACCGCCAGCTGGAGGCCTATGTCCAGTTCATGGAGACCGGCACGGTCACGGCCGCCGCGGAGCGCATGCGGCTGTCACAGCCGGCCATGAGCAAGATCCTCGCCGGCCTCGAGATCGATCTCGCGCTCACCCTGTTCGAGCGCAAGCGCAAGCGGCTCGTGCCGACCGACGAGGCGCATCTGCTCTACAAGGAGGTGCGCCGGCTGTTCGGCTCGCTCGCCGATGTCGAGCGCTTCGCCAGCGACCTCAGGCATTTCCGCACCGGCGAGCTCAGAATCGTCTCGGCGGCATCGATCGGTCATACGCTGGTCGCCGACGCGCTCGTCGATTTCGCCAAGGCCAATCCGTCGGTGGCGGTGTCGCTGGACGTCTCCAGCGTCGTCGGCACCGACGTGCTCGGCCAGAATGTCGATGTCGGCTTTTCGGTCAGCCAGTTCCACCACCCGGACCTGGTCACCTATCCGTTGCTGCACGCCAGCGCGGTCTGCGTGATGACCGCCGACCATCCCCTGGCGAGCCGCGACGTGATCGTGCCGCGCGACCTCGAAGGCGCGGAGTTCATCTCGTTCAGCCGCAACAGCCGGATGCGCCACCTCACCGACGCCGTGTTCGAGCAGCAGCGGGTGCCGCGCAAGATGCGCGCCGAGGTGTTCTCATCGGTCGAGGCCAATGCCTTGGTGTCGCGCGGCCTCGGCATTGCCATCGTCGAGCCGATGGGCGTGCATCAGGGCTTCTGGCCGGGGCTGGTGGCGCGCCGCTTCGAGCCGGCGATCGAGTTCACCTTCAACGTGGTGCTGTCGCGCCGCCGGCGGGTCTCGGCCGTCACCAATGCCTTCCTGGCGGAGCTGCGCCGGCGCACCGAGGCGCTCGCCCGCGGCGAGGACCCGCGCGCCGCGCCGAGCCTCGCGATCAGGCTGCCGCGCCGGCGCGGCCGGGACGACGGCGATCTAGGCGCCGTCGCGGCGGACGAAGAAGGTGAGCCCGGCGACGCGGTCGAGGATGACCACGGCTAGCACCGTGATGAGCACGCTGATGGTCGAGATCGCGGCCAGCACGGGAGTCGCGGAATCCTGCACGAAGGAGAAGATCTGCACCGGCAGCGTCGTGATGTTGGGACCGATCAGGAACATCGTCACGGTCACCTCGTCGAACGAAATGATGCCGGCGAACAGCAGCGAGGTGAGGATGCCCGACCGGCACATCGGCAGGACGATGTCGCGCAGCGCCTGCCATTCGCTGGCGCCCATCACGTTGGCCGCGCGGATGAGATCGGGATCGATGCTGCGCAGCGCGACGTGGATCGGCCGGTAGGAGAAGGGCAGCGTCACGATCAGGTGGGCGATGATGATGCCCGGCGCCGTGCCGATCAGGTCGAGCTTGGCGATCAGCGCGACCATGGCCACGCCCATCGCGGCATGCGGGAAGAACAGCGGCGAGAAGATCGCCAACTCGAGCAGGGCGGCAATGCGCGGCGCGTGGCGCACGGTGTAATAGGCCGCCATGAAATTGCAGGCGGTGACGATGACCGCGGTCACGGCGGCGATGCCGATGCTGATGGCGAAGGCGCGCGGCCAGCGCGGGTCGCTCAAGGTCTCGACATACCAGCGCAGGCTGAGCACGTCGGGCGGAAACTGGATGTAGCCGCTGTCGCTGAAGGAGGCGCCGACGACGATCGCGATCGGCGCGGGCAGCGAGACGAGCAGCGCGATGCCGAGGCCCCTGGCGATGGGATTGAGCGAAGCCATGACGCTTACTCCAGATTCGCCAGCAGGCGCCGCTCGATCAGCTTGAGCAGCAGGAGGGACAGGAAGCTGATGGACAGGAGGCAGATCGACCAGGCCGCGGCCTTGTTGATGTTGAAGGTGTACATGACCTCCTGGTAGATCTGCGATCCCGCGAACTGGTGCGACATGCCGCCGAGCAGGATGGGGGTGACGATCGCCCCGATGCTGGCGAGGAAGATCACCATCAGCGCGGTGAAGGCGCCGGGCAGCGACAGCGGCAGCACGATATAGCGGAAGGTCTGCAGCCCAGCCGCGCCGAGCACGCCGGAGGCCTCTTCGAGATTGCCCTCGATGTCGAGCAGCGAAGACAGGATCGAGATCACCGCGAAGGGGATCAGCACGTGGGTCAGGCCGATGATGATGCCGAGATCGTTGAACATCAGCGACAGCGGCGCCTCGATCACGCCAAGCCAGGCGAGCATGGCGTTGATCACGCCCTTGGGGCCGAGCAGCACCAGCCAGCCATAGGTGCGCACCACGAGGCTGACCAGCCAGGGCACCAGCACCACGATGAGCAGCAGGTTGCGCCAGCGGTCGAGGCGCCAGAGCAGGAGCGCGATCGGATAGGACAGCACGACCGAGAGAACGGCGACCAGGAGCGACGACAGGATCGTGCGCAGGAAGACAACGTGATAGTCGGCGCGGCTGAGGATCTGGCGGAAATAGCGCAGTGACCAGCCGCCGTCGTCGGCAAAGCCGCTGCTGAAGAGATGGATCACCGCCGCGAAGAACATGCCGAGCAGGACGAGCACCGGTACCAGCAGCAGCGCCTTGGCCGGCGACGAGGCTTGCGTGTCGGTCATTCGCGCTCTCCGAAGGCGCTCGCCATCGCACCGGCGAGCGGCGCATGGAGCTGGGCGTCGGCGGGAGCGAAGGTGACGGCGCAGGCCGCGCCGATCGCCGGCAGAGCCTCGCCGTCGCGGGCAAGCCGGACGGCGGTCAGCCGGCGCCCGCCGCAGGTGAGGACGATGCGGATGATCGGCCCGAGCGCGATGCGGTCGACGACGGTCGCCGCGAGGCTGGCCGCGCCCACGGGCACGTCGTCCGGCCGGCGCACGTCGAGCTGTTCCGGACGCAGGCAGACGAGGCAGGCCGCGCCCTCGCGCGGGGCGAAGGCGCGGGCGGCGGAGGCCGGCAGGACCAGCCGGCCCGCCGCCGTGTCGACGGCCAGCGCCTCGGCGCCGGCAGCCGCCACCGTGCCGGCGATCTCGTTGAGCTCGCCGATGAACTTGGCGACGAACAGGTTTTCCGGACGGGCATAGATCGCGCGCGGCGAGCCGAACTGCTGGACCCTGCCCGCGCTCATCACCACGATGCTGTCGGAGACGAGGGTCGCCTCCTCCTGGTCGTGGGTGACGAACACGAAGGTGGTCTTCAGCTGCTTCTGGATCTCCTTCAGGCTGACCTGGAGCTGCTTGCGCAGCTGCAGGTCGAGCGCCGACAGCGGCTCGTCGAGCAGCAGGATCGAGGGTTCCAGCACGAGGGCGCGGGCAAGCGCGACGCGCTGCTTCTGGCCGCCCGAGAGCTGCGAGATGCGGCGTCCGCCGAGGCCGGTGAGACCGACAAGGTCGAGAAACATCCCGACCTTGCGGCGCATCTCGGCCGGCGCGACCTTCCGCAGCTTCAGGCCGTAGCCGATATTCTCCTCCACGCTGAAATGCGGAAACAGCGCGAGGTTCTGGAACACCATGCCGATCGGCCGGCGCTGGGCCGGCAGGCCGGCCATCGGCCGGCCGTCGATGCGGATCTCGCCCGTGCTCGGCTCGATGAAGCCGGCAACCAGCCGCAGCAGGGTGGTCTTGCCGCAGCCGGAGGGCCCGAGCAGGGTCAGGAACGTGCCGGCCTCGATGGTGAGGTCGACGCCGGACAGCACCTCGGTCTGGCCGTAGCTCTTGGAGACCTTGGCGATCGCGATGGCACCCTGGGACACGCGGGACGGCGAGGCCTGGAGGCCAGGCCCTGATTGTGCGTCGGACATGAACGATAAACCAGTGGAAGGGAGAAGCGGGACCGGGAGATGCCCTCCCCTCGCCCGGCGGTGTCTCAGCGGCGCGCGCCGGCCGCGATCTGTTCGACCTGGTCGAGCCGCTCTTCATAGTGGCCGACCACGGCATTCCAGTCGGGAATGTACATGCGCTTCATCAGGTCGGCGCGGCTCATGCCGAGCGCACGCTCGACATCCGGCGACAGCATGGCCTGATTGTTCGACGGGATCGACCCGTTCTGCGCCGACAGGCGGGTCTGCGCCTCCGGATCGAGCAGGGCGTTGAGATAGGCGATCGTCTGGGCGCGATCGGCCGATCCCTTGGGCACCACCACCACATAGGGCAGCATCAGCGCTCCTTCCTTGGGAATGACCATGTCGATGGTCGTCTGCCCCTCGCGCCTCAGGTTCCAGACGCGGGTGGAATAGAACGGCACGGCGGTCACCTCGGCGCGCGCCAGCAGCGTGTTCATGTGGGCGAGCGAGGTATAGGTGGTCAGCGCATTGGCGAACATGGCGCGCAGCGGCGCAAGGCCCGGCCGGACGTCGCTGGCGCTGCCGCCATTGGCATGGGCCATGATGGTGAGGTCGTAGGAGGTCGCGTAGACCGGGCGGGTGACCGCCAGGCGGCCGCGCCAGCGCGGGTCGGCCAGATCGTTCCACGACTGGAAATCCGAGGCCTTGGCGAGCGTCGTGTTGTAGGCGATGCCGTAGTAGGCGAAATGGGTGGAAAGGCCGACGATCTTGCCCTGCGCATTGCGGACGACGAGCTCTTTCGGCAGTTGGGCGATGGCCGGGATCTCGCTGTCCTCGAAGGTTTCGAGCAGGCGCGACCTGGCGAGGCCGATCGCTTCGAAATAGGTGACCTCGACGACATTGTACTGCGAGGCCGTGGGCGAGCGGACGAGGCCGGCCGTGTTCGGGACCTCGGCCATGCGGGCGGCGATGCCGGTGCGCTGAACGAACTGGGCCTGGAAATGGTCGCGCAGCACCGCCGCGCCGCCGCCGCCCCAGGTCGCATGAATGATGTCGGCGCGCGCCGCACCCATGCCCATCGCCAGAGCCATGACGGCACCGACCCACGTCTTCATGGTGTTTCTCCCGAATTTCCCCACCGGCCGCTCTCAGCCGCGGCCTTGCCAGCGCACAGTCCAATGCAGGTCAGGGCTTTGCAAATTCAAACGTGCGCGCACTTTATTCCTGGAAGTTATGATCTCGAGAGACCGGTGCCGACATGCGTTATCGTTTCCGGCCGGCTGACAAAACAGGATGCGGCAGGCGGCAGGAGACCTCGCCGGCCGGCGCAGCAGCGGCAGGACTCCGCAGGACGCGATCGGGCTGCCACGATCGCGCGCGCCGGCCCGATCCGCCATTGCGGACGCCCTCCCGTCCGCAGCGCGCCGCGGGCTGCGCCAGGTTTGGCCGGATCAGGGTATCGTTGAAGCGCTCGCGACGGTGGCGGCGCGTGATATGGGCTTGCGCGCACATGGGCGGCCGCCGCGGCGATCCGCGGGCGGCTTCCGCTTTGGCGGAGCCGGAGCCTTGCCGCAGCAAGGCTCCGCGCAGCCCCCGGGCAAAGACCGTCAGCGCAGCGTCGCGAGGGCGAGCGCGAGGCGGCAGGCATCCTGGAAAGCCGGAATGTCGATCCATTCGTCGACCGTGTGCGGCTCGTTCTGGCCGGCGCCGAACGTGACGGTCGGGATGCCGTGCAAGGTGAGCCAGTTGGCGTCCAGGCCGCCATTGGCCAGCTTCGGATTGGGAGTGAGGCCGAGGCTTGCGATCGCCGCCGTGCCGCGCGCGACGACGGCCGCGGCGCGGTCGATCGAGAAGGCGTGGTATTTGCGGTGGCGCGTGAACTTGACCGTGCCGGTCTTGCCCTCGCTGCTCGTCACCGCCTTCACCGCCCGCTCGAAGGCCGCCTCGTAGGCATTGGTGATCTCGTCGACGAAGCCCATGTCGTGGCTGCGGCTCTCGCCTTCCAGGAAGGCGTAGTCGGTAACGACATTGGTGGCATCGCCCGCCGCCCGGCCGCCGCGGCCGGCGATCGTGCCGAGATTGCTGGTGCCGCTGCGCTCGCCCTTGACCACCTTGCCGAACCAGCCGCCGGCGCGGATGTCGGCGAGCGCCACGGCTGCGATCATGGTGGAGGAGATGCCGCGCTCGGGCGCAACCCCGGCATGGGAGGCCCGGCCGAAGATCTCGACCTCCCAGCTGTCCGCGCCGACCGCCCCGGTGACGAGATCGGAGGGCCGGCTGCCGTCGAAATTGAAGCCCATCGCGACCGGGCCGACCGCGGCCATGTCGATGTGACGCGCGCCCCACAGGCCGCTCTCCTCGCGCACGCAGAAGACCAGCACCAGCGGCGGGTGATCGAGGTTCTGGCGCGCGAGCTCGGCCGCCAGCGTCACCAGCACCGCGCAGGCCGTGCGGTTGTCACCGCCGAGCGCCGTATCGCCGCCGCTGACGATCTTCGCGCCGTCGATGCGCGCCCGCGCGCCGGCGCAGAGCGGCACCGTGTCGAGATGGGCCATGAACAATAGCGGCTCGGCATTGCTGAGCGCGCCGCGGCCGGGCAGCTTGACGATGAGATTGCCGGTTTCGGTGGGCACGGGAATGCGCGTATTGGCGTCGTCGAAGCTGATCGCGCCGGCGGGCACGCCGACCTCGACCAGCGCCCGCGCCACGTCCTCGCCGATCGCCTTCTCCTGGCCGGTGACGCCCTCGATGGCGAGAAAACGCATCAGGCGGTCGAGCGCTGCCTTGCTGTCATGGTTGGTCATGGTTCGGTTCGCTCCCGCAGGTGATTGCAATGCCGCGCATCTTGCCGCGCCGGGCGCCAAGGAGGAGTGCCGCATCGGCAGGGCCGCCCTGCCCTGCCGGCACTGGACCCGACCGTCTCAGGCCGCGCCGGTTCCGGCCATGCCGAGAAAGGTTGTGAGCTCGCGGGCCGCAGCGCCGCCCGCACGGTTCGCGCCGATGGTGGAGGCGGACGGTCCGTAGCCGACGAGATGGATGCGCCGGTCCTTGGCGACCGCGGTGGCGAGGCGGCCGGTCATGACGATGCCGCCGCCCGGCTCGCGCAGCTGCAGGGGGCCGAGATGATCGAGCGAGGAGCGGAAGCCGGTGCACCAGAGGATGACGTCGGCCTTCTGCCTGCGGCCGTCCTCCCAGACGACGCCGTCCTCGGTGATCGCGCTGAACATGGGCAGGCGCTCGAGCGCTCCGCGCGCGCGGGCCGCCGCGAGCGCCGGGGTCAGGAAGATGCCGGTGGCCGAGACGATGGAGCCCGGCGGCAGGCCGCGGCGCACCCGCTCCTCGACCCTCGCCACCGCCGCCCGCCCATCCTCGGCCGTGAACGGCCGGTCGCGGAAGTGCGGCGGCCGGCGGGTGACCCAGGTGGTCGAGGTCACCTGCGAGATCTCGTCGAGCAATTGCAGCGCGGAAATGCCGCCGCCGACCACCAGGACATGCCGGCCGGCGAAGTCCCGGGCGCTCTTGTAGTCGTGGGCGTGCAATTGCCGCCCCCTGAACAGCGCGGCGCCGGGATAGTCCGGGATGATCGGTGTCTCCCAGGTGCCCGTCGCATTGATGATGCCGCGCGCCGAAAAGGTCTCCCGGTCGGTCTCGATGCGCAGGCGGTCGCCGCGATCGCAGACGACGGTGACCGAGACGGGACGATAGACCGGCAGCGCGAACCGCTTCTCGTAGGCGGCAAAGTAGCGCGGCACGGCGACCGAGGCCTGCACGTCAACGGCGTCGGGATCGACGACCTCGGCGAAGGAGAGGCCCGGCAGGTCGTGGACGCGGTTGACCGTGCTCAGCGTCAGCGACGGCCAGCGAAACTGCCAGGCGCCGCCCGGCCCGGGCGCCTTGTCCAGCACCAGATAGTCTCGGCCGGGCGCAAGGCCGAGCTGCCTCAGGTGATAGGCCGAGGAAAGGCCGGCCTGCCCCGCGCCGATGACCACGATGCCGACCTTCAGCGCGACCCGCACCTCGGACGCTGCGGGCTCCTGCATTTCGCCGACCGGCGGCGGGGCGGATGGCTGATCGGTCATGCGTTCATCTTCGAGTCGGCCGTGGCATGGGCGGTCCGGCGTGCCGGAGCATCATGCCACAGGATAGGGGGCCATCGCGAAACTGCCCGCGCCGGCCGGCGGCCGGCCTGAAATGACGAAGGCCGCCTGTCGGCGGCCTTCTCTCGGCAGATGAGGCTTGGCCCGCCGTTGCGGGCTGGAAGCGTGGCGTCAGCGGCGAGCCCGCGGGATCGAGCCGCCATTGCGCACGCAGGATTGATACATCGCGGCGCGGGTGCGCGAGATGCCGATATCGTTGCGATCGCCGGGCACGGCATCGACGACATCGTGCATGCATTTGGAAATGACCTGCGGATTGTTCCGCTGCCGCGCCGAGCGCGACTGTGCGTCAGCCGTACTGACGAGAAAAAGCATGGTTGCAACAGATGCGGCCGAGACAGTCAGAACAGATGCCAGGTTGAACCGAGCCATTTGACCCTCCTATTCGTTACCTCAATCGTTGTCGAAGAACATCCTCCGGAAAGATTCCTAAAAATGATGGACCATTCAGGAAGATCTTCTCGCATTGGGAGTTTGATATGCTCGAAAATTTTGTCAAGCCCCCGTTTCGACACTCATATTCAGCATTAAGAACACGACAAAGTAACGCTACGGGACGACGAGAACGCGCAGCGTCACGGCCGGCACCGAAACGCTCTTCCATACCTCCGACTGTCCTGACCTGCACCGCCGACGGGCGTGCCGGCCGCAGAAGGCCATGCTCCGGGCGGCGCCGATCGGCGCTCCGAACTCCCTGGCTCCAGGCCGGCCTTCTTCGTCAATGGCCTCGACATGACGGCCTCTCGCGACGATGCGGCGGTAATTTGAGCACATGTCGGGGCCTGTTGACCAACGTAATTCGCCTGATGCCCCAAGACCGAGCACAGCCGGGCCGCTGCGAAGGCTGCGCCGCTCCCCGGCGATCCGATCCGGCCCGTCGCCGTGCGCGGCCGAGCCTTGTGAAAACCACCGGGCCGTCCCGGCCGTCACAGCCGGCAGAGCGGGCCTCCGTATAACGCCCGATTAACGGCGACGCCGAGATTTGCCGATGATCGGCTGTCGCGCGCCGGCGGCCGGCCTCAAGTGGGGCGGGAACGGCTTGCACTCCTTTCGCAGAGGGCTACGAACGGAGCTGGCGCGCGGCTGCAGGCCGGCGGCTTGGGGGGCATCAATGGCAATGGATCCGGTCTTCAACACTGGGTCGGGGACGGAGCTTGCAATGAAGCTCCAGCTCACCTCCCTTGCCCTTGGCTGCTCGACCAGCAAGGAACTCTGCGCGCGTTTCGCCACGGTCAATCCGGAAACCGCCTTCACCACGCAGAACGCCTACAAGTGGGTCCGGGGCAAGGCGACGCCGCGGCTGTCGAGCGTCTACGAGGACTGGGCGCGCATTCTTGGCGGCGGGCTGACCGCCTCCTTCATCGCCGCCTCCTCGTTCGACGAGTTCGCGCAGATGATCAGACGGCATCTTCCCGTGCCGGATTCGGCGCTGACCAAGCTGCGGCACGATCATCCGAGCCCGCCGGCTCCGGCCGCGCCGGCAAGCGGGCCGGCTGCCGACAGCCCGATGCGGCCGCCTTCCTTGCGACCGAACCAGTGGCTGGCAGGGGACTATCTCGCCGTTTCCCTCGCGTGGTCGCAGCTGAAGACGGGCAACCTCATCCTGGGCCGCGCGGAAATCGCGCCCGCCGATGGCGGCGACTTCACCATCCGCTACACCGAGAGCCTGTTCGGCCAGGATGTCACCATGACCGGAGCGATGCTGTGCGACGGGCGCACGGCGCAGGCGGCGGTGCGCTGCAGCCTGACCCTGCGGCTCTATTTCTTCGCGCTGCGCGCGCCCGCGCCTCCCGCCAACATCATCGGCGGCATCCTCAGCGGCGCGGCGCTTCATGACTTCGAGGCGCGGGCGGTGGCTGGACGGATCATCCTGATACGCGATCACCTGAAGCGCGGCGATCCGCTGCATCGGCCGAGCTATCTCGCGGCATCGCCGGAGCTCCTCGACGAGGAGCTCGACCATCTCGGCTATGCCGGCGATCCGCAGCGCATGGCCGCCAGCCGGCGGCTGCTCGCGCTGCTGCAGGCGCCGCCGCCCCATGGCCTCATCGAGATGCCGCCCGATGCGCTGGGGGCGCTCGGCCTGGACTTCGATCGCATCGCCCCCAGGATCGCCCATGCCGGCGGTTGACGGGCGCGCGGGCGGCACGCCCGGCCGTCAGCGGGCGGCGCCCGCGCCCGCCCCGACGGCACGCAGGGCGACGCCGGCGAGGACGTCCCGTTCGATCGTTTCGAGCGAGCGGCCGCGCGTCTCCGGCACGAAACGGACGGCGACCCCGAGCGCCAGCAGGCAGACCGCCAGGAACAGCCCGATCACCCCGGCGAGACCGATCGCTTCGACGAGCGAGAGGAAGGTGAAGGCGACCAGCATGTTGAACAGCCAGCTGGTCGCCGAAGCCGCGGCGACGCCGGTTTCCCGGATGGCGGCGGGGAACAGCTCGGCCATGAGCACATAGGGCAGCGCGCCGAGGCTCATCGCGAAAGCCACGATGTAGATGCCGAGGCCGGCGAGTCCGATCCAGGGCCAGTCGTACAATGCCGCAGCCACCACCGCGGCGAGGCCGGCGGCCATGACGGCGGAGCCGGCGATCAGCAGCGGGCGGCGGCCGAGACGATCGACGAGGAGGAGCGCGGCGAGCGTCGCAGCGAAGTTGAGCAGGCCGAGGCCGAAGGTCGCCGCCAGCGCCGCCGTGCCGGCCGAAAAGCCCAGGCTCTGGAAGATGCGCGGGGCATAATAGAGGATGCCGTCGATCCCGCTGAGGTTCTGCAGCACGAACAGGGCGCTGCACAGGGCCAGAACGGCGCGCGTGCTGCCCAGCGGAATGGCCGACCAGACCGGCGCGCGCGCAGCGGCCGAAGCCGGCGGCGGCTCCCAATCGGCTTCGAGATCCAGCAGCCGCGCCGCGCGGTCGTCGACCATCCGCCCCTTGGACCGAAGCCAGCGCGGGCTCTCGGGCAGGATCGCCACCACCAGGAGGCCGAGCGCGGCCGGCACGATGCCCAAACCGAGGATCACGCCCCAGGACGCGCCCGGCAAGCCGAGCGGCGTTCCATAGGCGGCGAGAATGCCCATGGTGACCGCCAGCTGGAACAGGGCCACCACCGCGCCACGCTGGCGCGCCGGCGTGATTTCGGCCGCATACATCGGCGCCACCATGGACGACAGCCCGACGGCGAGGCCGGCCAGAACCCTTGCCGCGAGCAGCCAGCCATAGGGCGGCATGGCCAGCGTGATGATGAAACCTGCGCCGGCCAGGACGAAGGCGATGATGAGGGCCGGACGCCGCCCGAGCCTTGCCGAGAGCGGCCCGGCGGCGACGGCGCCGAGGAAGCTCGCGCCGGGGAGGCAGGCGACCAGCAGCTGCTCCTCAAAGAGACCGGTCGCGAACTGATCCTTGAGGTGATCGAGCACCCCCGCGATCGACGCTGCGCTGTAGCCGAACAGGAGTCCGGACAGCGTTACCATGGCCATGATCATCGGCATCGCAGTTCCACGCTTTCCACTTTCTTCCGGGATCTTCCAACATCAGCAAATAATGCCGATATCGGCCTCGCTGCACCCGGTGTAACAATATCATCTCATCAATCTATACATCGAATATTTATGTATTCAAAAGTATTTTTGAATACATATCCATAACAATTGAGTATATCGCCATGGCAACCGCGGAACCCGCCACGCTCCATCCGCAGCACCTGCGCCCCAATCGGCTGGCCATCGACGGCGGAACGCCGGTCCGCGCGGAGCCGCTGCCCTGGGAGCTGCCGGGTGCGCAGTGGATCGGCGAGGAGGAGCGGGAGCTGGTCGAGCGCGTCATCCGCGCGCGCAGCCCGTTCCGCTTCTACGGGCCCGACCCGCAGCACATGGTCGAGACGCTCGAGCGCGAATGGTGCGCCATGTTCGGCCATCGTCACGCGCTGGGCGTGTCCTCGGGCACGGCGGCGCTGGCCATCGCGGTCTCCGCCCTCGACATCGGCCCGGGCGACGAAGTGCTCATCCCGGGCTATCTCTGGGTGAGCTGCGTTGCGGCGGTGGTGCGCGCCGGCGCGATCCCGCGGCTGGTCGATATCGACGAGACCTTCTGCATGGATCCGGCGGACCTGCGGCGCAAGATCGGCCCGCACAGCCGCGCCGTGCTCTGCGTCCACATGAGCGGCGCGCCCGGCCATATCGCCGAGATCGCGGCGATCTGCCGGCAGCATGGCCTGAAGCTGATCGAGGATTGCGCCCAGGCCGCCGGCGGCAGCCAGAACGGCCGCGCGGTCGGCCGGTTCGGCGACATCGGCATCTTCAGCTTCCAGCTCAACAAGAACATGACGTCGGGCGACGGCGGCCTGATCGTCTGCGAGGACGACGCCCTGTTCCGGCGGATCGTCGCGCTGCACGATCTTGGCTATCCGCGCACCGCCGCGGGCCGCCTCGACACCTCGGACGAGACCTGCCAGCTCTGGGGCATGGGCGCCCGGATGTCCGAGCTCGCGGGGGCCATGGCGCTCGCCCAGATGCGCAAGCTGCCCGCCATTACCGGGGCGATGCGCGCGGCCAAGTGGCGGGTCAGGCAGGCCCTGGCCGACGTTCCCGGCATCGCCTTCCGCAACGTGCCGGATCCTTCGGGCGATACCGGCCCGGTGCTTTTCATGCTGCTGCGCGACGAGCCGACCGCCGCGCGCTTCGTCGCGGCGCTGCGCGCCGAAGGCATTGTCGGTCCGCCCGGAAGCCTCGTCTGCATCTCCACCCGCGAATGGGGGCTGCACTGGTATTCGAATATTCCGAGCCTGGTGAACCGTCGCTCCAACGCGCGCGACGGCTTCCCCTGGTCGCATCCGGCGAATGCCTTCGCGGCGGACTACCGCTACGGCCACGGCGCCCTGCCGGCCTGCGATGCGTTTCACGCGCGCGGCGCACTGCTCACCATCGGCTCCGTCCTCAGCGAAGCCGACGTGACCGACATCATCCTGGCCATCCGCAAGGTGGCCAGCACGCTCCAGTAGCCGGTTGCTCGGGGCTTGTGGAGGGGCGCATGATCTATCTGGTCGCAGCCATCGCCGGCATAGCCGGCTTCCTGTTCGGATTCGATGAAGGCGTCATTGCCGGCTCGCTCCACCTCCTGCGCGGGGAGTTCAGCATCAGCCCTCTCAACGAGGGGCTGATGACGGCGGCCGTGCCGCTGGGCGCCCTGTTCGGCGCCGTGATCTCCGGGCGCGCGGTCGAAGCCTTCGGCCGGCGGGCCATGCTGCTCTTCGCCGCGGTGCTCTTCGTGGCGGGAGCGCTCCTGTCGGCCCTCATCACGGCCGTGTGGATGCTGAGTGTCGCACGCCTCGTGCTCGGCATCGCCGTCGGCATGGCCGCTCTCGTGGCTCCGCTCTATATCGCGGAGAGCGCGCCTCCGGCACGGCGCGGCATGCTCGTGTCGATCTATCAGCTGGCGGTCACGCTCGGCATTCTCGGTGCGTATGTGGTCGGCTTCGCCTTCTCCGACTCCTGGCGGACCATGTTCCTGTGTGGCGCCCTGCCCGGGATCGCCCTGTTCGTCGGCATGTTCGTCCTGCCGGATACGCCTCGCTGGCTCGCGACGAAGGGCCGGTCCGAAGAAGCCGGCGCAGCGATTGCCCGCATGCGCGCCGTCGCGCCCCGGAGCCCGGTCGTGACCGCGGAGCTCGCCGAAATAGCCCGCACCGCCGAAGCCGACCAGAACAGGGGCACCTGGTCGGAGCTGTTCAGCCCGCTGATCCGCCCGGCCCTGGTCGTCGGCATCGGCCTGTTCCTGCTGCAGCAGCTGAGCGGCATCAACGCGGTGATCTATTACGCTCCGGTCGTCTTCGGCGAAGCCGGCTTCAGCTCGGCCTCGACGCAGCTTCTCGCCACCATCGGCATCGGCATCGTCAACGTCGCGATGACCGTCGTCGGCATGGCGCTGATCGATCGCATCGGCCGGCGCAAGCTGCTGATCATCGGCTTTGCCGGAACCGCGCTCAGCCTCGGCATGATCGCGATCGGCGCGGCGACCGAGGCGGCGGCGCTCGACGTGCTCGCCATGATCGGCCTCGCCCTCTACATCGCCGCCTTCGCCGTCAGCATCGGACCGCTGCCCTGGGTCATGATGGCGGAGGTGTTTCCGCTGAACGTCCGCGGCATCGGCATGAGCGCCGCTTCGCTGGCCAACTGGGCGTTCAATTTCATCGTCGTGTTCTCCTTCCCGCCGCTCGTCGCCGCGATCGGTCTCGGAGGCGTCTTCACCGTCTACGCTCTGGTCTGTGCCGCAGGCATCGTCTTCACCCTGCGTCTCGTCCCTGAAACCAACGGCGCGAGCCTCGAGGAGATCGAGCGTCACCTGAGGTCCGGCCGGCCGTTCCGCGACCTTGGAACGCGCGCACCCGCGCAGGACACCGGCCTGCGCCAGCCGGCCCTGCCCCTCGCCGGCGTCGAAAAGGCCGCCGGCCGATGAACACGCCCGCGCTCGCCCCGCGCCAGGACGCCGAAGCGCTGCTGCTCGAAATCATCGCGCTCAGCCCGTATCGCCGCGTCCTCGGCCCCCTGCAGGCCGACATCACGCGCATCGCGCTCGGCAACAAGCAGGTCAGCGCGGCACTGGCCGCGGTGATCCGCCGCTCCGGCTTCACCGCCGGCGCGGCGCTGCGCCGGCAGGATCTCGGCGCCGAAGCGAGAACCTTCGCGGCCTTCCTCGAACATGTCCACTTCGCGTCCCCGCCGTTCCTCGAAACGGTCGGCGAATGGCCCCTCGGAGTCCGCCGTGGCGAATGAAGCGCAGTGCGATGTCGTCGTCGTCGGCACCGGAGCCGGCGGCGGGCTGCTGGCCCACACCCTCGCCAAGGCGGGCCTCCGCGTGGTGTCGCTGGAACAGGGCGAGATGCTCGCCGCCGACTATTTCCGCTCGGTGGCCCCGGCAGGCGCCGCGCGGGATTTCGGCATCGGCCCGGACACGGTCTGGCCGAGCGATCCGCATGACAGCCTGTTCGTTCATCCGCTGTTCGCCGACGGCACCATCGGCTCGACGAGCCGGCCGGACGGCGGCTTCCGCCATTTCCAGATCCTGGCGGTCAACGGCCTGCAGAATCTCTGGAACGGGGTGAGCGTGCGCTTCTCCGAGGCCGATTTCGCCGGCTGGCCGGTCGGCTATGCGGACCTTGCCACCCACTATGCCGCCGTCGAGCGCCTGATCACGGTCTGCGGCACGACCGAGAACATACCGGACCTGCCCGACGGCGACTACGTCGCCCCCAAGCCGCTGCGTCCGGCGGACCGGATGATCGTCGATGCCGTGCGCTCGCTGAACGAGCCGCATTCCCGCGCCATCCCCAATCGCAAGGCCGTCAATACCAGGCCGGGCATGGCCAATTCGTGCAGCTCGACCGGCATCTGCACGTCGGGCTGCCCGACCGGCGCGATGTACAAGTTCTCGAGCCACCTGCTGCCGGACATCGCCCTCCTGCCGAACTACGAATTGCGCACCCATGCCAAGGTGGCCCGGCTGACGCGCGAGGACGGCTCGCGCCGCGTTTCGGGCGTGCACTATGTCGACACGCGCAGCGGAGAGCGTCACACGCTGCGCGCCAGGATCGTCGTGCTCGCCGCCGGTGCCCTGGAAAGCCCGCGCATTCTGTTCAACTCCGCCGACGAGGCCGCGCCGCAGGGCCTCGGCAACAGCAGCGGCCGTCTCGGGCGCGGCCTGCAGGACAATCCCAAGACCGTCCTGTCGACGTCGCTGTGGCGCCTGTGGGGCCGGCGGCGCGACTACGACATCGGCTATGGCGACCTGCTGATCCTCATGGCGCGCGGCAAGCTGCCCGACGGCTCCACCTTCCCGTTCATCGGCCATGCGATCCACGGCATTCCCGACGTTCCGCACTATCTCACCGGCCTCGCGCCGTTTCCGGCCGTCGTGAAGACGCCGCTGGCGCGGGCCATGTTCCACAGCTACGTGACGCTCGGCCTGTTCTGCGCCGGCGAGATCACTCCGGGAAACCTGGTGCGGCCGGGCAGGACGCTCGACCGCTACGGCATCCGCCAGGTCGAGGTCGATTTCGCCGTGCCGCCCAAGGCCAGCCTGCAGATGCAGGCCATGGCGGCCTGGGGCAGGAAGGTGCTGCGCCGGGCATCGTCGACCCTGGTTCATGCCACCAGCGACAACAGCGGCACCGGCATCCACTATGCCGGCACGACCGCCCTGTCGCGCGATCCGTCGGCCGGCGTGGTCGATGCCGACCTGCGCAGCCACGACATCGACAATCTCTTCGTCTGCGACGGCGGCGTCATTCCTCTGCTGCCGGACAAGCACCTGACCCTGACGATCATGGCGCTGGCCCATCGGCTCGGCCGCCACATCGTCGACCGGGTGCGCGCGCAGGATTTTCAGACCGCCTGAAGGCACCGCGGCACGAGGCAGGGCGGGACGGCCCCCTGACCCGCGCTCAGCGGCCGGTCCATTCCGCCGGCCGCTTGGCAAGGAAGGCCTCGACCCCGATCCCGAAGTCGCGGCTGCCGTAGCAGCCCCGGATCAGATCGTCTCCGTCGATCCCCGCCGCCGCGACGAGGCGCCGGATCGCCTCCTTGGACACCCGCATCGTGATCGGCGCATGGGCGGCGAGGCGGTCGGTGATGGCGGCGATCCGGACGTCGAGATCGTCGGGCTCGACCACGTCGAGAAGGAAGCCGGCATCGCGCGCTTCGCCCGCCGGGATCGCCTCGGCGAGCAGCAGGAGGCGCTTGGTGCGGGCAACGCCGAAATGCGCGACGAGCCGGGCATGGTCCTGCATCGACAGGCAGTTGCCGAGCGTGCGCGCGACGGGGACGGCGAAGCGGGCGGTGGAGGCGCCGATCCGCAGATCGCAGCAGGCGGCGATGGCAAGGCCGCCGCCAACGCACCAGCCGTCGATGACGGCGACGGTCGGGACCGGCAAGGCCTCGAGCGCCGCCAGGACCGCCTCGATCCGAGCCTCGTAGGCGACGCCGTCCTCGCCGGAGGCGAAGGCCTGGAACTCGTGGATGTCGCCGCCGGCAACGAAGGCCTTGCCGCCGGCGCCGCGGAGGGTCGCGACACGCAGCGTCTCGTCGGCCCTGAGCGCGGCGCATATCCGCCCGAGCTCCTCGTACATGGCCGCGCTCATGGCATTGCGCGCCTCCGGCCGGTCGAAGACGATGTGAGCGACCCGGCCGGTCCGGGTCAGACGTACGGCGCCCTGGTCCATGCGGACAAACCTTCCCTGATGCTGCGGCAGGCCCGGTGGGCGGGCGCGCCGCGGTCCCCTCACGCCCGGTTGGCGAGATCCCAGACGACGTCGGCGAGGACCCGCGCGCCCATGGCAAGATGCTCGGGTTCGGCCCATTCGGCCGGATTGTGCGAGATGCCGCCGCGGCACGGCACGAAGATCATCCCGGCCGGACAGACATAGTGCAGCTGGCGGGCGTCATGTCCTGCCGCGGAATAGACGTCCATGGCCGGAATGCCGAGCCGCTCGGCCGCGGTCGCGATGGTCCGGCGGACCTCCGGCGAGAAGTTCAGCGAAGGGGAATGCTGGATCTGTTTCAGCGTCACCGCGCAAGGCCCCTTCTCGGCCTCGACGATCGCGCGGATCGCCGCGTCCACCCGGTCCACCACCGCATTGTCGGGATGGCGGAGATCGACGGAGAAGAACACCTCCGACGGCACCACCGACGGCGCGTTCGGCGTCACCTGGACCATGCCGACGGTGAGCAGGGTGTCGGCCGGCTCCATGGCGGCTTCGTCCATGGCGCGGATCATGCGCGTCGCGGCCATCAGCGCGTCGCGCCGGTCCGCGCGCAGCGCGGTGCCGGCATGGGCCGCCTCGCCTTTCACCCGCACCCGGTAGCGGCGCGTACCCTGAATGCCGGTGACGACGCCGAGCGGCACGCCGGCCGCCTCGAGCACCGAGGCCTGTTCGATATGCGGCTCGACATAGGCCGCGATCGGAAAGCCGAAAGGCCGCCGGGCGACGCCGTCGTCGCCGGCGAGGATGGCTGCGACCGCATCGGCGATCGCGATGCCGTCGGCATCGCGGATCGGCAGGACCTGGTCCAGGGTCTTGGCGCCGGTGAAGACGTCCGAGCCGGTCATGCCCGGAGCGAAGCGCGAGCCTTCCTCATTGGTCCAGGCGACCACCTCGACGGGACGCAGCGGCCGCTCGCCGCGCGCCGCCATGGCCTCGACCGTCTCGAGCGCCGCCAGCACGCCGAAGACGCCGTCGAACCGGCCGCCGGTCGGCTGCGAGTCGATATGCGAGCCTATCACCACCGGCGCCAGCGCGGGATTGGATCCCTCGTAGCGCAGGAACAGGTTGGCGACCCCGTCGGTATAGGGCGTGAGGCCGATGCGCCGGCCCCAGGCGATCAGTTCGGCGCGGGCCTCGGCCTCGAGCGGCGACAGGGTCGGCCGATCGACGCCACCGTCGTCTCGCGCGCCGAAATGGGCGAGTTCCATATGGCGGGCCCACAGGCGCGCGCCGTCGACCGCGTCGGAGGTTCGGGAACCGGTCATGACCGCCTCAGTTCGTGCGCATGATCTGGGCCGGATTGGCGCGCGGATCGCGCGGCCCCCAGCGGCCCGCCTCGACCTGGGCGATGAACTCGGCGAGCAGGCGGTTGAACAGCTCCGGTTCCTCCAGGTTCAGCGTGTGGCCCGCCTTCGGCAGCACCGCGAAGCCGCAGCGCGGAATGGTGCGCTTGAGGAACAGGCCGGGCTGGATGCAATGATCGTCCTCGTCGCCGGTCATCACCAGGGTCGGCGCTTCCATGCGCTTGAACTCGGCTTCGAGATCGTAGAGCGAGGGCCGCCGCATCTGGACGCCGCGCATGGTATTGGCCGCACCGAGGGGATCGTGCTGGGCGAGCCGGTCGGCGAAGAGACGCCAGCCGCGCGGATCCTTGTCCTGAAACTGCACGCGCGATGCGCCTTCCGCATAGATGGGTGCGAAGACCTTCGGCCCCTGCTCCTGGAAATTGCGCGCGACCTGCTCCGATATGCCCCTGAAGTAATCCTCGTGGGCCTTCTCCGCGCCATAGCCCGCGCCGGCGGCGACCACCGACAGGACGCGGCCGGGATGGCGCAGGCCGGCATGAAGAGCCGCGAAACCGCCCATCGACAGGCCCACCACATGCGCCTTGTCGATGCCGTCGGCATTCAGAACGTCGATGATGTCGTCGGCCGCACGCGCCTGGGAATAGCTGTCCACCTCGCGCGGAATGTCCGAGGGGACATAACCGCGCGCCGCGTAGGTGATGCAGCGGTGGCGCCTGGCGAAGGCGTTGAGCTGCGGCTCCCAGCTCCAGTGGCTGCCGCCGAACTCGTGCACGAAGATGATCGGCGTGCCGGTGCCGGCGGTCTCGTAGAACAGCCTGATGCCGTCGGTCGTGGTTGCGAAGGCCATGGCGCGCCTCAGATCACGGAGCGGCGGGACGCGATGCCGCCGTCGACGGTGAAGATGGTTCCCGACGTGTAGCCGGAGCGGTAGGAGGCGAGGAAGACGATGAGATCGGTCACCTCGTGGACGTGGGCCGGACGCTTCAGCGGATAGCGCTGCTGCAGCTCCCCGTAGCGGTCGGCATCGCCGAGCCAGTCCTTGGCGCGCTTCTTCAGCATGTTGTAGATTCGGTCGGTGTCGACCGGGCCGGGATTGACACCCACCACCCGGATATTGTCGTCGAGCGAATGGCCGCCCATCGCACGGGTGAACGCCATCAGGCTGGCATTGCCCGTGGTTCCCGCCACATAGGCCGGGTCGAAGACCTCGCCGCCATTGCCGATATTGTTGATGATGACGCCGCCGCCGCGCGCCTTCATGCGCGGATAGATGGCGCGCGTCAGGTTGATGTAGCCGAGAACCTTCAACTCCCAGCCGGCCCGCCACCTGGCCTCGTCGACGTCCCACAGGCTGCCGCTCGGAATGACGCCGGCATTGTTGACCAGAACGTCGACGTCGCCGGCCGCACCGACCAGCGCGTCGACCGCGCCGGCGGCGGTCAGGTCCATCGCATAGACCGTGACGCTGACGCCATGCGCCGCCTCGAGCTCGCGCTTCAGCGCCTCGAGCCGATCGCCGGAGCGGGCGACGACGTGGAGGTGACAGCCTTCCTCCGCGAAGGAGCGCGCCAGCCCTTCACCGATGCCCTGCGAGGCGCCCGTGACGAGCACCGTCTTGCCCTGGAGCTTGAGATCCATGATGCGAATTCTCCGTTGATGGGAATGGACCGGTCGGCCGGCCAGGGGTCAGAACAGCTTCACCGCTTCGTTGCGGCCGCGGGCCTCCTCGACGAGGCGCGGCAGGAGCGCGACGAATTCCTCCACCCAGGCCGTGGGCACGCTCGTGCTCACCTTGACGAAGCGGTCGCCGAAGGTCGGCGTGTGGTAGGCGCCCTGGCGGATCATGATGTCGTGCGCCTGATAGGCGGCGACCAGCGCCTCCGGTTTGACGCCCGCGCGGTCGCATTCGATCACGATGAAATTGCCGTTGGACGGATAGACCGGCATGACGAGGCCCGGGATCCGGTCGACCGCGTCCTTGATCAGCTTCTGGTTCGCCCGCTGCTGCGCCAGCACGCCGGGGAACCATTCGTCCTTGATCGCAAGCCCTGCGAGCGCCGCGCGCTGGGAGAGGATGTTGGAGCCGAGATTGTTCGGCGGCGCGCCGGCGAGCGTCTCGACGATGTCGGGATGGGCGACCACCGCGCCGACCCGCAGCCCTGCGAAGCCGAGCCATTTCGAGAAGCTGTAGATGGTGATCGTCTTCTCGGGATAGCGGCTCGCCGCGAGCGTGTGGTCGTAGGCGAAGTGGCGATAGGTGCAGTCGTGGATGAGGTAGGCGCCGGCCGCGCGCACCGCGGCGACAATGCCGTCGATCTCCGTGCCGGTGCAGGCGCTGCCCAGGGGATTGTTGGGGTCGACCAGATAGACCACCCTGGTCCTCGGCGTGACGGCCGCGGCGAGCCGTTCCGGCGCCAGGCGGTAGCCATGCTCCTCGCCATAGATCGGGATCTGCTTCACCGTGGCGCCGACGGAGCGGGCGAAGGCCATCGGCCAGTTCCAGGTCGGGTCGGTGGTGACGAATTCGTCGCCCGGGCCGAGCAGCGTATGGCAGACGTGGTAGAGCGAGGCCACCGCGCCGTCCGACAGCAGCGCCGCCTGCCCCGAGAGCCCGAGATCGGCGACGATGCCCTGGCGCAGCGCCTCGAGCCCCGCCGGCGGGGCGTAGATGTGGAACTCCTCATCCCGGATCGACTTTTCCATGGCCTCGACGACGGCCGGGTGCGGCGTGGCGTGGTTGGTATTCTGCCCCATCCAGCGCAGCCCGGCGGTGTTCACCAGCCGGTCGAAATGGGCATTCCTGATCTCGAAGGATTTCATGATCTCCCCGCATCTTGCGCCGATTTGGCATAATGAAATGCCGATCCATATCCATATGGTGGCAACTATGCATCAATCTGGCATGCCGAACAGCCCAAAAATGCGGCATATGGCAAAAATATTATGCCGTATTCAATTTCTGGCATAATGAGACTTGCGCTGCCGGAAAAACACGGGGAAGCTTGAGACAGGGTGCAGAGGGGATCTCACCTAACGACCGAAGCGTTTGGGAGAAGACGCATGCTGTCTCGTCGCAATGTCCTGAAAGGCGCCGGTGCCGCCACGCTCGCGGCTGGCCTGCCGCTCGCCACACCCGCCCTGTCGCAAGGCCCGACCCGGGTCTCCTTCACCACGTCCTGGATTCCGGAGGGGCCGAACCTGTTCGCCTATGTCGCGCGCGACAAGGGCTTCTGGAAGAAGGCCGGGCTCGATGTCAGCGTCGCCCGCGGCTCCGGCTCGGGCGCCGCCGCCCAGGCCGTGAGCGCCGGCACATTCGACTTCGGCATGGCCGCCACCCCGACCGTGATCGTGCAGGCCGCCAAGCGGCTGCCGATCACCTGCATCGGCCAGATCAACTACGACGCGCTGATGGGCATCGGCGTGCTCAACGCTTCGCCGATCCGCTCGCCTCGGGACCTGGAAGGCAAAAAGCTCGGCGCCAGCGTCACCTCGGGGGAATATCCCTTCATGCCGCTCTATGCCGAGAAGGCCGGCTTCGACCTGTCGAAGGTGCAGATCCTGCAGGTGGACGGCAAGGTGCGCGAGCGCACCCTGGTGGAAAAGCAGGTCGACGCGGTGTCGGCCTTCGCCACCAGCACGGTGCCCTCGCTCGCCCCGCTCGGCACCGACGTGCGCTTCCTTCTGTTCTCCTCGGTCGGCATCGAGTTCTACGGCCAGTCGCTGACCACCCAGCCGGCCCGGGTCGAGAAGGACCGGGCGCTGTGCGAGGCCTTCGTGCAGGGCGCGATGGAGGCGATCCGCTTCACGCTGACCAATTTCGACGAAGCCGTCGACATCTTCCTGAAGGCGAACAGCGAGGTGGCCATCTCCACCACTGGCAAGGACTATGCGCGCGTCGGTCTCGGTCTCACCAACCTGACCAATCTCGTCCCCGAGGTGAAGGAGAAGGGGCTCGGTCATGCCGACCCGCAGAAGGTCGCCACCATGGCCGACCTGGTGGTGAAATATGCGGCGGGCGAAGGCGCGAGCCGCCCGGATGTCGGCACGCTGTTCACCAACGCCTTCGCCGGCAAGGTCCGGCTGACCGCCGCCGAGCTCGCGGCGGCCGAACAGTCCGCCGCCGCCTATCGCAAATATGTCGGCTGACGCGCAAACAGCCGCAGATCGAGGGAAGAACGCAATGCTGGCCTTGGCAGAACGGACGGAGCCTGTCTCCGTGCAGGAGCCGCTGGTCTCCGTCCGTGGCGTGCGGAAGACCTATTTCGCCCGCCAATCACCCGTCCACGCCGTGGCCTCCGCCTCGGTCGATGTCGCGCGCGGCGAGTTCGTCTCGCTGCTCGGCCCGTCCGGCTGCGGCAAGAGCACGCTGCTGATGATGATCGCCGGATTGGAAAAGCCGACCGCCGGATCGATCCGCCTTCTCGGCTCCGACGTGGTCGCGCCGCGCCGCGACATCGGCATCATCTTCCAGGACGCGACCCTGCTGCCCTGGAAGACGACGCTCGAGAACGTGCTCTTCCCGATCCACATCCTCAAGCTGCCGGTCGCGAAATACCGCGACAGGGCGCGCGAGCTCCTCGCCATGGTCGGCCTCACCGGCTTCGAGCACAAGAAACCGGGCGAGCTCTCGGGCGGCATGCGCCAGCGCGTCGCCATCTGCCGCGCGCTGATCCACGACCCGGACATCCTGCTGATGGATGAGCCGTTCAGCGCGCTCGACGCCATCACCCGCGACCAGATGAACGTCGCGCTTTCGGAGATCCTGGAGACCTATCGCAAGACGGTCGTCTTCGTCACCCATTCGATCCGCGAGGCCGCCTTTCTGTCCGACCGCGTGGTGGTGATGGGCGGGCGCCCGTCGACCATCATCCTGGACATGAAGATGCCGTTTCCCCGTCCGCGCCGGTTCGAGATCGAGGAAACCCAGGATTTCGCCCAGGTCTGCCGCCAGCTGCGCCTGACCATCGAGGCCGCGCACGGCCATGCGCCGCCGGCGCAGACGGCGCCTGCCGGTCCCAGCGTCATCGAGTGAGGTCCGCCATGTCGTCCACCACCACCGTCGGCACGGAGACCGGTGCCGTCATCGCCAGCCCCAGGGCCGGTGCCGTCCAGGCCGCGGCCGGGCTGCGCAGCATCGTCCTGCCGCTCGGCCTCGCCCTCCTGGTCCTCGCCGCCTGGCAGCTCTACGTCACGATCGGCGACATTCCCGCGGTGATCCTGCCCTCGCCGGTGTCGATCGCCCGCTACATCGTCGCCCGCTACGACATCCTCATGATGCATGCGATCCCGACGACGCTGGAATCGGCTGCCGGCTTCCTGCTCGCGCTGGTGCTCGGCATCCTGCTCGCGATCGTCATCACCTATTCGCGCATCGCCCACGAGGCGCTCTATCCGAACCTGATCTTCTTCCAGCTGATCCCGAAGATCGCGCTCGCGCCGCTCTTCATCATCTGGCTCGGCGTCGGCGCCCAGTCGCGCGTCGCGTTCTCGGTGTTCATCGCCTTCTTCCCGGTCGTGATCGCCACCACGGCCGGCTTCATGAGCGTCGACAAGGGCATGCTCCGGCTCTGCCGCTCGCTCACCGCCACCGAATGGCAGGTGTTCACGGCGGTGCGCTTCCCCTCGGCCCTGCCGCATATCTTCTCGGGCGCCAAGATCGCCGTCACGCTGGCCATCATCGGCGTGATCATCGGCGAGTTCATCACCGCCCAGGCCGGGCTCGGCTATCTCATCATCTTCGCCACCGCCCGCGCCGATACCGAGGTGTCGATGGCGGCGATCGTGGTGCTTTGCATTTGCGGATTGCTGCTGTACGGGCTTGTCGCGCTCGCGGAATCGATCGCGAACAGATTTTACTCAGCGGACAGCCGATGAAACCCCGCATCGGCCCGGCACGGAACGTCGGAGCGGCCATGGCGTCTGAGGAACCGGAATCGCTGTCGGCCGAGGTCGTCCACCGGCTCGAGGAGGAGATCCTCAAGGGCCTCAGGCGGCCCGGCGACAAGCTCGACGAGCGCCAGCTCGCCGAGCAGTTCGGCATGTCGCGCACGCCGGTGCGCGAGGCGCTGCAGCGCCTGGCGGCGAGCGGCCTCGTCATCTCGCGCGGCCGCCAGGGTCTGCAGGTCGCCCAGCTCTCGCTCGCCGACCTGCTCGACGCCTTCAGCGTGGTGGCCGAGCTCGAGGCCCTCGCCTCGGCCCAGGCGGCCCGGCGCATGCAGCCGGACCAGAAGCTCAGGCTGCAGGCCGCGCATCAGGCCTGCGCGCGGGCGAGCGACGCGGAGGACGTGGAAGGCTTCTACGAGGCGAACCTCGTGTTCCACGAGACCATCGCCGCAGCGAGCCACAACCGGATCCTGCAGGAGGAGCTGCGCCGGCTGACGCTGAAGATCTCGCCCTATCGGCGCACCATCACCTACCGGCCCGGCCGCATGCAGTCCTCCATTCCCGAGCACGGACAGGTCATGGAAGCGATCTGCCGCGGCGAGGGCGCCGAGGCGGCGCGCCTGATGCGCGCCCATGTCACCCTGCTCGGAGAGGGTCTCTCCGACCTCCTGCACTTCCTGCGCGTCTCGGGCGACCACAACCTCCTGGCCGAGCTGGCCTAGCGGGACGAAGCCGCCCGGCTGCGGCCGAGGCGGCCCGGCGCGGAAAACGGCCGGTTCGGGGCGATCGGCCAGCGGCGTTCGCCGGCTCCAGGCGTCTCCACGAGATCGACGATTTCGGCGGGAACCGGAGCCTCCTGGCTGGGTCGCTAGGATTCGAACCTAGATAGCGGGTACCAAAAACCCGAGTCCTACCATTAGACGACGACCCATCAGGGCGGGAGCGCTGCTCCGCGGCGCGGACCATAGCGAGGCGTGAGCTTTCGTTCAACGGCCTCCTTGACGAGGCTGTGGGAAGCGGCGGCGACGCGGCCGGCCAGGACGCCGCACGGCACCGGCATGCGTGCCGCAAAGCCTTGAAATGTCGGGTTTCCGACACTCCCGAGCGGCCCTTCGGAGGGGTGGACGAGCCACCCGTAGCGCTCTAGCTTTCCGGAACGACAAGGCGCCGGCAAAGGTCGCCGCGCGCAAACATGAAGGTGGAGATACGCTCATGCTGGGTCTGATGCAGGACTGGCCGCTTCTGATCCATAAGGTGATCGACCATGCCGGGCTCTATCACGGCGGCCGCAAGGTGGTGTCGCGCTCGATCGAGGGGCCGATCGTCGAGACCAATTACGCGGCGATCCGCGAGAATGCGCTCAGGGTCGCCAAGCGCCTGACCAGGGACGGCATCAAACCGGGCGACCGGATCGGCACGCTCGCCTGGAACACCTGGCGCCACCTCGAAGCCTGGTACGGCATCACCGGCATCGGCGCGGTCTATCACACGCTCAATCCACGCCTGTTCCCGGAGCAGATCGCCTGGATCGCCAATCATGCCGGCGATCGCATGATGATGACCGACCTCACCTTCGTGCCGCTCTTGGAAAAGCTGCAGGAGCACCTGCCCCTCGTCGAGAAATACATCGTGCTCACCGATGCCGAGCACATGCCGCAGACGACCTTGAAGAACGCGGTGCCCTATGAGAGCTGGATCGCCGAGGTCGATGCCGATTTCGCCTGGGGCCGCTTCAACGAGAACACCGCCGCCGGCATGTGCTACACCTCGGGCACGACCGGCAACCCGAAGGGCGTCGTCTATTCGCACCGCTCGAACGTGCTGCACTCGCTCGTGGTCAACAATGCCGACATGTTCGGGCTTGCCTCGCGCGACGTGATCCTGCCGGTCGTGCCGATGTTCCACGCCAATGGCTGGTCGCTCGCCTTCACCGCGCCGATGTCGGGCACGTCGATGATCATGCCCGGCGCCAAGATGGACGGGGCGAGCATCTTCGAGCTGCTCGACACCTACAAGGTCAGCCATTCCGCCGCCGTGCCGACCATCTGGCTGATGCTGCTGCAGCATCTGGAAGCCAACAATCTCAAGCTGCCGCACCTGAAGAAGGTGGTGATCGGCGGCTCGGCCTGCCCGCGCGCCGTCACCGAGAAGTTCCGCGACGTCTACGACGTGGAGGTGCTGCATGCCTGGGGCATGACCGAGCTGTCGCCGCTCGGCACGGTCTGCTCGCTGAAACCCGAATATGAGGGGCTGACGGGCGATGCCTGGCTCGACGTCAAGGAGACGACCGGCCATCCGCCCTTCGGCGTCGAGATGAAGATCGTCGACGATGCCGGCAAGGAGCTCGCCCGCGACGGCCATGTCTTCGGCCGCCTCGTGGTGCGCGGACCGGCGGTCGCCGGCGCCTATTTCCGCGGCGATGGCGGGCAGATCCTCGACGAGAACGGCTTCTTCGACACGGGTGACGTCTCCTCGATCGATCCGCACGGCTATATGCGCATCGTCGACCGCTCGAAGGACGTGATCAAGTCGGGCGGCGAATGGATCTCCTCGATCGACGTCGAGAACCTCGCCGTCGGCCATCCCGACGTCGCCGAGGCCGCGGTGATCGGCGTCGCCCACCCCAAATGGGACGAGCGGCCGCTCCTGGTCGTCGTGCCGAAGGCCGGGCGCGCGCCGAGCCGCGACGACCTCATGGCCTTCATGCAGGACAAGATCGCCAAGTGGTGGCTGCCCGACGACGTGGTGCTGGTCGACGAGATCCCGCACACCGCCACGGGCAAGATCCTGAAGACGGCGCTGCGCGAGCAGTTCAAGGACTACAAGCTGCCGACGGCCTGAACCTTCCCTGCCAAGGAAAGCCAAGCCGCGCCAAGGCCTTGCCACTTGACGTCAGGGCATCGGGCCGGCATTCCGGATGTGACGGCGCCACGGGAAGCCCCGGGGCGCCACCGGAGGATCGGATGACCGAAGCCGTGCAGGGTCCCTGGGGCCAGCGCTCGACCGCGAGCGCCGTCGCCGCGGCCGAGATGGCCGCGCGCAACAACCCGCCGGCCGCGCCGCCGCCGGCCGGCGGCGGCGCGGTGCAAATCGGCTTCTCCGGCCGCGGCGGCCCGCTCTTCGGCCTCCTGTTCAAGGGCTTCTTCCTGCAGCTCGTCACGCTCGGCATCTACCGGTTCTGGCTGACGACCGATATCAGGCGGTTCTACTGGTCGAACACGGCGGTCGGCAGCGAGGCCTTCACCTATACCGGCACCGGCATGGAACTGCTGAAGGGCTTTCTGTTCGCCCTCGCCATCCTGGTGCCGCTGCAGGCCTTCGGCTTCTTCCTCGCCCTCGGCCTGCCGTCGGCCGAAAGCGTGGTGACCATCGCCGTCACCTTCATCCTCCTGTTCCTCGGCCAGTATGCCGTCTATGCCAGCCGCCGCTACCGGCTCGCCCGCACATCCTGGCGGGGCCTGCGCCTGCGCATGACCGGCTCGGCCTGGACCTACGCGATCAAGGCCTTCGGCCTCTGGCTGCTCGTCATCGCCACGCTCGGCATTGCCTATCCCTATGCGACGACGGTGGTCGAGCGCATCAAGATGCGCGAGACCTTCTACGGCGACGCGCCCGGCGATTTCGTCGGCCGCCCCGGCGAGCTGATGCGCCGCCTCTGGCCGTTGTGGCTGATCGCCATCGCGGTGCCGATCGGGCTTGCCGCCGCCGTCTATGCCTCGGCCCCGCCCGAGGCGTGGGCCTACATGCTGTCCCGCATCGAGCCGGAGGCGCCGGCGCTGCCGCCGCACCTCGCCTTCCTGACCGTCGCGGTGCCGGGCGTCCTCGGAGCCGGCGCGCTCATCATCCTGCTGCTCGTGCCGGCCTTCCAGGCCATCACCTTCCGCTGGCGCACCGGCGGCATGCGCCTCGGCGGCGCTGCGCTCAGCTCCGATTTCCGGATCGGCACGGCCTACCGGGTCTATCTCGTCGCCATGCTGATCTTCAGCGTGCTCGGCACGGCCGCCGGCATCGCCGCAACCCTTGCGGCGGGCGGCGCCTACCTCGCCTTCGGCAGTTCGACGACCGGCCTCGGCGTCATGCTGATCATTTTCGTCGTCGTCGGCTATCTCGCGCTCATCGGCGGCTTCTGGATGATCAAGCAGATCTTCCTGGACCTGCCGATGTTCCGCGCCAAGATGAATTCGGTAGCGGTAAGCAATCTTGCCTCTCTCGACGAGGTGCACGCCCGCAACGTCGATGCCTCGGCGCTCGGCGAAGGTCTCGGCAGTGCCGTCGACTTCGGCATCGGGCTGTAGGGCCGTGTCCGCCGCCCGCGCGATCCACAGGGAGCCGTGAGCCATGCCCAGCGTCGCCGCGACCTATTATGACGGGGTGACGGCGAAGCGGAACGCCGTCCAGGTGTCGCTGCATCCCGAAGGCCTCGCGATCTTCGCCGCGAGCGGCCGGCCGATCGCCATCTGGCCCTATCAGGAGATCCGCCGGATCGAGGGCTTCGCCGGCGCCGGCCTCGCCGTGACGCTGCTGAAGGTGCCCGGCTCCTCGGCCGAACCGCAGCTCGAAATCCCCGATCCGGTCTTCGCTTCCGATCTTGCGGCCCGCGCGCCGCTGACCCTCACCAAGGGCGTCAGCGCACGGCGCGAGCGGCGCGCTGTCGTGTTCTGGGCGCTCGCGGCCATCGTCTCCCTCATCGGCCTCGCCTTCTACGGCCTGCCGGCGATCGCGGGCCGGCTCGCGCCGCTGGTGCCGGCCGCAGCGGAGATCCGGCTCGGCGCCGCAATGGATCCGGAGATCCGCAGGACCTTCGGCCGGTCGAGCCCCCTGCGCACCTGCGTCGCGCCGGAGGGCCAGCGGGTGCTGAACGAGCTCGTCGGCCGCTTCGAACAGGCCGCCAGCCTGCATGTGCCGTTGAAGGTGGTGGTGGTCGACGGCCCGCTGGTCAATGCCTTCGCGCTGCCCGGCGGCTATGTCTACCTGTTCAACGGCCTGCTGCAGAAGGCACGCGGCCCAGACGAGGCCGCCGGCGTCCTGGCCCACGAGATCGGCCATGTGAAGCTGCGCCACGGGCTGCGCTCGGTGATCCAGGCCGGCGGGCTCGGCTTCCTGCTCGGCACGGTATTCGGCGACTTCGCCGGCGGCACCGCCATCATCCTGGCGTCGCGCTCGCTGATCCAGAGCGCCTTCTCGCGCGATTCCGAGCGCCAGGCCGACGCCTTCGCCATCGACCTGATGCTGAAGGCCGGCGGCGACCCGATGGGCCTTGCCCGCTTCTTCACCGATGCCGCGGTCGCCGACCCCGGCGGCTTTGCCTGGATCTCCAGCCACCCGGCCAATGCCGAACGCGAGCAGGCGATCCGCAACGCGCTGAAGGACGCCGCCGCCCGCAGGCCGGCCCTGACGCCGGAACAATGGACAGCCCTGCGCGCGATCTGCCAGAAGACTGAGTGAGCAGTCTGCCCTCACGCGGATCAAACCCTGCGGGTCACGGACCGATCAGCATGCGCCGCCGTGCCTTTGTCGAACCCACCTCGCGCCTTGCCGTCTGGAGCCTGCGTTTCGCCCTGGTCGGGCTTGCCGTCTCGGCGGTCGCGGTCGCGGCCGCCCGCTCCGACTGGCTCGATGGCGGCCAGGCCGTGGTGGCGATCAGCGCCGGCCTGGCCATTGCCGCCATCGGCGTCGCCGCGGCCCTCACCGCCGGCGCGACGATCTGGGTCTCCGGCTATCGCGGCGCCCGCTATGCCGTGCTCGCCGGCCTGATCGGCTGCGCCATGCTGGCCTATCCGGCGGCGCTCGGCTTCACGGGCCTGCGCCAGCAGTCGATCAACGACGTGACCACCGACACGAGCGACCCGCCGGCCTTCGACATCGTCGCGGCCGCGCGACCGCCAGGCGCCAACCCTGCCGCCTATGACCGCGCCCGCGCGCCGCTGCAGCGCCAGCTCTATCCGGAAATCCGCTCGCTGGATGTCGATCTCGCGCCCGACGACGTGAACGAGCTGCTCAGCGACCTGATCGACACGCACAAGTGGCGTGTCCTCGATCAGGTGGACTATCGCGGCGCGGCGCGCGACGGCCGCATCGAAATGGTCACGCGCTCGCTGATCCTCGGCCTGCGCGACGACATCGTCATCCGCGTGCGCACGGTCAACGGCCGCGCCCGCATCGACATGCGCTCGGCCGCCCGCTACGGCAGCCAGGACTTTGGAGCCAATGCGCGCCGCGTCATCGCGGCGCTCGATGACCTGCGCCTCGCCGCCCGGCGGGCCCAACGCTAGAGACGACGAAAGGCTGGGACTTCCCATGACGCTCAAGGCCGCATCCATGCCCCTCAACGAGGACGAGATCATCGAGGGGATCAGGCGCTGGGTGGTCGCCGAAAGCCCGAGCCACGACGCCGGCGGCGTCGAGGCCGTGCTCGACGAGGTGGAGAAGGATTTCGAAGGCCTGCCCGTCACCATCGACCGGCGCCCGGGCACCGGCGGCTATGGCGGCATCCTGAAGGTCGCGACGGCGGAGCCGTCGAACGAGCCGTCGATCCTGGTGCTCAGCCATGTCGACACGGTCCACCCCAAGGGCACGCTGACCGGCCGCCTGCCGTTCCACCGCGACGGCGACAAGCTCTACGGACCCGGTCTCTACGACATGAAGGGCGGTGCCTATCTGGCGGTCGCCGGCTATCGGGCGCTGGTGCGCGCCGGCGTCGCGCCGGCCCGGCCGGTCACCTTCCTGTTCACGCCCGACGAGGAGGTCGGCAGCCCGACCTCGCGCGCCGCGATCGAGGAGGAGGCGCGCAAGGCCGCCTATGTCCTGGTGACCGAACCGGCGCGCGACGGCGGCCGCATCGTCACCGCGCGCAAGGGCGTGGCGCGCTTCACGCTGGCCACCCATGGCCGCCCCGCCCATGCCGGGGCCCGCCACGAGGACGGCCGCAGCGCCATCCGCGAAATGGCCCACCAGATCCTCGCCGTGGAGGGCATGACGGACTATGCCCGCGCCATCACCACCACGGTCGGCCTGGTCAAGGGCGGCACCGCCGCCAATGTCACGCCGGAAAACTGCACGGCGGAGATCGACCTGCGCGTGCCCGATCCCGAGACCGGCGCTGAAATGGTCGCCCGCATTCTCGGCCTCCAGCCGGTGACGCCCGATGTGACCGTGCATGTCGAGGGCGGCATCAACCGGCCGCCCTATCCGAAAACCGCGCCGATCGAGAGCATGCTGGCGCGCGCGCAGGGCGTTGCCCGCGCCATCGGCTTCAACCTGCAGGACTGCCCGATGACCGGCGGCGGCTCGGACGGCAACTTCACTGCGGCGCTCGGCGTTCCGACCCTGGACGGCCTCGGCATCGATGGCGCCGGTGCCCATACGCTGCACGAGCACGGCCTCGTCTCCTCGATCGTGCCGCGCGCGCGGCTGCTGGCCGGCCTGATGGAGACGCTGCGCTGAGGATGGCCCCCTCACGGTCTGTTGACTCCCGGTTGATCGGCCGGTCCGGCTAAGACGCCGCGATCGCCACGGACCGGGAGGACGCGCGCTTGCACCCGCACTATCGCCGGAACATCTTCGACGACAGGCAGGGCTATGGCGTCGTCAGCCGCGCCCTGCACTGGCTGATGGCAGGGCTGTTCGCCTGGCAGTTCGCCGGCGCGCTCGTCCATCTGCTGGCGCCGCAGAGCGGTGCGCGCCAGCTGTTCTGGCCGACCCATACGACCGTCGGCTTCAGCCTGCTGCTGCTGGTGCTGCTGCGCGGCGCCTGGGGCCTTGCCAATGCCCGCCGCCGGCAGCAGCAGGCTTCGCGCCGCCTCGGCCGCGCCGCCCTCGTCGGCCATCTCGCCATCTATGCCCTGATGGTCACCGTGCCGGTGCTGGCGCTGGTCCGGACCTATGGCGGCGGTCGCGCCTTCAGCTATTTCGGCCTGACCATCTTCAGCGCGACCGGCAACCGCGTGCCCGAGCTCATGGCGCCGGGCAATGCCCTGCACGGACCGCTCGGCTGGACCCTGTTCGCACTGATCCTCGGCCATGTCGCCATGTCCTTCGTCCACCGCTTCGCCTGGAAGGAGGACGTGATCGGGCCGATGACGCGCGGCCGCCGCCAGGCTCTCGCGGAAGGCTGAGACGGCCTCGGCCGGAGACGAGGCGCGACGGCGGCGCCGGATCGAGGCGGGCTTCGGTGCCGTCCGCACGGATGAGTCTCGTCCCCGAACGAGGCGCCGCGAAAGACGCGGCCTCGGTCTCCGTCAACCGGGCGTTTCGCGCCCGGCGAACCCGAAACGGCGCTTCATGCGCAGGCCGTCGCGGATGTTGAGGCCGAGCAGTGCGAGATTGATGCCGCCCGCGACGATCTCGACGACCTGCACGGCATAGAAGAGCGCATCGAGCCGGAGCGCGGCCGCCTGCCAGGCGAGGAACAGCGCGCTCGGCACCAGCACGAGAAGGCCGTTGGCGCCGATGACCCGCATGCGGCCCATCTTCACCGCGGCCACCCCCCTGGGCCGCCGGCCCGCCAGCGCGAGGCCGCTGGCCCCGGCGAGCGCCATGGCGAGCACCAGGAGCGGCAGGCGCCAGGCGATCCAGAGCTTGGCCGCAACGGTCTCCGCGGCCGTGCCGAACAGTTCGGCACGGACGGTGCCGGCAAGGAAACGGGCGACCAGCGCGAAGGCAGCGAGCCCTGCAACGATGTGGACGATGCGCAGCAATGGCCTGAGGCTCATGGCGCGACCTCTTGCGATCGGTGGCGGAACGCAAGATAGATAGCACGCGATCCAATTATATAGCAAGCTATTTAAATGACCCTCGACCGCTCCCGCTCCGCCGGCTACCTGACCAACTGGGCAGCCCGCCTGTTCGCCCGCGCCATCGACCGACGCCTGAAGCCGATGGGCATTTCGTCCGGGCAGTTGCCGGTGTTCTTCGCGCTCGGCGACAACCGGGCGCTGTCGCAGAAGGCCCTGACGGAAGCCGCCGCCATCGAGCAGCCGACCATGGCTGCGACCCTGTCACGCATGGAACGCGACGGCCTCGTCGACAGGCGCCCGGATCCGAAGGATGGACGGAGCACCCTCGTCTCCCTGACGCCGGCAGGGCTGGCGAAGATGGGCGAGGTGCGCGCGGCCGTCGAGGCCGTCAATGCTGGCGCGCTCGCCAGCCTCGACCCGACCGAACGCGAGGCTTATCTGAAGGCGCTCGCGACGATCATCGGCGCGCTCGGCGCCATGGTCGATGGCGACGAGAGGTAGCTGCTGCCTCCGGCGCCGTCACCCGAACCGCAGCCCCCAGGCGAACAGCTCCAGGCCGAGCCGCCCGGCGACACGCCGCGAGCTGCGGTTGTCGAACGCCGTGCTGTAGAACAGGGCCTTGCCGGCGAGATCGGGATGCCCCGCCCAATGCGCCGCCGCCGCCGCCGCAAGCCCGCGCGAGCGCCATGGCGGAAAGGTGTGGACGCCGATCTCGGCCCCAGCCCGGCCGAGCCGGGCGGCGAAGGCGAGCGAAGCGATGGTTCCATCAACCAGCATGGCGCACCAGGGCGCCCAGAAATCGGCGAGGCCGACGAAGCCCGCGGCAACGAGATGCGGCGGCAGGCCCTGGCGGCGCAGCCTTTCGACGAGCGCATCGCCGGCATCCGTGCCGCTCGCGACGACCTCGAAAGGACCTGACGGAGCGCATTGCCGGGGTAGATGATGGATGAGCACCCGCTCGACGTCACATCGGCCCCGCCCGGCAGCGAGCAGGGCCCGCATGGCCGGCAAAGCCGCGGGCGCCTCATCGGGGTCACGCCAGGCCGGAAACCGGCCGACGCAACCGGCCAGATGGCGCGCCAGGTCGTCGGCGAGCGTCACGTGACGATGCAGGCCTTGCCGGAGGCCGGTCGAGGTGACGAATGCCAGCGGCCCGGCCGATTCGTCGGGATCGTTCTCCCTGACGATACGCCCCTCGTCGTCGAGCACGAACAAGGTCGCCGCATGAACGGCCATGAGATCGTCGCCAGAGAGCTGTTCGGCCATCGCGCGCCCGGCATCCGGTTGAAAAGCCTTGCCGCCTGCAGGCGAATTCCACCCAGTCCAGCCGGCCAGACGAAAAAGGGCGGCCCGAAGGCCGCCCGTTTCGTTCGCGCCAGCCGAAAACCCGAAAGCTTTCGCTGGTCGGAGTGGCAGGATTTGAACCTGCGACCCCCACGTCCCGAACGTGGTGCGCTACCAGACTGCGCTACACTCCGCCTCGCGAACAGGCCGCGTGTATAGCGATGCCCGATGAGGGACGCAACCCCATCTTGCGCGCTTCGTTCAACTCTCGACGCATGGCCGGTCGCTCCGCTAAATCTCGGCCATGAACGCCACCCGTTTCGACGCGATCGCCTTCGCCGGCGGCGGCAACCGCTGCTACTGGCAGGGCGGCTTCTGGGAAGCCTTTTCGGCGATCCACCCGCAGAGCCCCGCCATGGTGGTGGGGGTCTCGGCCGGCGCATTCCAGGCCTGTTTCTCGCTGATCGGCCAGGGCGCCAGGGTGCGGGGCATCGTCATCGAGGCCTGTGCGGCCATCGACAAGGAGCTGAAATGGGGCGAGCTCGCGCGTGGCCGCTCGCCCTTCATCGTCGGCGGGCTCTATCGCGACCTGCTCGCCGAGATTTTCGGCACGCTGGAACTTGCAGCGCTGAGGGCCGCGCCGGAAATCCTCATCCAGGTCACCCACCCGCCCCGCTTCATGCCGCCGATCATCGCGGCCTATGCCGCCATCGGCGCCTATCAGGTGGAAAAGGCGCTGAACGGCGCGGCCTATTCGAAGGCCGGCCGCCATGTCGGCCTGAAACCGGCCTGGGTGTCGACACATCAGGTCGAGACGCCGGAAGAGCTGGTCGCCGCACTGATGGGCACCGCCTCCGTGCCGCCCTTCATGCCGATCGGGCGGGTCGGCGGCCGGCCGGCGCTCGACGGCGGCCTCGTCGACAATCCGCCTGTGGAAAAGATCGCGGCGGTCGAGGCGGCGGGCGGGCAGACGCTGGTCCTGACCACGCGGGCCGGCAAGCCGCTGCCCGGCGCGCCGGGGCGCACCGTGGTGCGGCCGAGCGTACCGATCGTCACCAGCCGCTTCGCGGTGACCGATGCGGCAGCCATCCGGGCAGCCTATGAGCTCGGCCTTCGCGACGGCGAGGCTTTCGCTGCGACCCTTGGCTGATCAGGCCGCCGCGCGGCGGCCGAGCCAGGCCTCCAGATCCATGATCGAGCCGAGCACGATATCGGCCTGTTCGGCAAAGCCTTCGGGGACGAGCGGACCCGAGGTGACGCCGATGGCGACGATGCCGGCCGCCCGCGCCGCATGCATGTCGTGCAGACTGTCGCCGACGAGCGCAACCTCCTCGGGCCGCAGCTCGAAGGCCTTGAGGAAAGCGGTGATCTGGCCCGGCGCAGGCTTGCGGCCATGGCCGGAGTCCCAGCCGACCACATAGTCGAAATGGTGGTCGATGTTCAGCGCCCGGGTCTGCCGCCGCGCGCCGTTCTCCGAATCGTTGGTGACGACGCCGAGCCTGTAGCCCTGCGCCTTGAGCGCGGCCATGACGCCGGCCGGGTCACCGATCGGCACCAGCGCGGCAACGCCCTCCTCGCCGAACAGCCGGTCCATCTCGTCGGTCACCGCGACCGAATAGGGCACGCCGATCGCCTCGGCCCAGAGCGGGCCGTAATCGGCGGAGGAACCGGCGACAAGCGGCGAGGTCGGCAGGAAGCGCTGCGCGGCCTCGTCGTAAAGGCTCACCGCCATCAGCCGCTCGACCTTGGTCCGGTCGCCGCCAGCCATGCGCTGCATGACGCGAAAAGCCGCCGGGCCCCACGTCTTGTCGAAATCGACGAAGGTCCCGTCCTTGTCGAACAGAATGGCGCGCAGGGTCATCGGCGGTCTCGCAATGCGATCGGATGCGTCGGGGATCGCAGCCCCTATTCGACCCCTGTGACAGACCTAAGACATCCGGTCCAGTGGGAGCAAATTCGACAGTCCCATGCCGGACGGCTCCAGGCGCGGGCGCGCACGTCCAGTTCAAAGCCCGACAAAACGGCAGGATATGCCCGGTGGTCCATTGCCGGCATTGGCGCGTGCGCCCGGCATCGGTGGCCGGCGAGCCCGGCCGCGGACCATCGGCAACGATGCCGCGCGGTTACGCACTTGCCAGGGCCGCCTTGCGGGTTTAACCCGCCGGTCACCGACGGAGCCTTGAGGCCATGCGCTATATCTCGACCCGGGGCGAGGCCCCGATCCTGACCTTCTCGGATGCCCTGCTCGCGGGCCTTGCGCGCGACGGCGGCCTCTACCTGCCCGAGACCTGGCCGGCCTTCTCCCGGCAAGCGATCGCGGCGCTGTCGGGACAGTCCTACCAGGCGATCGCGCAGGCCGTCCTGACGCCCTTCGTCGACGCGGCGATCAGCGCGGACGCGCTCGCCCGCATGATCGACGAGGCCTATGCGACCTTCCGCCATCCGGCGGTGACGCCGCTCGTCCAGACCGGCTCGTCCGAATGGGTGCTGGAACTGTTCCACGGCCCGACCCTTGCCTTCAAGGACTGCGCCATGCAGCTCCTCGGCCGGCTGATGGACCATGTGCTGAAGGCCCGGGGCGAGCGCGCGACCATCGTCGGCGCGACCTCCGGCGACACCGGCGGAGCCGCGATCGAAGCCTTCAAGGGCCTCGACCAGGTCGACGTCGTCATCCTCTTCCCCGACGGGCGCGTCTCCGACGTGCAGCGGCGGATGATGACGACGGTCGACGCCCCGAACGTCCATGCGGTGGCGATCGAGGGCACGTTCGACGACTGCCAGGCGATCGTGAAGGGCATGTTCAACAACCACCGCTTCCGCGACGCGGTGAAGCTGTCGGGCGTCAATTCGATCAACTGGGCCCGCATCGTCGCCCAGGTCGTCTATTATTTCGCTGCCGGCTCGGCGCTCGGCGCGCCGCACCGCGCCGCCCGCTATGTCGTGCCGACGGGCAATTTCGGCGACGTCTTCGCCGGCTATGTCGCCAAGCGCCTCGGCCTGCCGGTCAGCGAGTTCGTCGTGGCGACCAATGTCAACGACATCCTGGAGCGTACCATCCGCACCGGCCGCTACGAGGTGACCGGCGTCGTCGCCACCTCCTCGCCCTCGATGGATATCCAGGTCTCGTCCAATTTCGAGCGCCTGCTGTTCGACGCCCATGGCCGGGACGCCGCGGCGGTGCGCCGGCTCATGGCCGGCCTGGCCCAGTCGCGCAGCTTCGAGATCGGCGCCGAAGCGATCGCGGCGATCCGGTCGGAATTCTCCGCCGCGCGCGCGGACGAGGCCGAGGTGGCCGGAACCATTCGCCACGTGCTCGCGACGAGCGGCTATCTCATCGATCCGCATACGGCGGTGGCCGTGGCGGCGGCGCGCAAGACCGCGCACGACCCGGCCGTGCCGACCGTGGTGCTGTCGACCGCCCATCCCGCCAAGTTCCCCGATGCGGTGGAAGCCGCGGCCGGTCAGCGCCCGGCCCTGCCGGCCTGGCTCGGCAATCTGATGGAGCGGCAGGAGCAGATGACGCATCTGCCGGCCGAGCAGGCCGCGGTGGAGAATTTCGTGCTGGCCCATAGCCGCGCCGCCGGCCGGCCCTGATCGCGCCCCGTCCGCGCCCGCGGACGGGTGCTGCATTCTGCCGCTGGTCATTGTCTGCAAAAATGCGGATAATTTGCCGTAATGGCACGCCTTGGTCCGGGCGTGCCCGGACGGCCCGATGCTCAGTTTCTCGACCGACGATATCGCTCCCGAGCACCGCTTCGAGCAATGGCGCGAAGTGCGTGGCAAGAGCCTGTTCGGAGTGACGATCGACCTCCCGTTCGAACGCCGGCTGCTGTTTCGCGGGGCCTTCCGGGCTCATATGGTGGGCGGCGCGGTGGCCTCCGAGATGAAGGCCTCGGCCTATCGGGTCAGCCGGACCGGGCGCGACATCGCACGCGTTGCCGGAGACAGCCTGTGCCTGTCGCTGCAGGTGAAGGGAGGCGGCTGGCTCGATACCGGCCGCGGCGGCCTGGACGCCGTTCGCCCCGGCGACATGGCGATCTGCCATTCGGATCTGCCCTATGCGGGCGGCCCGGACAGCGACAGCGATTTCCACTTCCTGATGCTGAAGATCCCGCTGACCGACGAGATCACCCTCGGCCGTCGGGCCGATGACCTGTTCGCCGCCAGACCGATGGAGAGCATGCGGTTCATGGGCCCGTTCCGCGCGCTGTTCGATGCCCTCGTCTCGCCCGACATCCCGCTCGTCGATCCCGCGGAGGACGTCACCCATGCCGCGAGGCTGGCGCTGGCCGCACGCGGCCGGCTCCGGCCGAACCAGCCGGAAGTACGCGCGGCCTTCAGGGCGGGCCTCTATTACCGCGCGCTCGCGATCATGGCGCGCGACAAGCTCCAGCCGGAGCTCTCCCCCGCTGCGGTGGCCGGCGAACTCGGGATCTCGCTGCGGCAGCTCCACATCCTGTTCGAGCGCACCGGCCGTTCCTTCGCCAGGACCCTGGCGGCGCTCAGGATCGAGATGGCCCACAAGCTGCTCGTCGAGATGCCCTCGCTGTCGGTCACCCAGATCGCCTTCGCCTGCGGCTTCGACAGCCTCGCCACCTTCTACCGGGTCTTCGGCAGCACATACGGCACGACGCCCGGCAATATCCGCCCGTCCTGATGATGCATATTGCCGAACCCCCGGGCCGGCCGGCGGGGCGAATTGCCGTTGTGCGGTTGCGCATCGCGATCTCCGTCGCGGCGGGGCGCTTGGCCACAACAGGCCGTTAACCCCGGCCCGCATCCCACCGCGGAACCCCGTCGAAATACGACAGGTGCCGTACAGCCTCATCGCTGGCCGCTGCCTATGGTTCCGGCCGCGGCGCTGACGACCCCTCACGCGACGCAATCGCCAAGCCAGGGAGGCCGCCATGGCGTCGCCGGAGCCATGGATCGTCTTCATCGTGGCGACAGTCACGTTCGCCTGCATGCCCGGGCCGGCGATCCTCTACATGACCGCGCAGACCCTGGCGCATGGCCGCCGGGCCGGCCTCCTGTCTGCACTCGGCGTCCATATCGGCTGCTATGCCCATATCGTCGCGGCCTCGATCGGGCTCGCCTCGCTGATCGCCAGTGCGCCGCGGGTCTATGCCGCCATCCGCTTAGCCGGCGCCGCCTATCTGATCTGGCTCGGCGTCATGATGGTGCTCGGCCAATGCCGACCCGACATCGGGCGCGCCGCGCCGCAGGCGACCACGTTGCGCGACAGCATCACCGTGGAAGTGCTCAATCCCAAGACGGCGCTGTTCTTCCTGACCTTCCTGCCGCAATTCGTCGAGACCGGCGCGGCCATGCCGGTCTGGGCGCAGTTCCTGATCCTCGGCCTCGTCGTCAATATCGCCTTTTCCGCGATGGACCTCGTCGCCGTCGGCTGCGCCGCGCTGATCCGCGACCGCCTCCAGTCGGGGCCGGCCCTGCGGATCGTCCCGAATGTCTGCGGCGCGATCCTGATCGGCCTCGGCATCGCGCTTGCCGCCGCCCAGGACGCGCCGTCCGGAGCCGGGACCGCCGGCCGGCCCACGTCGGCCGGCCTCAAGATCAAGCTCGAAAGAGAAGGCGCAGCCCATGCTCCGTCTTGATTTTGCGGATTCGCCCCCCTTGCCCGGAAGGCATCTCGTCGACATCGCATGGGTCGGCCGCAGGCTGTTCGCCTTGCTGTTTCTTGCTGGTGTGCTCTGCCAGCCAGCCGCAGCACAAACCCGGCCCGAGGACTATGAAACAGCCGAGTTCTGGCGATCCTGGGGCCTGCCCCTGATCGACGCGCAATATGCCTACATGCTGGGAGTCGACGGCAGCGGCGTGCGGGTCGGCGTCGTGGATTCAGGCATAGCGCCCGATATCCGCGAACTGCGCGGGCAGGTCGCCGGTGGATACGACTATGTCGTCGGATCGCCTCACCTGACCGATCCCGGTGGCCACGGCACCGGCGTCGCCTCGATCATTGCCGGACGGCGCGACGGCATCGGCATCCACGGCGTTGCCCCCGGCGCGCAAATCGTCGGCGCACGCATCCTCGACGATCTGGGCCGGATAGCCTTCGATAGTCCGATCGTCGGCAGGGCCTGGTCCGATCTGATGGATCGCGGTGTCCGCATCCTCAACAACAGCTGGGGTGCACGCCTGCCAGAAGGCGATATCACACTCTACACGGCCGACGATATCAGAACCGGCATGCCGAACCACCTGGCCGCCGCGCGCCAGGCCGTCGGGCGCGGCGCGCTGATGATCTTCATCACCCACAATGCGGGACTGAACCAGCCCAATATCGAATCCGGCCTGCCCCGGCTGTTTCCGGAACTGGAGCGCGGCTGGCTGGCGGTCACGGCCGTCGATCTCGATGGTTCTCTGGCCAGCTATGCCAATGCCTGCGGCGTCGCGAAGACCTGGTGCCTCGCCGCCCCCGGCGGAGACGTCTACGGCCTCGAGGTCGCGCGACCGGACGGCAGCTATGCCCTGGCGGTCGGCACGTCGTTTGCCGCCCCGCATGTCGCCGGCACCGCGGCGCTGGTCTGGCAGATGTTCCCCTATATGACGACGGACCAGGTGCGGCAGGTCCTGCTCGGCACCGCCACCGATATCGGCCCTCCAGGCGTGGACGACATTTACGGCTACGGCCTGTTGAGCGCCGGCCGGGCGGTGCGAGGCCCGGGCCGGTTCGACTGGGGCGATTTCCACGTCGTCCAGCCCGGCGGCACGAGCAACTGGCTCAACGACATCGTCGGCGCGGGCGGCCTGATCAAATCCGGCGCAGGCACGCTCGTCCTCTATGGCGACAGCACCTATCGCGGCGCGACCCGCGTCGACGGCGGCATATTGGCGATCCAGGGCAGCATCGCCTCGCCCCTGCGCATCGACCCCGGCGGCACGGTCGCCGGCACCGGCATCATCCACGGCGAGGTCGACAATGCCGGCGCGATCATTCCCGGTATCACCAGCCGGCGGGGCGTCTTGACCCTCGACGGACCCTATCGCCAGCGTCCGGGCGCGGCGCTTGTAGCGAGCATCGATCCCATCGGCCTGCGCAACAGCCTCGCCGTGACCGGCACCGCAACGCTCGAAGGAGGCACGGTGACCGCGGACTTTCTGCCCGGCCTCTACCGTCACGACGTGACGGGCACGGTGCTGACCGCGCGTGCCGTGATCGGCCGGTTCGACGGCGGCGGCGGGCCGGAGGCCGCCTTCCTGAAACCCGAGCTCAGCTATCGCGGCGACGCCGTCGACCTGATCGTCCGGCGCCTCCCCTTCGACGACCGTCGCGTCGCCAATACGGACAACCAGCGCGCGGTCGGCGCCGCGCTGGAGCGTGGCCTCGACCGTTTCGACGGCGGCATGCTGCAGGCCGCCGCCGCCCTGCAAAGATCATCCACGCCCATGGCCCGCGCCGGGCTCACCGCAATGACCGGCGAGGTCCATGCCACGGCCAGGACGGTGCTGATCGAGGACGGCCGCTTCGTGCGCGATGCGGCGAGCGAGCGGCTGCGCGCGGCCTTCGGCGACGCCGGCGCCTCCACCGCCGCGGTCATGGCCTATGAGCCGGGCGGCATCGCGCCAGCGCCGGCAACGACCGGCCGCTTCGCCCTCTGGTCGCAGGGCTTCGGCGCCTGGGGCTCGACACGAAGCGACGGCAATGCCGCACGGCTCTCCCGCTCGACTGGCGGCTTCCTGATCGGCGCCGACGGGGCAGTGTTCGACAGCTGGCGGCTCGGCCTCATGGCCGGCTACAGCCGCACCAGCTTCAATATCCGCGACCGGGCATCGTCGGGCGCGAGCGACAATTATCATCTCGGCCTCTATGGCGGCACGCGCCTCGCCGTCGCTGGCGGCAGCCTTGGCCTGCGCGCCGGCCTCGCCCAGACCTGGCACGCCATCGAGACCATCCGCATGGTCGTCCTCCCCGGCATGGCCGACCGGCCCAGGGCACGCTACAGCGCCACGACCTTCCAGGCCTTTGGCGATCTCGGCTATCGCATCGAGGCTGGCCCTGCGGCCTTCGAGCCCTTCGCCAACCTCGCCTATGTCCGGCTCGGCACCGACGGCTTCGGCGAGTGGGGTGCCCCGGGCGCCCTCCATGGCGCCGGCCGGGCGACCGATACCACCTTGACGACGCTGGGCCTGCGCGCCTCCGGCAGCTTCAGCCTCGCCGGCATGCCCGCGACGGTACGCGGCACCCTCGGCTGGCGCCACGCGCTCGGAACCACCGTCCCGCTCTCGGCCCATGCCTTCTCGACGGGCGAAGCCTTCTCGGTCGCGGGCGTGCCGATCGCACGGGACGCGGCTGTCGTCGAAGCCGGCCTCGACATGGCCGTCGCGCGCGCCGCGACGCTCGGTCTTTCCTATTCCGGGCAGATCGCCGGCACCGCGCAACAGCACGGCTTCAAGGCAAGCCTCAATGTCCGATTCTGACCAGACCCATCCAAGACAAACCGCCCGCCGCGGGCTTTCGAAGGCCATGACCAAAGCGCGACAGACCGAGGTCCCCCTCGCACCGCTCCCGCTGTTCTACCGGGATCCTGTTCTCATCCGTTTCGAAGAGCACCGCGACATGGGCCTTCTCGCCGAAGCCGGCTTCGGTTTCGCCAACGAGGCCATTGCCATACCGCTCTGCACGAGCGAATTCGCGATCGCCATGCGGCATTATCCGATCGTCTTCGCCCAGGACGAGCTGGCGATGCCGCTGGCGATCGTGGGCCTGAAGGAAGGGCACAATCTCTTTCTCGAACGCGACGGATCCTGGCGCGCCGGCAGCTATGTGCCGGCCTATGTCAGGCGCTACCCTTTCATCGTCATGGAGCCTCCCGACAAGACCCAGCAGCTGCTGGCGCTCGACCGTGCATCGAACCGCGTCGTCACCCGGGCCACGGCGCATGCCGGCGCGCAGCCGCTGTTCGACAGCGAGGGCAAGCCGACGTCCTTCACGCAATCGGCCATGGCCTTCTGCCACGCCTATCATGCCGATTTCCTGGCGACGGCCGCCTTCAGCCAGGCCCTCCTCGCCGCCAAGATTCTGGCGCCGAGCAATGCCGAGATGCAGTTTCCCGACGGCACCCGCCACGCGCTGAACGGCTTCCGCGTCATCGACGAGCCGGCCCTGCGCAACCTCCCCCCGCGCACGGTGAAAAGCTGGCACGTGAACGGCTGGCTCGACCTTGTCGCCCTGCAGCTCGCTTCGCGGCTGAACTGGCAGGCGCTGCTCGAGCTCGGCGGCCGTCGCAAGGCCGGCCGCAAGGCGCTCATGTAACGGCCATGAGACCGGCGATCAGGCGCCCAGGATTGCGGCGTTGCGCCTCAATTTTGGGCACGATCCGCCCAAAGCATCGTGTGAACAACCCGATCATTTTGCCTACGCCCTGGCATGATTTCTGCTGCAATGGCCGCGACGGAGACGGCGGGAGCAGGCCTTGGCGGAGGGGATCGAAAAAGCGGCGCGCGCCGGCCTGGCGGCAGGGCTGGCGCTGCTTGCGGGCACCGGGCAGGCCTTGGCGCAGTCGCCTCACATCGCCCTGCCCGAAATCGCGGTCCATGCACCGCGCGACGCGACCGGCGGCGCCGCTTCCACCGAGCTTGCCGCTCCTGTCTCCGCCTCGGAAGGCGTCGTCACCGGCCGCGAGGTCAACGACCGGCCGCTCGGCCGGCCGGGCGAAGCGCTGGAGGTCGTGCCTGGGCTGATCGTCACCCAGCACAGCGGCGAGGGCAAAGCCAATCAGTTCTTCCTGCGCGGCTTCAACCTCGACCATGGCACCGACATTGCCCTTCATCTCGACGGCATGCCGCTCAACATGCGCAGCCACGGCCACGGCCAAGGCTATGCCGACACCAACTTCCTGATCCCCGAGATGATCGGCGGCGTCTGGTACCGCAAGGGTCCCTATTTTGCCGAGGACGGCGATTTCGCCTCCGCCGGATCGGTGCGGCTCACCTATGTCGACCGGCTCGACCGCAACCTCATCCAGACGAGCATCGGCAGCTTCGGCCATTGGCGCTCGCTCGCCGCCGCGTCCCGCCCGATCGGCGAAGGCCATGTCGTCGGCGCGGCCGAAATGACCTTCTACAACGGTCCCTGGGCGCAGCCGGATGCCCTGCGCAAGTTTTCCGGGTTCCTGCGCTACAGCCAGGGCACCGACCGCGACGGCTTCGCGCTGACCGTGATGGCCTATCGCAACAGCTGGACGGCGACCGACCAGATCCCGCTGCGCGCCGTCCAGGCCGGCCTGATCAACCGCTACGGCACGCTCGATCCGACCGATGGCGGCAATGCCGGCCGCTACAGCCTTTCGGGACGCTGGAGCCGGGCGGACGAGCGGAGCGCGAGCCGCATCGAGGCCTATGCGGTCAATGCCTCGCTCAACCTCTGGAACAACTTCACCTATGCGCTCGACAATCCCGTCAATGGCGACCAGTTCCGCCAGAGCGACCAGCGCAGCCTGTTCGGCTTCAATGCCAGCCACAGCCTGTTCGGCCGGCTCGGCGCCGTGCCGGTGGAGGTCAAGGTCGGCGCCCAGGGCCGGCACGACGACATCCGTGTCGGCCTCGGCCGCACCGAGGCGCGCCAGCCGCTCTGGACGGTGCGCGACGACCGGATACGCGAGACGAGCCTTGCAGCCTTCGTCGAGACGACCCAGCGCTGGACGCCCTGGCTGCGCACCACGGTCGGGCTGCGCAGCGACTGGTACACAGCCTCCGTCGCCAGCGACATCGCCGCCAATTCGGGATCGACGACCGCCGCCATCACCAGTCCGAAATTCGGCCTGGTGCTCGGTCCCTTCGCACGGACCGAACTGTTCTTCAATGCAGGCCACGGCTTCCACTCGAACGATGCCCGCGGCACGACGATCCGGATCGACCCGAACGACCGTACGACCCCGGTCGACCGGGTGCCGCTGCTGGTCAAATCGAAAGGCGCCGAAATCGGCCTGCGCAGCCGGCCGGTGGACGGCCTGGAAACGACGCTCGCCCTCTTCGTGCTCGACTTTGCCTCCGAGAACCTGTTCGTCGGCGATGCCGGCACCACCGAGCCGAGCCGGCCGAGCCGGCGCGTCGGCTTGGAATGGACGGCGCAGTGGCGCCCTGCGCCCTGGCTGGCGCTCGATGCCGACATTGCCTATACGCGGGCGCGCTTCACCGATGCCGATCCGGCCGGTCGCCATGTGCCGGGCGCGCCGACGCTCGTTGCCAGCGCCGGCGTCACGCTCGGCGCGGCGACCGGCTGGTTCGGCGGCCTGCGCCTGCGCTATTTCGGACCCCGGCCGCTGGTCGAGGACAACAGCGCGCGCTCGCCGGTGGCCGCCCTCGTCAATGCCCGGGTCGGCTACCGTTTCGACAATGGCATCCGCGTTCAGCTCGACGCGCTCAACCTGTTCAATACGGCGGCGAGCCAGATCGACTATTTCTATACGTCGCGCCTGCCCGGCGAAGCCGCGACCGGCGTCGCCGACCGGCACTTCCACCCGGCCGAGCCGCGCGCCTTCCGGCTGACCTTGGCGGGCCAGTTCTGAAGCCCCGGCATCACGATCAGGCCCGCAACCAGCGGAACGCATCGGCGATGACGATTCGGGCGCCCTCGGTCACCGGCTCGCCATGAGCCATGACGAGCCGTTCGGCAGGCCAGGCGAGGACGGCGTCCAGCGCCGCCCGGGCGGCACGCCTGTCGGCAAAGGCCAGGCGAAACTTGCGCGGCACGGCCGGCACGGCTCCCTCCATCAGGTCCAGACGCGCGACGACGGCGCGCCAGCCGCCGAACCAGCCGCGCCGGAAATGCTGGATGAGGTCGGTGAACAGCGCCGTGCGGCTCTCGCGGTGAAAGAAGACGATTTCGGTCGCGATGAGGTTGCCGCGCATGACCACGGCATCGATCTCGCCGGCCCAGGCGGCGACCGGCGCGTCGCCCAGATCCTCGTCGAACCGGATGTCCGCACGCTTCCGCCGCAGGCCGGGCGGCGCGTAGACGCGGGCGCCGGGCCAGGCGGCCTGCCAGTCGCCGAGGAAGACGTGGTGCAACACATTGGGCGGAACCAGATGACGCACCTCCCCCAGGGCGGCAACGGCCGCGCGCAGGTCGTCCGAAAGGGCTGTCGGCGACCAGACGAACAGGTCGCCACTGTTGAGCCGGATGACCGCCATGCGCGTCGGATAATGGAACCCGCCGGCGGCGGTGACGGTCGGACCGCGGGCGATCCAGATCTCGGGGCCGAACGCGGTGAGCGTGGTGGCCATGTGCGACGGGCTCCCGGCCTTCCGCCTGATCGCGCAAATATTTACGCATGTGTAAATTTATACTACTGTATAAAAATGCCAAGCCCGAAGCGGACGGATCGATCTCGCCTGCTCATCCTCGAGGCCGCCGACGCTGCGTTTCGTGCGCAGGGTTTTGCCGCGACATCGATGGAGGACATCGCACGGCGCGCCGGCCTGGCGCGCAAGACGCTCTACAATCTCTTCAGCACGAAGGAGGAGATCGCCCTGACGCTCATCGCCCGCGTCGAGGCCGGCGACGCGGCCTATCGCAGCCGCATGGCGGCGAACGAGGATGTGTTCGTCCTCATCGAGCAGGTTCTCATCGACAGCGCCGGCTGGTGCCTTGCCAATCCCTCGCTCGCGCGTCTCGCGCTCGCGCCCGCCGAACGGCCTTCGCTCGCGCCGCCCGCGGACCGGCCCTCGTTTCAGGGGCTCGTCAGGGACCTGCTGCGGCTCGGCCAGCGCCAAGGCCGCATCCGCAAGGACGAGAACGCCGATTTCATGGCGCTCGTCCTGCTCGCCGTCTACGGCCAGGCCATGCTGACCGCGCTGTCGACGGCCACGATCAGCGCGGCTGACATCCGCCACATCGTGCGGATCGTCGTCGAGGGGATCGGGCAGCGATAGCCGTGCGGCCGAGCTTGATGCCGGCCGGCGACCCAAGAGTTGCGCGCCGCCGCGCATTGCGTCGTAAGCACGACGCGACGCGACCGGTCAGCATGCATGGCCTCGACCGCAACGATCGCGCTATCCGCTTTGTGGAGCAATGGATCCGGTTCACCGCCGGGCGATTCGCCGGGCCGCGTTTCGATGACCATTGCCCCACCGGCAAGGTCGCAGCCGGGAATGGCGTCAGGTGTCGCGCACGCGCATTTCCCCGGGCGTCGACGACGGCGGCAAGGTCTTCCAAAAGCATGGCCCTGCATCGCGCCGACGACCGATCGGAGCACCCGACCGGTCGTTCATCGCGCGAAAATGAGACCGGTCGTCTCAGCTGCGGTTGCGGCTCCTGATCATGAAATTGTCGAAGCCGTATTCCGCGACCTGGAACCACAGCACGGCATCGTTGCGGAAGGCGCGGATGCTGCCATAGAGCTTCTTGAACTCGGCATTGGTGGAGCCGATTTCGTCATAGAGTTCGTTGGCGGCCTTGAAGGCGGCCTCCATGATATCGCGGCTGAAGGGCCGAAGCTGCGCTCCTGCGGCGACGAGACGCTTCAATGCCGCCGCGTTGCGGGCATCGTATTTGGCCTGGACGTCGATATTGGTGTGCGCCGCCGCTGACAGGACGGCGGCCTTGTAGAGCTTCGGCAGGCTGCTCCATTTCTCCTGGTTGATGAAGACGTGGAACATGGGCCCGCCCTCCCACCAGCCCGGATAATAGTAGTAGGGCGCGACCTTGTTGAAGCCGAGCTTTTCGTCGTCATAGGGACCGACCCATTCGGCGGCGTCGATCGTGCCGCGCTCGAGCGCTGGGTAGATGTCGCCGCCGGCGATCTGCTGCGGTACCGCGCCGAGCTTCATCATCACCTGGCCGGCAAGGCCGGCGATGCGGAATTTGAGGCCCTTGAGATCGTTCAGCGTGTTGACCTCCTTGCGGAACCAGCCGCCCATCTGGGTGCCCGTGTTGCCGGCCGGCAGGGCGAAGAGATTGTGCTTGGCGAAAAACTGGTTGCAGAGGTCGATGCCGCCCCCGTGATAGAGCCAGGCGTTCATCTGCCGCGCATTCAGCATGAAGGGGATGGCGCAGGGAATGGCGAAGGTCGGGTCCTTGCCGACATGGTAGTAGCCGCCGGTATGGGCGCATTCGATCGTGCCGTTGGCGACCGCGTCGAGCGCCTGGAAGGTTCCAACGATCTCGCCGGCGGCGAAGGTTTGGATCTGGAACTTCCCGTCGGTGAGTTCCGCCACCAGCCGGGCGAAGGTCTCGCTCGCGCCGTAGAGCGTATCGAGGGACTTGGGAAAACCCGAAGTGAGCCTCCAGCGGATGTCTCCGGCCTGCTGGGCCAGGGCCGGTGCCGCCACCGAGCCGGCGAGGCCGGCCGCCGACGCAGCGAGGAAATGACGTCGTTCCATGCTTCTCTCCCTCTTGATGAAGTTCTGATGGCGGGCGGGCTGGACCGGCGCCGAGCCGGGCCGCGTCCGGCCGAGGCGCTCACGGCGTGGCCGGGCGGCTTGCCGGCGGGGTCCGGGGCAGGTCGGGCAGGTCGCCGTCGTCCGCATCGGGCTGGACCAGCGTCTCGAGGGTGCGCTGGACAGCGGCCGGATCGGCCCTGGTCTCGTCCCCGATCCAATAGGTCACCGACCCTGGCCACGCGATCACGATGAAGACGAGCAGCACCTGCAGGCCGATCCAGGGAAGCGAGCCCCAGTAGATGTCGGAGCTCTTCACCTCCTTCGGCGCGACACCGCGCAGGTAGAACAGCGCGAAGCCGAAGGGCGGGTGCATGAAGCTGGTCTGCATGTTCACGCAGAGCAGCACGCCGAACCAGATGAGGTTGATGTCCAAAGTCTTGGCCACCGGCACCAGCAGCGGCAGGACGATGAAGGCGATCTCGAAGAAGTCGAGGAAGAAGGCCAGGAAGAAGACGAAAAGATTGACGGCGAGCAGGAAGCCGATGCGGCCGCCGGGGAAGTCGGCGAGCATGTGCTCGATCCACTTGGCGCCGTCGACGCCCTGGAACACCAGGCTGAACACCGTCGCCCCGATCAGGATGAAGATGACCATGGCGGTGATGCGCATGGTGGCGTCCATACCGCCCCACAGCAGCGGCCAGGAGAGCCGCCGATGCAGCGCCGCCAGCGCGATCGCACCGACGGCCCCCATGGCGCCGGCTTCCGTCGGCGTGGCGAGACCGAGGAAGATCGTGCCGAGAACGAGGAAGATCAGGACGATCGACGGCACCATGCCCCACAGCACCTTGGCGATCAGCGCCCAGCCACGCAGCGTGCGCGCCTCGGGCGGCAAGGGCGGCATCTTGTGCGGCTGGAAGATCGCGACGGCCGCGATGAACAGCAGGAACAGGACGACCTGCAGCACGGAGGGGCCGATCGCGCCGAGATACATGTCGCCGACCGAGACACCGAGCTGGTCGGCAAGGATGACGAGGACCAGCGAGGGCGGAATGAGCTGGGTGATCGTCCCCGATGCGGCGATCGCCCCGGTGGCAATACGCATGTCGTAGCCGTATTTCATCATGACCGGCAGCGAGATCATGCCCATGGCGATGACGGAGGCGGCGACGGTCCCTGTGATGGCGCCCAGGATGGCGCCGACGATGATCACGGCATAGGCGAGGCCGCCGGGAATGGAGCCGAAGAGCTGGCCGGTGCCGTCGAGGAGGTCCTCGGCGAGGCCCGATTTCTCGAGGACCACGCCCATGAACGTGAAGAACGGAATCGCCAGCAGCAGCTCGTTCGACATGATGCCGAAAATCCGGAACGGCAGGGCCTGCAGGAACGGCATGGTGAAATGGCCGAGCTCGATGGCGATGACGCCGAAGAACAGGCCGAGCGCGGCCAATGAGAAGGCGACCGGGAAACCGACGAGCATGAAGAGGATCAGCCCGGCGAACATCGCAGGCGCAGTGAAGCCGTAGGCAAGCATGGCTCGCTCCCTGAAGTGTCGAAGAGGAGGCGGTTACTGGAGCGGCTTCTCGTAGGCCGCCATTTCGCCGATGGGCTCGGACGAGCCGCCCAGTGCGGCCAGCCGCTTGACCAGCTCGGCGATGCCCTGCAATGCGAGGAGGAAGAAGCCGAGCGGCAGCAGCAGCTTCACCGGCCAGAGGATGAGCCCACCCGCGTTGGACGAGGCTTCCCGCGAATGGAAGCTCTCAAGGAAAAACGGCCACGCCAGATAGAGCGTGAAGATCACCGCCGGAAAGAAGAAGACCAGGAAGCCGAAGACGTCGATCAGCAGCTTCTGGCGATCCGTGCGGCCGCCGTAGAACAGGTCGACGCGGACGTGCTCGTTCAGCTTGAGCACGTGGGCCGAGCCGAGCAGCAGGATGCCGGCGAACATCTGCCACTGGATCTCGAGCCAGGCGTTGGACGAGGCATTGAAGAGGTAGCGCGAGCCGGCATTGCCAGCGCTGATCAGGCAGGACAGCAGGACCAGCCAGGCGGCGATCTGGGCGCAACGCCGGCTGACGTCGTCGATACCGCGCGCCAGGCGCAGAAGGATGCTCATGATTCCCCCCGGGGACAGACCGGGACCTCCGCGGTCCTCTTGGCCTCTGCCCTACCGGCGTGCCGCCGCGCCGAGACCCCCTACCTTCGCTCCTGGCCCCCCCTACTTTCGCTCATCTGGGCGGTGTTTCAGGTCGAATTGCCGGCGAAATGGTTGCTGCCCGACGGCTGGCTGGGTAGCGTTGCGGCAGTTGCTCGCTCGACGTCCAGGAGCGCCTCGCCGTGCAGAACTGGCTGGTTCTGACCGTTTCCGGCGCCTATATCGGCGCGCTCTTCGCCATCGCCTGGTGGGGAGAGCGGCGGGCCGGCGCACGGGACGGGCGGCCGCCGCCCTGGTGGTGGGGGGCGCTTGCCTATGCCCTGACGCTGGCGATCTACAACACGTCGTGGAGCTTCTACGGATCGGTCGGCAGGGCGGCCACGAGCGGATGGGATTTCCTGCCGATCTATATTGGCCCGACGCTCCTGCTCGTCTTCGGTCAGCCCCTACTCGCCAAGGTCATCGCCGTCGCCAAGACGCAGAACGTCTCTTCGATCTCGGAGTTCATCGCCGCACGCTACGGCAAGAGCCAGGCCGTCGCCACGCTGGTGGCGCTCGGCGCCCTGGTCGGCGTCCTGCCCTATATCGCGCTGCAGTTGAAGGCCGTCGGAGCCAGCTTCGACATCCTCACCTCCGCAAACCCCGACCATCCCGGGACGGCAGGCGTCTTCTGGCAGGACAGCGCATTCGCGGTCGCGGCCGCCATGGCGGTCTTCACGATCGTCTTCGGCGTTCGCCACATCAATGCCGGCGAGCATCACCGCGGCCTGATGCTCGCCATCGCCTGCGAGAGCCTGGTCAAGCTCGCGGCTTTCGTCGCCGTCGCGGCCTTCATCGTGTTCGGCGTCTCAGGCGGTTTCGGCCAGGTCTTCGAGCTCGCGCGGCAGCGCCCGGATCTCGAAGGCCTCGTCGCCGTCCGGCCGAACGACCCGACCTGGATCACCAACACGCTGATCTCGGTGATCGCGTTCATCTGCCTGCCGCACGCCTTCCACGTCGCCATCGTGGAGAACGAAGAGCCTCGCCATACGCGCTCGGCCGCCTGGCTCTACCCCGGCTATCTCCTTGTCCTCAGCGTCTTCATGATCCCGATCGCCATCGCCGGGCTCACCACCATCGGCCGCGGCGTCAATCCCGACACCTACATGATCACCTTGCCGATCGCTGCGGGACACGGCAGCATCGCCCTGCTCGCCTTCATCGGCGGCCTGTCGGCGGCGACCGGCATGATCATCGTCGCGGCCGTGTCGTTGAGCACGATGCTCTGCAACGACGTCGCCATGCCTCTCCTGCTCCGCATGCGCTCGCTCGCGAGCTGGGCATCCAGCGGCGATGTCTCGCGGGTCCTGTTGCGCATCCGGCGCGGCGCCGTGATCGGCGTCCTTCTGCTCGCCTATCTGATGCATCGCGTCGTCGACCGCGACTATCCGCTCACCCAGATCGGCCTCGTCTCCTTCGTCGCGGTGGCGCAGTTCGGCCCGGCCTTCTTCGGGGGCCTTTACTGGCGCCGCGCCAGCCGGGCCGGCGCGCTCGCGGGGATCCTCGCCGGATTGGCGGTCTGGGCCTATGTGCTGCTCCTGCCGGCGACCTTGCCCTTCACCTCTCTGCCGGCGACCTTGCTCAGCCACGGCCCCTGGGGAATCGACTGGCTGCGGCCGCACGCACTGATGGGAATGGCGCTGGACCCGATCTCCCACGCGACGCTGTGGAGCCTGTCCGCCAATGGCGTCTCCTTCGTATTGGGCTCGCTGCTGTCGGGCCAGGGCCAAATCGAGCGCCGGCAGGCGAGCATCTTCGTCGACGGCCCGGGGGGACCAGACGACGCGCCCCGGCGCGGCCGCGCCGTCGTTCGGCTGGACGACCTGCGGGCCGTCGTGCTGCGCTTCCTGGGAGCGGAGCGTGGCAACGCGGCCTTCCGCGACTATCTGGCTCGTCGCCGCGACGGCGAGGGGCCGGCTCTCGACCAGTCCGGCCTCGCCGATCTGCACGCCATCCGCTTCACCGAGCATATCGTCGCCGGCGCCATCGGCGCGCCTTCGGCGCGTGTCGTCATGGCTTCTTCGCTGGAAGGCTTCTCGCTGTCGCGGGGGGCGGCGATGGCCATGCTCGACGAGGCGACGGAAGCGCTCCGGTTCAATCGCCAGCTGCTGGAGGGGGCGCTCGAGACCGTTCCCCAGGGCATCTGCACCATCGACGACCAGCTCCGCATCACCGCCTGGAACGGGCGCTTTCTGCAGCTCCTGGAATTGCCCGCCGAGCTGGTGCGGGTCGGCGTGCCGTTGCGCGAACTCGTCGCCTACAACCGGGCGCGCGGCGAATATGTGAACCGCGACCTCTCGGTCCTGCTCGTCAATCGCGACGTCGCCGCACAGACTTGGCCCTACGCCTACGAGCGCGGCCGGCCGGACGGCACCGTCCTCGAGGTCGTCTATGACAGGATGCCGGACGGAGGCTATGTCTCGACCTATACCGACGTCACCGAGCGCCATCGCAGCGCCGAGGCATTGCGTGCCGCCAACGAGACGCTGGAAGTGCGCGTCCAGGAGCGCACCGACGCGCTGATGCAGGCCAAGGCGGAAGCCGAGAGCGCCAATGCCAGCAAGACCCGCTTCCTCGCAGCGGCCAGCCACGACCTGCTGCAGCCTCTCAACGCCGCGCGGCTCTTCGTCTCGGCCCTCGACGAAAGCCTCGCGACGCGGGTTGCGCATGAAGAAGCGGATCACGGCAAGGAGCGGCGGCTAGCTGGCAATGCCAGCAGCGCTCTGCGTTCCGCCGAGCAGCTACTGGCCGGGCTTCTCGACATCTCCTCGCTCGATGCCGGCGCCATCCTGCCGGAAGCCCGCTCGTTCGCGGTCGGGCCGCTGATCGAGCGCCTGGCAGTCGAGTTCTCGGCCTTGGCCGAGGAACGGAACATCGTCCTGCGACATGTCGATTGCCGCGCCTGGGTGAGAACCGATCCGCAGCTCCTGCGGCGCATCCTGCAGAACTTCCTGTCGAATGCCTTGCGATACACGCGATCGGGACGCGTGTTGCTCGGCGGCCGCCGCAACGGTGGGCATCTTCGCATCGAGGTGTGGGATACCGGTCCTGGCATTCCCGACGACAAGACCCGCGAAATCTTCGAGGAGTTCAGGCGGCTGGACAATGCCGGCGACCATGGCGACAGGGGGCTGGGGCTCGGCCTCGCCATCGTCGAGCGCATCGCCAGCCTGCTCGGCTTGACCATCGCCGTGCGCTCGCGCCTCGGGCGCGGCAGCTGCTTCGCGGTCGAGGTCCCCCTTGCGGAGGCGGAGGTTCTCTCCGGGCTCGAACGGCCCGTTCCGATCATGGCGCCGGCCGCCGCAGCGTCCCTGCTGATCCTGTGCCTGGACAACGAGCAGATCATCCTCGACGGGATGCAAGCCCTTCTCGTGGAGTGGGGGCATCAGGTGGCGAGTGCCCGCGGGCCCGGCGAGGTCGCCGCCGCCCTGGCCGGCCGGACGCCCGACGTCATCATCGTCGACTATCATCTCGACGGCATTCGCTCCGGCCTCGACGCGCTCCGCAATCTCAGGCGCGACCTGCGCGTCGATATTCCCGCACTGCTCGTCACCGCCGATCGCAGCGAAGACGTGCAGCGGCTGGCCGCGGAGCAGCGCTGCGACGTACTGCTGAAGCCTTTAAGGCCGGCCGCGCTGCGGCGCTTCCTGTCCTCAGTTGGCCTGAGGGCGCCGCAACAGCGCGACGAGGAGGTCGGGTGAACGTATTTCGTCAGGGGGCGCCGGAAGCGCCGCGCATCGTCATCGGCGACGATCATCCGCTCGTCCAGGCCGCACTGCGGAGTGCGCTCGCCGGAGCATTCCCGCTGGCGACGATCGAGGAATGTCACGACATCGACAAGGTCGTCGCAGCCGTCCGGAACGCTCCCGAAGTGGTCGATCTCGTCCTCCTGGATCTCAACATGCCCGGATCGAGCGGTCTGGCCGGGCTTTTTCTGATGCTGTCGTATTTTCCGACGATCCCGGTCGCCATCCTGTCAGCCGCCGAAGACACCGCCACCATCCGCCGGGCGATGGCCGGCGGCGCCTCCGGATACATTCCCAAATCCCTCGCGCTCGGCGAGATGGTCGCAGCCATCCGGGCGATCCTCGCAGGCGATCTCTGGGCGCCGAGGGGATGCGATACCGACCCGGCAATCGATGAGCAGGATCTGACGATGGCCCGGCGCTTCGCGTCCCTCTCTCCGCAGCAGCTGAGGATTCTGGCGATGATCGTGCAGGGCAGGCTCAACAAGCAGATCGCCGGTGAGCTCGGTGTGTCGGAGCAGACCGTGAAGATCCACGTTTCGACCATCTTCCGAAAGCTGGGCGTCGCCACCCGAACACAGGCGGCCGTCCTCGCCGGCAGCGCTGCCGGGTTGAGCATGGCCGGTCGCTCCTAGATGACCGCCACCGCGCGGCCGCAGTGGTCAGCACCGGCATTTTGAGCGTCTTCGAGCATCGGCGCCGATGAAGTCCCGAAGATGCCGAGACGAGCTCCGCAACCGCTTCGTCAGACGGGAGACCAATGCCCAGCGGCCGGAAGAGCGCGATGCCACAGCCCACAAGGGCCCGCAACTCAAAGCCCGAGATAGGCCTTCCGCACGCCATCGTCGGCGAGCAGTTCCTCGCCCGTGCCCGACAGGGTGACCCGGCCGTTTTCGAGCACATAGGCGCGGCTCGCGAGCTTCAGGGAGACCGCGACGTTCTGCTCGACCAGCACGCAGGTGAGGCCGCCGGCGGCCAGGTCACGGATGATGCGCAGCACCTCCTGCACGACGGCCGGCGCGAGGCCGAGCGAAGGCTCATCGAACATGACAAGCTCGGGCTCGCCCATCAGGCAGCGGCCGATGGCCAGCATCTGCTGCTCACCGCCGGAGAGCGTGCCGGCCGCCTGGGCGTGGCGCTCCTCGAGGCGCGGGAACATGGCGTAGACGCGTTCGAGATTGCGCTGCCTGTGCGGCTTCGCCCGCGGGATCATCGCCCCGGTGGCGAGATTCTCGGCCACCGTCAGGCTCGGAAAGACCTGCCGGCCCTCGGCCACCTGGCCGATGCCGAGATTGCACACCTCATGGCTCGGCAGGCCGGTAATGTCGCGGTTCTTGAAACGGATGGTGCCGGCGCTCGGCGGCAGCATGCCGGCAATGGTGCGGATCAGCGAGGTCTTGCCGGCGCCGTTGGCGCCGACGATCGCGACGATGGCGCGCTCGGGCACGTCGAGCGAGACGCCGTCGAGCGCCTGGGCATCGCCGTAGAAGACATCGACGTCGTGAACCTCGAGCATCAGAGCGCCTCCGCCCCGAGATAGCTTTCCAGCACTTTGGGGTGGCGGGTCACCACCTCCGGCGTGCCCTCGGCGATGGTCGCTCCGTGATGCAGCACGTGGATGCGCTGGGCGAGCGCCATGACCGCGCGCATGACGTGCTCGATCAGCACGATGGTGACGCCGGACCTGTTGATGTCCTTCAGGATCGCGACGATCCGGTCGACCTCGGTCGGGCGCAGGCCCGCCATCACCTCGTCGAGCAGCAGCAGGCGCGGCTGCGTCGCCAGCGCCCGTGCACATTCCAGCCGCTTGCGGTCCGGCAGGGTCAGCGACTTCGCCTTGGCGCTGCGCTTGTCGAAGAGATCGAGCTGGCGCAGCACCGCGTCGGCCTGGCCACGCGCAGTCTCGACGTCGGGCGCACGCATCATGGCGCCGATGGTGGCGTTCTCGATGACGGTCAGTTCGGGAAAGGGCCGGACGATCTGGAAGGTACGGGCGAGGCCGCGCCGGCAGAGCTCGTGCGGCGGCACGCCGTCCGACCGCTCGCCGGCAAAATGGATCGAGCCCGCGTCGGGACGGAACACGCCGGCGATCAGGTTGAACAGCGTGGTCTTGCCGGCGCCGTTCGGGCCGATCACCGCGAAGATCTCGCCCTCGGCGACGTCGAGACTGACATTGTCGACGGCGGTGAGGCCGCGGAAGCGCTTGGTGACGCCCTTGATGTCGAGCAGCGCGGCCATCTAGCGCTCCTCCGGAATGCGCAGGGTCTTCTTGGCCCAGGGCCAGACGCCGTTCGGCGCGAACCACATGATGACCATCAGCGCCGCGCCGTAGAAGACGAGGTTGACGCCCGGCACGGCGCGGCCGGCGATCTTCTCGACCAGCGCGATCAGGGTCTGGCCGAGCGGGGTCAGGATGAAGGCGCCGAGAATCGGCCCGAACAGCGTGCCGAGCCCGCCGATGATCGGGGCGAGGATCATCTCGATCGAGCGCGCGATGTCGAAGGACTGACTGGGAAAGAGGTTGTTCTGGTAGAAGGCGTAGACCACGCCGGCGACCGCGGTCATCGCCGCCGAGATCACCACCGCGGCCATCTTGGCGCGGAAGACGTTGATGCCGAGCGCGCGTGCGGCCTCGCTGTCCTCGCGCACCGCCAGCCACGACAGGCCGAGCTTGGAGCGGCGCAGCAGCGCGCAGATCAGGAAGGCCAGCACCATCATGCCGAGGCCGACATAATAGAAGAGCAGCGGCCCGCCGCGCAGGTTGATCGCCGCCCCCCCGCCCGACGACACGGGGATGAAGAAGCCGGCGGCGGCGCCGACGAAGGACCAGTTGTCGAAACCGATGCGGGCGACCTCGGCGAAGGCGATGGTCAGAAGCGCGAAATAGACGCCCTCGATGCCGAAACGAAAGCCGAGCCAGCCGATCGCCATGCCGAAGACGACGGCGACAGCCATGGCCGGCACGACGGCGATCGCCGGAGATATGCCGAACTTGACCCAGAGGATGGCGCCGACATAGCCGCCGAGGCCGACATAGAGCGCGTGGCCGAGCGAGAGCTGGCCGCAGAAGCCCATCATGATGTTCCAGGCCTGGCCGACGGTCGCGAACCAGAAGATCAGGAAGAAGACCGAGAGCAGATAGCGGTCGAGCACCAGCGGCGCGACCGTGAGCAGAGCGGCGAAGCCGGCGAGCAGCGCGAGCGCCCGGCGCGGCGTCTCGTCGGTCATCCGGGCGAGCATGGAGAACAGGCCTGATGTCATTGCCGGGTCACTCCCTCACGCCTTGCCCATCAGCCCTTGCGGGCGCAGCGCCAGGACCAGGACGAGCAGGCCGAACGAGACCATGGTCTTCATCGACGGGACGAAGATGACGGAAGCCAGCGCCTCGGCGACGCCGATCAGGAGGCCGCCGACCAGCGCCCCGACCATCGAGCCCATGCCGCCGATGATCACGATGGTGAAGGCGAGCAGGGTGAGACCGGGCGCGATCATCGGGGTGGCGTCGGTCAGCGTCACGGTCAGCGCGCCGGCGCAACCGACGCAGGCGAGGCCGAGGCCGAAGGTGAGCGCGTAGAGCTTCTTCACGTCGAGCCCGACCACCGCCGCACCGGTGAGATTGTCGGCGCAGGCGCGGATGGCGACGCCCGCGGACGTGAAGCGGAAGAAGGCGAACAGGGCCGCCGACACGGCGAGCGCGGCCAGCGCGGCATAGGCGCGCACCTTGTCGACGATGATCGGCCCGATCAGCCAGCTGTCGAAGGAATAAGGCAGATTGGCGTGGCGCGCATCCGGCCCGAAGATCATCAGGAGGCCGTTGACCAGGATGATGGCGAGGCCGACCAGGAGGATGAACTGCTCGTGGTCCGGCCGGCCGACGAAGGGATTGATCAGGGTGCGCTGCAGGCCGTAGCCGATGACGAAAAACGCGGCGGCGATCGGGAACAGGCTGATGAAGGGGTCGAGCCCGAGCGTATGGAACAGCACGAAGGCGGCGTACATCGCGACCACGGCAAACTCGCCATGGGCGAAATTGACCACCCGAACCACGCCAAAGATCACCGACAGGCCGAGCGCCATCAGGCCATAGACGAGGCCGGTGAGGATGCCCTGGACGAGCACATTTCCGTAAAGCGACCAGAGCATGGGCAAGGGGGTCGGGGACAGGGGTTGACGGGGAGTGGCCGGGAGGCCGCGATGGATGGTCGGCGCAGGGAGCCCTGCATCAGGTTGGCCGTGGTTCGAGGCTCGCTGCGCTCGCACCTCACCATGAGGCCGGAAGGAGATCGGCACTACCGATGCGCATGAAGCTTGACGCTCCGCGCGCATCCGGCACCGCCGCTGTTGCAAAACTCTCCATTCCTCATGGTGAGGTGCGAGCCGCAGGCGAGCCTCGAACCACGGCCAACTGTGGTGCAACTCTCGCCGAATTCACAGCCCGCCTGCTCTAGCGTGCCGGCTCAGCTTCGGCAACCCGCGAGGCCGGCCGGGCGGGAGGCCTGAAGCCCCCCGCCCCTGTCCGGATCAGCTGCGGCCCTGCCAGCCCGGCATGGGCAGGACCGGCTCGGCGACCGCCACGTCCTTCGGCAGGACGACGACCGGCGAGCGCTTCTGGTTCTGGATCAGCGCCGAGCCGATATTGGGGTTCTGCCCCTTGGCGTCGAACTGGATCGGCCCGCCGATCATCACGTGGTCGGCGATGTTGCTCGCCTTGACCGCCTCCATCAGCGGCGTCCCCTGAGTCGTGCCGGCCCGCTTGAAGGCATCGGCCGCAATCAGCAGGGCCTCGAAGGTGAAGCCGGCATTGAAGCTGTCGACGGCGAAGCGGTTGTTCGGATTGGCCTTCGCGAAGGACTTCTCGAGGGCCTGGGTCATCGGCGCCTTGGGATTGACCCAGGGCAGGCCGAACAGCACGAAGTCCGACAGCGGCCCGAGCGCCTGGTAGAACTCCTCGTCGTAGAAGCCGGGCGAGCCGGGCGAAATGATCGCCTTCGGCTCGAAGCGCTGGCGCACCATGTCGCGCACCAGCTTGATCGCGTCGGAGGCGCGGGTGACGCACATGATGAGATCGGGATTGATCGCGCGGATGCGCGTCACTTCGACCGCGAGGTCCTGGGCGCGCGGGTCGTAGGCGATCGATTCGGCCAGCTTGATCGGCAGATTGACGCGCGGATAGATCGCATCCATCGCGCCGCGCTGGGCGGTGCCGAACGTGTCGTTGGCGTGCAGGAAGACCGCCGTTTCCAGCTTGACGTTCTTGGCGTCCATCACGTCCTTGATCAGGCGCAGGCCGTTGGTCACGAGCTGGCCGCCGGTCTGGAAGTTGCGGACGAGATATTTGTAGCCCTGCTCGGTGATCTGCGGGGCTGCGGCAATGTTGATGACGAAGGGCACCTGGCGCTGTTCGGTGACCTGGGCGATGGCCAGCGTGTGGCCGGAATCGAAGGCGCCGGTCAGGACATGGCAGCCGTCATTGATGGCGCGCTCGGCCTGGGTGCGGGCGACATCGGCATTGGACTCGGTGTCGATATGGACGAGTTCCACCTTGTAGCCGAGATCGGCGAGCACGGCGGGCGCTGCCAGCGCGCCGCGGTGCATGCTCTGCCCCGCCTGGGCGAAGAAGCCGGAACGCGGCAGCAGCACGCCGATCTTCAGCGTCTGCGCCTGGGCCTTGACCACGGCGGGCGCGGCGATGACCGCACCGGCGCCGGCCAGGACCGTGCGGCGGGAAAGAGAAATTGTCGACGTCATTGGTATCATCCTCCCAAAGGGGGTCTTCAGCCCGTCGGCCCTGCGCGGGGTTCCGTCAGCCCCAGACCCTGCGCGCCGTTTCCATCATCACATCGATCTTACGCCATTGCTGGCTTTCCGAAAGCGCATTGCCGCCGATGCCGGAGGCAAAGCCGCATTGCGGCGACAGAGCGACCTGATCGAGATCGATAGAACGAGAAGCCTCGTCGAGTCGACGGCGAAGTTGGTCCACGGTCTCCACCTCGCCGGATTTGGTGGTGATCAGGCCGAGCACGACCATGGTGCCCTTCGGGACGAAGCGCAGCGGCTCGAAGCCGCCGGCCCGCTCGGTATCGTATTCGAGCAGCAGCCGGTCATAGGCGAGCCCGCCGAACACCGCTTCGGCAATGCCGTCATATTTGCCCTCGCGATGCCACATGCTGGCGCGGTTGCCGCGGCAGATGTGCAGGCCGAACACGGCCTTGCCCGCAAGGCCCGCAATGACCGCATTGTCGGCGGCGATCGCCCGCTTCAAATTCCTGAGCGGATCCTCGCCGCGCGCGGCCATGCGCTCCAGGGTCGGCGGATCGACATAGCCGGTGAAGCTCGGCTCGTCGATCTGGACATAGGCCGCGCCGCCCTCGATCAGCCCGGCCACCATGGCCTTCTGGATGGCGACGACGTCGGCAAGGAACATGTCGGCATCGGCATAGAACGGTTTCGATCCGTCGATGTCGCACATCTGGCAGACCCGGTCGGGACCCATCAGGGTGATCTTGGCCGGTGTCTTCGTGGTCTTGCGGATGAAGGCGAGCTCGCCCGCCGGGAAGCTCGTCTCGAGCTTCAGCCGGGCGGTGGCGGGCGTCCGGAAGCTCAGGACCGCGTCGGCGCCCTTGCTGTTGTGCTGCTCGCCTGCGCCGAGATTGTCGGGCGATGTCAGGAACTGCGCCCAGGAGCCCGACCAGAGGTCCCAGCCCGACACGTCGGAAAAGCTCACCTGCCAGTTCAGCCGGCGATATTCACCGTCGCTGACGAAGGGCAGGCCATGGGCCTCCTCAGTCGCGATGAGCCCCGTGATCGCCTCGTCCTGGGCGGCGACCAGGCCCTCCATCGGCAGCTGGCCTCGGGCATGGCGCAGGAAGGCCGCCTTCAGGTCCTCGGGCCTGAGGAACGAGCCGACCTGGTCGACGCGCATTCGTTTCAGTTCGGCAATCGTGGTCATGGCCCTCCCCTCCCCGGCGCCTGTCGTTGCGGCAATGTCGGCCGCCGCCGCGGGGCGAAGCAAGCCGAGGCAGCGCAAGGGAGACCGGCTTGCGCCTCAGGCGGCGGTCTTGAACTCGAAACGGCAGATATCCTTGATCACGCAGGACGGGCAGGCCGGCTTCGCCGCCTTGCAGACATAGCGGCCGTGCAGGATCAGCCAATGGTGCGCATGCAGGCGGTAGGCTTCGGGGACGACCTTTTCCAGGCCGAGCTCGACGGCGAGCGGCGTCTTGCCGGGCGCGAGCCCGGTGCGGTTGGCGACGCGGAAGAGATGGGTGTCCACCGCGATGGTCGGTATGCCGAAGGCCATGTTGAGCACGACATTGGCGGTCTTGCGGCCGACACCGGGCAGGGCCTCGAGCGCCGCCCGGTCGGCCGGCACCTCGCCGCCGTGGTCGTCGATCAGCTTTTGCGAGAGCGCGATGACGTTCTTCGCCTTGTTGCGATAGAGGCCGATCGTCTTGATGTAGGAGATCAGCTTCTCCTCGCCGAGCGCCAGCATCTTGGCCGGCGTATCGGCGACCTTGAACAGGGCGCGCGTGGCCTTGTTGACGCCGACATCGGTCGCCTGGGCCGACAATGCCACCGCTACCAGCAGCGTATAGGCGTTGACGCTCTCAAGCTCGCCCTTCGGCTCGGGATCGATGGCATGGAAACGGAAGAAGATCGCCTCGATCTCGGCCGGGCTGAGGCCGTCGCGCTTGCGGCGCTTGGCGGCGGCCTTGGCCGCCACGGTATTGGCGATCGCCTTCGACGCGCGCTTGCGCGCCGTGAGCAATCCCGGCTCTTGCGACCCTGATGCGGACGGCTTGCGCGTTGAAGGCTTGGGAGTGGAAAGCTTGGCCATGCCAGTCCTATAATGCGCCGTCATGACGAGCGGCAACCCGACATTCGATGGCGCTCACGGCCCGGCTCCAGCCGATGCCGACGCGCCGGTGTTTGCGGCCATTCTGACGCCGCACCGGTCTCTCACTCCCCGCGGCTTCCTGGCCGTGATGATCCTGGTCGGCGCGCTCAATGCCGCCGCGGCCCTGGTCTTCACGCTGGCCGGTGCCTGGCCGGTCCTGCCCTTCTTCGGACTGGACGTGGCGATCGTCTATTTCGCCTTCCGCGCAAGCTTCGCCCAGGCCCGCGCCTTCGAGGAGGTGGTCGTGACGCCGGCCGAGATCCGGGTGCGCAAGGTGAGCTATCACGGCCGGAGCCGCGAATGGGCATTCAACACCGCCTGGACCCGGCTGACCGAAGAGGTCGACGAGGACGATGGCCAGGTGACGGTGCTCACCCTCGATTCAGGCCGGCGCAAGCTCGACATCGCGACATTCCTGCCGCCGGTGGAGCGGACCGGCTTCGGCAAGGCGCTGGCGCGGGCGATCGCAGAAGCCAAGCGCGGTCCGACGCGCACCACCTTCGTGTGAGCCGCGCCTTTCCCCCTGCATGAAGGATTTCGACAATGGCGAGTTCGGTCGACCGCGTGAGAGCGGCCCTTGAGCGGCATGGCCACGACGGCGCGCGGCGCCGCTTTCCCGAAAGCACGCGCACGGCCGAGGAGGCCGCGGCGGCGATCGGCTGCACGGTCGCGCAGATCGCCAAGTCGATCGTGCTGCGGGCCGGCGACCGGCCGGTCCTGGTGGTCGCCTCCGGCGTCAACCGGGTCGATCCGGCCAAAGTCGCCGGCCTCGTCGGCGGACCGGTCAAGCGCGCCGACGCGGCCTGGGTGCGCGAGGTGACCGGTTTCGCCATCGGCGGCGTCGCGCCGGTCGGCCATCTGACCCAGCCGATCGTGCTGATCGACCAGTCGCTGAGCGCGCTCGACCCGATCTGGGCGGCCGCCGGTTCGCCGAACGAAGTGTTCTCGACCGGCTTCGCAGATCTCGTCGCGCTCAGCGGCGGACAGATCGCGGATGTAAAAGAGGGCTGAGGGGCTCAGGCGACGCTCTGCGCGGAACTCAGCCGTGGTTCGAGGCCCGCTACGCTCGCACCTCACCATGAGCAATGGAGAATATTGCAGCAAGGACGGTGCCGGATGCTCGCCACACGTGCCACTTCATGAGCAACCCTCATGCCATTCCCCGCCATTCCTCATGGTGAGGTGTGAGCCGAAGGCGAGCCTCGAACCACGGCCAACCTCCATGCCGGGCCCTGCCGACCGTGCTTGGATTCATGCGGTCAAAAAACCAGGGCGCGCCGAAGCGCGCCCCGGCTCCGGCGTCGTCAGCTCAGGCCGCCGACGCAGACATATTTGACGTCGAGATAGTCCTCGATGCCGTATTTCGAGCCTTCCTTGCCCATGCCCGATTCCTTGACGCCGCCGAACGGCGCGACTTCGGTGGTGATCAGGCCCTCGTTGATGCCGACCATGCCGTATTTCAGCGCCTCGGAGACGCGGAAGGCACGGGCGAGATCACGGGTGTAGAAGTAGGAGGCGAGACCGAACTCGGTATCGTTCGCCATCTGCACCGCCTGCTCCTCGGTGTCGAACTTGAACACCGGCGACAGCGGGCCGAAGGTCTCGTCGCGCGCGACCACCATGTCGGGCGTCACGCCGGCGAGCACGGTCGGCTCGAAGAACGAACCGCCGAGCTTGTGGCGATGGCCGCCGGTGACGATCTTGGCGCCCTTGGCGACCGCGTCCTTGATATGCTCCTCGACCTTCTCCACCGCCTTGACGTCGATCAGCGGGCCCTGCTGCACGCCCGCCTCGAGGCCGTTGCCGACCTTCAGCGCCTCGGATGCGGCGGCGAGCTTGGCGACGAAGGCGTCGTGAATGCCCGACTGCACCAGGAAGCGGTTGGTGCAGACGCAGGTCTGGCCGGAATTGCGGTATTTGGCGATCATCGCGCCTTCGATGGCGCGATCGATGTCGGCGTCGTCGAAGACGATGAACGGCGCATTGCCGCCGAGCTCCATCGACACCTTCTTCAGTGTCTTGGCGGACTGCTCGACCAGTTTCTTGCCGATCGGCGTGGAGCCGGTGAAGGTGATCTTGCGGACGGCCGGATTGTCCATCAGCTCGCCGCCGATGGCGCTGGCCGAACCGGTGAGAACATTGACGACACCGGCGGGAATGCCGGCCTTTTCGCAGAGATCACCCCAGACCAGGCCCGAATAGGGCGTCTGCGAAGCCGGCTTGATGACGATGGTGCAGCCGGCGGCGAGCGCCGGGCCGAGCTTGCGCGCGATCATCGAGGACGGGAAGTTCCACGGCGTGATGGCGCCGACCACACCGACCGGCTCCTTGGTGACCAGGATGCGCCGTCCGGCCCAGGGCGAGGGAATGACGTCGCCATAGATGCGCTGGGCCTCCTCGGCGAACCAGCGGACGTAGGCGGCGGAAAAGTTGACCTCGCCCTTGGCTTCGGCGAGCGACTTGCCCTGCTCGCGGGTCAGCAGCGTGCCGAGCGCCTCGGCATTCTCCTCGATGATATTGGCGAGGCGATGCAGGATCTGCGCGCGGTCCTTGGCGGTGCGCGCCCGCCAGGCCGGCAGCGCGGCCTCGGCCGCCGCGATGGCCCGCGCGGTCTCGGCCTGGCCGCAGTTCGGCACGGTGCCGAGCGTTTCACCGGTCGCCGGGTCCTGAACCGTCACGGTCTTGCCGTCGTCGGCGCCGATCCAGCGGCCGTCGACATAGGCCGCCTCGTGCAGGAACGCGATCTTCGCTGTCATGGGGTCGTCTCCTCGGGTTCAGCCGCCAAAATCGCCTCGCGCCCGCCCCCGAAAGTCTTTGCGGACGCTGCAATGCGGCAAGACTGCAATGCCGGCGCACACAAGCGCAGGCATCGCCGTCAACGTCAATGGCGATATCGTCACCGGCCCGCATATCGGCCAGTCTCCTCATCATGGAACGGGAGGCAGCCATGCCGGTTCCGGAACCCGAGCCTCCGCCGGCCGGCCGATTGCGCCGGACAGGCCAAACCCGCCATGCTCGCTCGTCAACCGGCAAACATGGCTGCAACCATGATCGATCATGTATCCATCGCGGTGGGCGATCTCGCCCGTGCCGCGGCCTTCTACGAGGCCGTGCTGGCGCCGCTCGGTCTCACACGGCTGGTCACCCGCGAGCGTACCGTCGGCTTCGGCAAGCGTTATCCCGAATTCTGGCTCAACCTGCGCGACCATCATCATGCGGCGCCGGGCGATCCCGGCGCGCATATCTGCCTGCGCGCCGCCGACGAGGAGGCCGTCAGGTCGTTCCATGCCGTCGCCCTGGCCGGTGGCGGACGCGATTCCGGCGCACCCGGTCCGCGCCAGGCGGCGATGACCACCTATTTCGGTGCCTTCATCCTCGACCTCGACGGCAACAAGATCGAGGCAGTGACCTTTCCGGCGGCCTGAGGCACGGGATCAGGCGCGGCCGACCGCTCCCACCGCTGAAAATTTCGCCGCGGCGGCCGGCGACAGGGGCCGCGACCGGCGCGTCGTCTCGTCCATCTGGACGATCACCGTCTCGGCGGTCGCAACGCACGCCCCGCCCTGGAACAGGCCCTGTTCGAGGGTCACCGCGCTGCGGCCGACCTTCGCGACGCGCGTTCCGATCACCACCTCGCCCGGCCAGCGGATCTCGGCGCGAAAATCGAGCACGAGGCGCGCGATGACGAAGGCTGCCCCCGGCTCCGCCAGCGGTTCGCCCGCGTCGTAGAGCAGCTCGACCCGGCCGGTTTCGAGAAAGGTCGAAAAGGCGGCATTGTTGACATGACCCTGCCGGTCGGTGTCGGCGTAGCGGATCTTGTCGACGCTGCGCAGCGGATAGGCGTCGATCACGACATCGTCCTGCATCGGCATGATCCGGCGATCACGCGGCAAGCGCGGGGGCACGCCGCGCGAGCCCGTCGAAGGCATCAAGCAGCCGCTCACGCCAGGCGACGACCGGATCGTCGCCGCCGCCCTCGAGAATGTCGGAAGGACTGGCGCAGCGCGCCCACATGAACATGCCGAACACGCAATAGTCGGCATAGGCCGGGGCGCCGCCGGCAATGAAATCCTGGCCCTGCAGCAGCGCCCGCAGCGGCGCCAGCGTCTGCGACAGCGCCTTCAGATGGGCCGGCCGGTCGGCGACGACGGTTTCCAGCGCGGCGCCGAAGCGGCGCTCCCGCGTCTGCCGGAAATAGGCCTCGTCAGCCGGACCGAGCAGGCGGGCAATATCGGTCAGGATCAGCCGGGCGATCGCCGGTATCAGGACGACGTCGGACCAGCCATTGACGAAACGGGCAAGCGGCACCGCCTCCGGGGCGCCGAACAGGGAGGGCCGGTCGGCAAAACGCGTTTCGAGGTGAAGGGCGATGCGCCAGGAATCGGCGACCGCCGTGCCGCCGTCGACCAGGACCGGCACGAGCCCCTGGCCGGAAAAGGCGATCGCCTCCTTGTCGGTGAAACGCCACGGCAGGCCCTCGGCCGCCAGGCCCTTGTGGGCGAGTGCCATGCGCACCTTCCAGCAATGCGGGCTGAAGCGCAGCGCCGGGTCCATGCCGGCGAGTTCGTAGAGTGTCAGAGACGGCTGCATGGTCATGCCCGGCCCCCGATATCGCCGGCGGTCTGCCCGAAGAGATGGCGCCGGGCCGCCTCGGTGACGGTGGGCGCGACGTTGATCCGATCGGCGATCTCATAGGCCCTGACCACCGACGGGCGGCGGGAGAGCGCCTCGAACCATCGCGCAAGGTTCGGAAATGCCGAGAGGTCCTGGCTCTGGCGCCCGTGCAGCCGGATCCAGGGGTAGCAGGCGATATCGGCAATGGAAAAATCGCCGGCGACGAAGGCGCGGCCGGCGAGGCGCCGGTCGAGCACGCCGTAGAGGCGGCCGGTCTCCTTCACATAGCGGTCGGTGGCATAGGCAATGCGCTCCGGCGCGTAATGGGCGAAGTGATGGTTCTGCCCGGCCATCGGGCCGAGGCCGGCCATCTGCCAGTAGAGCCATTGCAGCGCCTCGAAGCGCGGCCGGGCGTCGGCCGGCAGAAGCCTGCCCGTCTTGTCGGCGAGATATTCGAGGATGGCGCCGGATTCGAAGAGGGCGAGCGGGGCGCCGCCATCCTGGGGCGCCTGATCGACGATGGCCGGGATCCGGTTGTTCGGACTGATCGCCAGGAAGCCGGGCCGAAACTGCTCGCCGGCCGAGATGTTGACCGGCACGATCCGGTAGGCGAGCCCCAATTCCTCCAGCGCAATGGTGATCTTATGGCCATTGGGCGTCGTCCAGTAATGCAGGTCGATCATCGCCTCGTTCCGTCGATATTTTTGACATGATTGTCAATTTTGACAGTTGTGTCAATATTCGAAAGGCCCGGGAACGGCTGGCGGACCGGACACGCCATCGGCCGGGTCCGGCCTGAGGAAACGGGTGGTCCGCCGGCCGGCTTCACCCCACATTGGGGCCGAGTCGCGATTTCCGGGAGTGCCGCATGCTCAATGTCGTCCAGCTCGACCAGCACGCCGTGCCGATCCGCCTGCGCGACGCCGCCGACGACTACGAGGTGGTGCGCCGGACGCTCGCCTTCATTTCCGACCATTGGCGGCGCCAGCCGAGCGTCGAGGAGATGGCCGAGCATGTCGGCCTGTCGGCCGGCCACCTCCACCACCTGTTCCGCCGCTGGGCCGGACTGACGCCGAAGGACTTCCTGCAGGCGATCACCCTCGACGCCGCGCGCCGGCTGCTGCGCGACGAGGCGACCGTGCTCGATACGGCCTATGAGGTCGGCTATTCCGGCCCCGGCCGGCTGCACGACCTGTTCGTGACGCATGAGGCGATGTCGCCGGGCGACTACAAGGCCGGCGGCGCCGGCCTTGCCATGGCCTACGGCTTCCACCCCTCGCCTTTCGGCAAGGCGCTGGTGCTCGCCACCGACCGCGGGCTCGCCGGGCTCGGCTTCTGCGATGCCGGTGGCGAACCGACGGCGCTCGCCGACATGACCGGCCGCTGGCCGCGCGCCAGCTTCCGGGAGGACCCGCGTCTGACCTCGCCCTATGCCGAACGGATCTTCGATCCCGGCGCCTGGGCCGGCGGCCGGCCGTTGCGCGTGGTGCTGATCGGCACCGATTTCGAGGTGCGCGTCTGGGAAACGCTGCTGCGCATCCCGATGGGCCGGGCGACCACCTATTCCAGCATTGCCAGCCATATCGGCAAGCCGGGCGCGGCGCGCGCGGTCGGCGCGGCGGTCGGCCGGAACCCGGTCTCCTTCGTCGTGCCCTGCCACCGCGTCATCGGCCGCTCGGGAGCGCTCACCGGCTATCACTGGGGACTGACGCGCAAGCAGGCCATGCTCGGCTGGGAGGCCGGCAAGACGAGCTGATCTCATCCGCGCAGGCGGCTGTCGACACGGGCCGACATTCGGCTAGAACGGGGCGCCATGCACGCCCCCTCGCCCGCCCCCCAGCCGAGCCCCGCCGTCACCCACGCCCGCGTGCTGGCGATCGCCGTGCCGATGATCTTCGCGCATGTGACGACGCCACTGCTCGGCATCGTCAGCGCGACCGCCATCGGCCAGCTCGGCGAGGCGCGGCTGCTCGCGGCCGTCGCGCTCGGGGCGGTCATTTTCGACTTCCTGTTCTGGGCCTTCGTGTTCCTGCGCATGGGCACGATCGGCCTCACCGCGCAGGCCGTCGGCGCGCGCGACGACGTCGAGCGGCGCGCGGTGATCGCGCGGGCGCTGGTCATGGCGCTCATCTGCGGCGGCGCGCTCGTCCTGCTGCAGCGGCCGATCGCAGTCGCCGCCTTCCAGCTGATGGGCGCCTCGTCTGACGTCAACGCCGCAGCCGACACCTACTTCTCCGTCCGCATCTGGTCGGCCCCCGCGACCTTCGTGAACTATGCCGTGCTCGGCTGGCTGATCGGCCAGGCCCGCACCGTCGTCGGCCTCGTCCTCCAGGTGGCGATCAATCTCGTCAACATGGTGCTGACCATCTGCTTCGTCAGCCTCTGGGGCTATGGCGTCGCGGGCGCCGCCACCGCCAATACGATGGCCGAATATTCCGGCGCGGCGGCCGGCCTCGTCGTCGTGCTGGTTCTGCTCGGCGGGCGCTTCGGCGTCAGCCGCCAGGTCGTCTTCGACAAGGCCAAGCTCGTCCGCACCATCGCGATCAACCGCGACATCATGATCCGCACGGCCGCCCTGGTCACCGGCTTCGCCTTCTTCACGCGCCAGGGCGCGGTCGGCGGCGAGACCGTGCTTGCCGCCAATGCCATCCTGATGAACCTCGTCGGCGTCGTCGCCTTCTTCCTCGACGGCTTCGCCACCGCCGCCGAGCAGCTCTGCGGCCAGGCGGTCGGCGCCCGCGACGAAACCGCCTTCCGCCGCGCGGTGCGGCTCGCGGCGCTCTGGGCCATCACCTTCGGCACCGGTGCTTCGGCACTGTTCTATGCCGGCGGCCCGGCCGCCATCGACTTCATCACCAGCGCCGAGGCGGTGCGGGCGGAGGCGCGCAACTATCTCGTCTTCGCAGCATTGACGCCGTTCACCGGCGTCATGGCCTTCCTGTTCGACGGCGTGTTCATCGGCTCGACCTGGACCACCGCCATGCGCAACTGCATGGTGGCGGCCTTCTTCACCTTCATCGCCGTCTGGTGGCTGCTCTCCAGCTATGGCAATACCGGTCTCTGGATCGCCTTCCTCGCCTTCCAGCTCTGCCGCGGGGTCTATCAGGGCTTAGCCTATCCCGGCATGGTCAGGCGGACCTTCGAACCCGCGGCCTGAAGGATCCTGCGCGGCCAAGGGCCGTGCAGGACCTGCCAGCCTGAGCCCGTCAGCCAAGCCGCCAGTCGTCGGCGCGGCTGCCGACCACCGCCGCGACGGAAGCGTGCCCCTCGCGCCTAAGCTGCGCGAGAAGGCCGGCCTTGATGTCGCCGACGAGGCCGAACCCCTTGAACACCAGCGCCGAATAGAGCTGCACCAGCGTCGCGCCGGCGGCGATCTTGGCATAGGCATCGCCGGCCGAGGCAATGCCGCCGACGCCGATGAGCGGGAACTGGCCTTCGACGCGGCGCCAGGTCTCGGCCAGCATGCGCGTCGAGCGGTCGAACAGCGGCGCGCCGGAAAGCCCGCCGGTCTCCCTGGCGGTCGCCTGGTCGATCAGGCTCGCCGGCCGCTCGATCGTCGTGTTGGAAACGATCATGCCGTCGACACGCCGGCGCCGGCAGACCTGGACCATGTCGTCGAGACCGTCGAGCGTCAGGTCCGGAGCGATCTTGACCAGCACCGGCCGGCCGGGCGCGGCGACGTCGCGGGCGTCGAGCGCGCGGGCCAGCACCTCGTCGAGGAACGAGGCCTGCTGCAGGTCGCGCAGACCCGGCGTGTTGGGCGAGGAGACATTGACCGAGAGATAGGAGACGTCAGGGCTCAGCTTCTCGACCAGCCTGGCATAGTCGGCAATGCGGTCGGCCGTGTCCTTGTTCGGCCCGATATTGACGCCGACGATGCCCGGCCGGCCCCGGCGAGCCCGGAGGCGGGCGGCGACCTTGTCAACGCCGTCGGAATTGAGGCCGTAGCGGTTGATCACCGCCTGGTCGGGCATCAGGCGGAACAGTCTGGGTTTCGGATTTCCCGCTTGCGGCAGCGGCGTCACCCCGCCGACCTCGACGAAACCGAAACCCAGCCTGAGGCAGGCGTCGGGCACTTCCGCGTGCTTGTCGAAACCGGCGGCGAGGCCGACGGGATTGTCGAAGTCGAGCCCGAAGGCCGAAACCTTGAGCCGTGCGTCGTCGGCGCCGCAGCGCGGCACCGGCAAGGTCTTCAGCGCCGTGACGGCGAGATTGTGGCCCGTCTCAGGATCGGTGGCGAACAGGATGGGCTGGGCGAGGCGGGAGGCGAGAGAGATCAGCGACATGGGTTTCCTTTGGCACCAGCGGCCGGCTGATCGCAAGAGGCTCCCGCCTCCTCAAGCGGTCACAGCCGCACGTATTTGGCTTCTTTCGGCCAGGCCAGCGCGTGAACAGCCTGGGCGAGATCCTCGATCAGGTCGTCGGGGTCCTCGAGGCCGACCGACAGGCGCAGCAGGCCATCGTTGATGCCCATCTCGGCCTTTTCCTCCGGCGTGAAGCGGTCATGCGTCGTGGTCGGCGGATGGGTGATCAGGCTCTTGGCATCGCCCAGATTATTGGAGATGCGGATGATCTGCAGCGCGTTGGCGACCCGAAAGGCGCCCTGCTTGCCGCCTTCGACCTCGAAGGCGATCAGCGTCGAGCCGCCGCGCATCTGGCGCCTGGCCAGCTCATATTGCGGATGGTCGGGACGGCCGGGATAGAGCACCCGCGTCACGCCCGGCAGCTCGGCCAGCGCATCGGCGATCCGCGCGGCGCTCTGCGTCTGGCGCTCGACGCGCACGGCGAGCGTCTCCAGACCCTTCAGCATGACCCACGCGTTGAACGGGCTCATCGCCGGCCCGGTCTGGCGCAGATATTGATAGACGTGGTCGGCAATGAACTGCCTGGAGCCGAGAATGGCGCCGCCCATGCAGCGGCCCTGGCCGTCAATGTGCTTGGTGGTGGAATAGACGACGCAGTCGGCGCCAAGCTGGAGCGGGCTCTGCAGCAGCGGGGTCGCGAAGACGTTGTCGACCACCGTGCGGATGCCGGTCTTGCGGGCGATCGCGGTGATCGCGGCAATGTCGTAGACCTCGAGCGTCGGATTGGTCGGGCTTTCCAGGAAGAACACCTTGGTGTTCGGCCGGACCGCCGCCTGCCACTGGTCAAGTTCGGCGCCGTCGATCAGCGTCGAGGTGACGCCGAAGCGCGGCAGCAGCGTCTCGATGATGTAGCGGTTGGAGCCGAACAGGGCCTTGGCGGCGACGATATGGTCGCCCGCCGACAGCAGGCCGAACAGCGCGGCGTTGACCGCGGCCATGCCGGTGGCGGTCGCCTTGGCCGCTTCCGCCCCCTCCAGCAGCGCCATGCGCTCCTCGAACATGGAAACCGTCGGATTGGAGAAGCGGGCATAGATGAAGCCTGGCTCGGTCCCCTTGAAGCGCGCCTCGGCCTCCTCGGCGGTCGCATAGACATGGCCCTGGGTGAGGAACAGGCCTTCGGAGGTCTCGCCGAAATCCGAGCGCAGCGTGCCGCCATGGACGAGGCGGGTGGCAGGACGGGCGGATGCGGGATCGAACGGTTTCTTCATCTCAAGCGTCCTCTAGCGCCTTCGCCGGCAACGCTTGAACGGAGCGGCGCCGTCGTTGAAGGGGACTTGTCCCCTCAAAAAACCAAACCCGGCCAGGCCAGAAGCCAGGGCCGGGTTGATCCCGCGCTCCCGGCCTTTTAGCGAAGTGTTTAACGTGGTCCGCAAGCCGGCCGGCCAAATCTCCACGTGGTCAAGCGTGGTAGAGAGGCACGGTCGGCGCGTCAAGCATTTTGTTCGTTTTGACGAACGTTTCGTTCGTCGGGAGTTGGCCTCATGGATCAGGATACTATCGCGGGCATCCTGCCGGCGCAGACGATCGAGGCGCTGGTCGGCACGGGAACGATCCGCATCGCGCGGGCGCTCGATGCCGACCAGATCCAGCCGGCCTCGCTGGACCTGCGTCTCGGCACACGCGCCTATCGCATCCGCGCGAGCTTCCTGCCCGGCCCCGACAATACGGTGGCCGACCGCCTGCAGTCGCTCGCCCTGCACGAGATCGACCTGACGCGCGGCGCCGTGCTGGAGACCGGCTGCGTCTACCTGGTCGAGCTGATGGAAGGCCTGGCGCTGAAAGGCGGTATCTCCGCCACCGCCAACCCGAAGAGCTCGACCGGCCGCCTCGACGTCTTCACCCGCGTCATCCTCGACCGGGTCCAGGCCTTCGACACCATTCCGGCCAATTACGAAGGGCCGCTCTATCTCGAAATCTCGCCGCAGACCTTCCCGGTCCTGGTGCGCACCGGTTCGCGGCTGTCGCAGATCCGCTTCCGCCGGGGCCGCGCCGAGCTGAGCGCCGAGGAGATCCACGCCCTGCAGGACGCGGAGCGCCTGGTCGACACGGCCTCGCCGATCGTCGGCCTCGGCGGCATCGCGGTGACCATCGACCTGATGGGCGAGGCCTGGGGCGGCCTGCTCGGCTATCGCGCCAAGCGCCACTCCTCGGTCATCGACGTCGACCGCAAGGCGGCGGCCGAGGTGCTGGATTTCTGGGAGCCGATCCAGGCGCGCGGCCGCGGCGAGATGATCCTCGACCCCGACGAATTCTATATCCTCGCCTCCAAGGAGGCCGTGGTTGTGCCACCGGCCTATGCCGCGGAAATGGTGCCGTTCGATCCGCTGGTCGGCGAGTTCCGCGCCCACTACGCCGGCTTTTTCGACCCGGGTTTCGGCCATGCCGCCGCGGGCGGCCGTGGCGCGCGCGCCGTATTGGAGGTGCGCTCGCGCGAGGTGCCGTTCATCCTGGAGCACGGCCAGATCGTCGCCCGCCTCGTCTACGAGCGCATGACCGAGACGCCGCGCAGCCTCTATGGCGAGCTCGGCTCGAACTACCAGGCCCAGGGCCTGAAGCTGTCGAAGCACTTCCGCTGAAGCGCCGGCAGGACCGACCCTACCAGACGATCCTCAAGCCTGCGGATGCGGTGTGGCTCTGGAAACGCGCGGCGAGGCGGCCGTCATAGGTGGCGAACAGGCCGACCTTCGGCGCCAGCCGCGCTTCGATCGAGCCGCCGAACTCGACGCCCGACCGGCCGATGCCAGGGCCGAGCGCGGTAAGCGGCAGCCCGGGCAGAGCGGCGAAGGCGACCTCCGCACGGCCGCCGGTCACGCCGAAATCATGGGTCAGGCGCAGATAGGCGCGCGGCGAGAAGGCCATGCCGTCACGCCGGAACGGCGCGGCGAAGCTGACGCCCAGCCAGCCGCGCGTCGCATCGATCGGGCCGCCGGCCCCGACGAGCGGCAGGCTGCCGCCGGTTTCGGCAAAGCCGCCGGCGCGCACCGCCCCGTAACGCAGGCCGAGCTCCGGCGTGACCGTCAAAAGACCCAATGACAGGTCGTAGCCGAGCCGCGCGGCAGCGGAGAAGGCGGTAATGGCGCGCGCCGCCGCGGCCGCACCGATCGCTGTATGGGCGCGACCGGTACCATAGGCCAGGCTGGCGGCAAGGCTCGCCGGTCCGGCCCGGTAGCTGCCGAACAGGCCGACCTGCGTGAGGTCGACGGCGAGCCGCTCCGGCACGACCGGGTCCTCGACCCGCAGCGTCGAAGTGCCCCACTGCACGGCCGCGCCGATCAGCAGGCCCGGCGCGACGCGATAGCCGATGCCGCCGGCAAGGCCGGCAAGGTCGCCACTCGACCGGGCAATGCCGCGCGCGGCGTCGGCGCCGAGGCCACTGCGCCGGCCGAAGGCTTCTCCGAACACCTGCCAGCGCGCACCGCCGGCAGTCACCTGCTCCGGCCCGGCAGCCATTTCGCGCAGGCCGGACGGCGCGCCGTCGAGATCGACGAGACGGCGGATGAAGCGATCGGCCTGGTCGAGGGCGGCGAAACCGGCAAGGGCATGCGCCGTGCCGATCTGGTTGCCCGCGCGGCCGCGCACCTCCCAGGTTTCGTCCTGGCGCTCGTTGGTCGTCACCGTGCGGATGGTGGTGACGTCGTTGAGCGTGTTGGTGTGGGTGGCGATGCTGGTTCGGCTCGACGCGATGATCAGCGCCGTGCCCGGCCGCGAGCAGCCGCTGGGGCCGCTCGCTGCCGTGCCCGGCACCGCGCATTCGCCGAGATCGCCGGTGGCGATCACGGCCGGCCCGTGGGTGGTGATGCTGTTGACGGTCACCGTGGTCGCGGTGACCACGTCCCGGGTCGTCTCGCTGAAGCCCGTCACCGCCAGCCGCGCGGCGACGCGAACCGGCTCGTCGACGGCGATGCGCCGGAGCCCGGCCGCCGCCTGCAGGGCGAGGCGCGCATCGGCGACCGCCGCAATGCCGGCGCCGCCGTCGATGGCTTCGGCCGTCGTCCGCGCAAAGACCGGGCGGCCGTCGAGGATGCCCACCACCGTGGTGGCGAAACTGCGCGCGACCGCCGTTTCCTCGGCGAATGAACGCCGCGTGGTGGTGGAGAACGAAGAGGACAGAACCGGTTCTGCCGCCGCGTCGAACAGCAGGAGAAAGGGAATGGCCTGGCCGCCGCTCGTGCGGGCCGCGCCGACGACCGCCGAGCCGCTGTCGGACATGCCGTTGGCGCGGATGAGCGTCAGCCCGCCGAGATCGACGCCCGCCGCGCTCACCACCGCGTCGAGGGTGCGCATGCCGTCCGCGACACTCCAGAGGAACGGCACCTGGAACGCGCCGGCGCCGTCCCGGCCGCTGTTGCCGACGATGCGGCTGCCGTCGCCCGACATGCCGGTGAAGAAGCTGAACGTGCCGTTCGGCACGTAGCCGAGCGGTTGGACCCCGCCGGCGGAAGTCCATCGGAACGCCTGCTGCGCGCCGCCGCTGCCGAGGAGATCGCCTGCGACGACCATGCCGTCGCGGCTGATGCCGTGGGACCTGCTCCGCTCGAAGCCGGCGACCGGCTCGATGACCTCGAAGCCGCCGGCAGCCGTCCAGCGGGCAGCCCGCTGCGTGGTCGTGACGGAGCTGCCGGAGAGCGTCGCCGCCAGAACCGAACCGTCCTGGCTCGCCGCGATGGCAACGGAGCTCGCCCAGGGCAGGCCGTTGGCGGCATTGCCTCCGGGCAGGCCGATATTCTCGTAGCCGCCGGCCGCGGTCCAGCGGAAGCCCCTGGCTACTACGCCCTCCGTGCCGCCGACCACGGTGAGGCCATCGCCGCTCAATCCGCGCACCGAGATGCCGGTTACCACGCCACCGAACGCGGCAGTGCCGGGCAGCGGCATGACTTCGTAGCCGCCGCCCGCCGTCCAGCGCCAGCCGATGCCCGCGGAGAACGGGCTTGACGAGGTCCCGGCGAGCACCGTGCCGTCGAGACTGATGCCGGCCGCACCATTGAACAGGTGTGCCATGGCAGGGCCGAGATCGGCCGAGCCGATGCCGCCGGTCCAGCGCCACGGCCGGTTGGGTGTATGGGTGCCAGGCGTGAAAGGTGGCGGCGGCGTGAAAATCACGCTCGGGTAGCCGGCATTGCCGACGACCACCGTGCCATCGCCGTTGACGAGGCTGGCCGAACCGCCGGCGGCTCCGGCCGGCAGCGGCAGGACCGTGGCCGTGCCGGACGACTGCGCCATGGCCGCCGCCGGCAGGGCCAGCACGCAGGCAGCGAGCCCCAATTCGCGGACCATCGCCCGGCCGGCACGCCGCGCCTTGCGCCGTCGCCCTGCCCCGCTCCACACTGCCAGCCGCATGCCTGCCCCACTGCCCTCTTGCGAATCTGCAAGAGGATGCGGGCGCGGATCCGACACGGATATTCTCCGTTCAGAGGGGAAGACGGATCGGACGGCCAATGGCCGGACCGGCCGCGTCGCGCCCGCCGCGGCAGTCCCATGCGGGCGAGATCGACCGGAACATCGGAGCGGCCGCGCCGCGGCCGCAAGGAGATTGTCATGACGACGGTGGTGCACAACCCGACGGCCGGCATCTATCCGGCCACCGAAGACTATGTCCACGCCATCGAGGTGCAGGCGCCGGCCCGCATCCTGTTCGTCGCCGGCACGATGGGGCTCGACGAGAACGGTGTCGCCGGCAGGACGCTGGACGAACAGCTCGCGCTGATCTGGTCCAACATCCGGACGATCCTGAAGAGCGCCAACATGACGACGGCCAATATCGTGCGGCTGACGAGCTATCTGCGCGACGCCGCCTATGCCGAGGCCAATGCGCGGGCGCGCGTCGCGGCCCTCGGCGCGCGGCGGGTGCCGACCACGGCGATCGTGGCCGCAACCCTCTCGAAGGATTGGCTGGTGGAGATCGAGGTGATCGCCGCAGCCTGACCGTCCAGCCTAGCCGCCGGCGAGCTCCCGTTCCACGAGCCGCGCGAAGAAGCTCGCGCCGATCGGCAGCAGTTCGTCGTTGAAGTCGTAGCGGCCGTTGTGGACGGGAACATTGCCGTGTTCCGGCGTCGCCTGGCCGAACAGGAGGAAGGCGCCGGGCGCCTCCTGCAGCATGTAGGAAAAGTCCTCGCCGGCGGTCAGCGAGGGGAAGTCGCCACGGATCAGCTCCGGGCCGACCACGTCGATGGCGGCCTGGGCGGCCGCCGCCGCCTCCTCCGAAGTGTTGATGGTCGGCGGATAGGAGCGCTTGTAGTCGAGCGTCACCTTCAGCCCATGGGCCGCGGCCGTGCCCTCGACCACCTGATGGAACAGGTCGTCCATGCGCTTGCGCGTCGCGGGCTTCAGCGTCCGGATCGTGCCGCGCAGCTCCACCGTTTCCGGGATGACGATGTCGGACGTGCCGGCATGGATCTGGGCGACGCTGAGAACGGCGGTGTCGTGCGGATCGACGCGGCGGCTGACCAGCGACTGCAGCGCCGCATAGAGCTGCATGGCGCCGGGCAGCGGGTCGAGGCCGGCATGGGGTTCCGCGCCATGGCTGCTCTTGCCGTGCAGCGTGATCGAGAAATAGTCGACCGCCGCGAGCACGGTGCCTTCACGCACGGCGACGGTGCCGAGCGGCAGGCCCGGCAGGTTGTGGATGCCGTAGACGGCATCGCAGGGAAAGCGCGTGAACAGGCCGTCCTTGACCATTTCGGCGGCGCCGGTCAGGCCCTCCTCGGCCGGCTGGAAGATGAAGTTGACCGTGCCGGAGAAGTTGCGCGTCTCGGCGAGATATTTCGCCGCGCCGAGCAGCATGGTGGTGTGGCCGTCATGGCCGCAGGCGTGCATCGCCCCGTCATGGGTGCTGCGGTGCTCGAAATCGTTGAGCTCGGGCATGGGCAGAGCGTCCATGTCGGCGCGCAGGCCGAGGCTGCGGTTGCCCGGCCGGCCGCGCAGCACGCCGACGACGCCGGTGCGGCCAATGCCACGGTGAACCTCCAACCCCCAGGCCTCCAGCTTCTCGGCGACGATGCCGCTGGTCCGCACCTCCTGAAAGCCGATCTCCGGATGGGCATGAAAATCGCGTCGCCACGCGGTCATGTCGGGGCTGAGGGCGGCAATGGCATCGATGGTCGGCATGAACGAACTCCGGGAATGACGCCGGAAGTCTCACCCGCGCCGCGCCGCTTGCCAATCGGTCTTGCGCGAATGGCTCCTGCCCCCTGCCGGCGGGTCGGCATGGCCGACGGCAGGATCGCGCCGGCGGCTCGGGACCGGCTCAGAGCCATCGGCCGATATGGAGCCTCGCCACCGCCTGGGCCCTGGTCCGCGCGCCGAGCTTGCGCTTGGCGTTCTCGACATGGGCATGGGCGGTGACCGGCGAAATGCCGAGACGCCCGGCGATGTCGGCATCCGACAGACCTTCGGCCACGAAGGCGAGACAGTCCCGCTCGCGCGGGGTCAGGCCAGCACGCGCGGCGGCCGCCGGCGGCGCCAGCGCCTGCATCCGCTCGAAGGCCATGCCGGCTGCGAGCCCGACGGCCCGCCGGTCGGGCGGGTCGAGGTCGAACCGTTCGAAGCCGATGCTGATGACGCCGACCCGCCCGCCAGGACCATGGCAGGGCACCGCGAGGCCATCCTCGATGCCCATCTCGCGGCACAGGCCGAGGCCCGCCCAATTGTCGAGATCGGCAAAGCCGGGCGCGCTCCAGCGAAAGCTGCCGGTCCGCCGCAACGGCGCGAAGATGACCGGGTTTTTCCGATCGAGGCCCCGCTGCGAATAACCTTCGATCCAGCCCGGCGCGGCGAACTGGGCGAGCACCCGCCGGCCCGCGACGATGTCGTCCAGCCGCCATTCCGGCAGAATCGGAAAGGAGCCGGCGAACAGCGTACGGGCGCCGAGCGGCCTGATGGCCGCGATGAACTGTCGCCCGACAGCTTCGGCTGTCGCGGCGGTCTCGAAGCCGGACGCAAGATCGAGCGCGCGAACGAAAGCCGAGGTCATGGCGCAGGTCCCGGCCGCCCCGCGGCGGCGCTGCAGCAAGCTTTCGCACGGCTGACCCAAGGTCATCAAGCGCGCCGCGCGGCCGGCACCCGTCAAAGCCGCCGCTGTGGTACCGGCACCCGCCGGCCGTCGATCTCGACGAAGGTGCAGGCAAGGCCGAACACGTCGGCCAGGAGGCGATCGGTGAAGACCTCGCCCGGCGGGCCCTCGGCGACGATCCGGCCAGCCTGCATGACGGCGACGCGGTGGGCGAAGCGTGCAGCGAGAGTCAGGTCGTGCAGCACCGCCACCACGACATGGCCGGCCTCGCCGAGGCCGCGCAGAAGATCGAGGACACCGAGTTGCTGCGCCGGATCGAGGGCCGCTGTCGGTTCGTCCGCGAGGATCAGACGCGCCTCGGTCGCCAGCACCCGGGCCAGCATGACCCGGGCGCGCTCGCCGCCCGACAGCGCCGTCACCGGCCGGGCGGCAAAGCCTGAGAGATCGAGGCGGTCGAGCGCCCGCTGCACGGCCTCGGCATCGGCCGCCGTCGGCCGGCCGAAGGGATCCCCGTGCGGCAGACGGCCGAGAGCCACGGCATCGCGCACCGGCAGGGCCCAGGCCGCCTCCGCCCGCTGCGGCAGATAGGCCAGGCGACGGGCGCGGGCTTCCGGAGACAACCCGGCGAGCATCGTGCCGTCGAACCGGATCTCACCCGCGGCGCGGACAAGGCCGGCGACCGCCTTGACAAGGCTCGTCTTGCCGACGCCATTCGGACCGACCACCGCCAGGAAGGTGTTCGGCGGGACGCTCAACGACACGCCGTCGACAACCTGGGTCAGTCCCAGGCGGACGGCTACGCCGGACAGTTCGAGGCCGCGGCCGCTCATGCGCCGGCCTCCAGCCGCCTTTCGCCAAAAATACGCCAGAGCAGGAAGGGCACGCCGACCAGCGCAGTGATGACGCCGGTCTTGATCTCGGTGGTGGCCGGGATGAGCCGCGCCAGGCTGTCGGCGGCGGTGAGCAGGGCGGCGCCCGCCAGCGCCGCCGGCAACAGGATGCGGCCGGGATCGGCGCGGACGGAGCTGCGAACGAGATGCGGCGCGACCAGCCCGACGAAGCCGATGGCGCCGGCGATCGACACCGCCGCCCCCACGCCGAAGGCCAGGCCCAGGGTCACTGCGATGCGCGCCCGGCCGAGACGGGCGCCGAGGCTGGCCGCCACCTCCTCGCCGAGCGTCAGCGCCCGGTAGACCTTGGCCTGCGAGACCAGCAGCAGCGCGCCGACGGCCATGAAGGGACCGGCGATCGCTATGTGCACGAACGAGCGGTCCTCGAGCGAGCCGAGCAGCCAGAAGGCGATTTCCAGGGCCGCGAACGGATTGGGGGCGAGGTTCAGGACCAGCGCCGTGCCGGCGCCGAACAGGCTTGCCAGCGCGATGCCGGCCAGCAGCAGCACGGTAAGGCCGGCATGGGGACCCGCGACCAGCAGGAGGGCCGCGACCGACACGAAGGCGCCGGTCATGCCGGCGACCGGCAGCCAGACGGACAGGGCCGAGGTGCCCCCGAGCGCCAGCATGGCTGCGGAGGCAAAGGCTGCGGCCGAAGGCGCGCCGAACAGCGTCGGCTCGGCGAGCGGATTGCGCACCAGCCCCTGCAGCGCGGCGCCCGAAAGACCGAGAATCCCGCCGATCATCAAGGCGAGCAGCGTGCGCGGCAGGCGGATCTCGGTGACGATGACCGCCGCGGTGCTGTCGCCGCCGAACAGCCCGCCGGCGACATCGGCCGGCGACAGGGGCACAGGGCCTGCCAGCAGCGACAGTCCGGCGAGAACCAGGCAGACGAGAACGAGCAGAGCTGTCACAGGTCGCCCCGGCGAAAAGGTGCGTCACGAAACGGCACCGAGCCACGCCGCATCAGGATCTGCCGTTGCTCGAGGCCCGCCACGCGGGAGAAAGTGTCCTGCAGCGGAAGCGGCGGAAGCGCGCTCGCGCCGCGAAACGCGTCATGAGAGGTCTCACTGCCATGCTCTCCCATCCTCATGGCGAGATGCCCATGCCTGGGCGCGGGCCTCGAACCACGGCGACCCGACATGCAGGGGCCAGCGGAGCCGATCCAGGATGCTAGATCCTGCGGAACGTCAGATAGCACGGCCTGCGGCCCTCGCGCAGCGCCTTGGCCTCGTAGCGCGTCGATTCCCAGCCGGTCCAGGGCGTCGTCCAGTCGCGCGCCGTCCGGGCCGCAAAGACGAAGTCGGGCGCGCGCAGGAGCCGCTCCAGCGTCCAGGCGGCATAGTGGTCGATGTCGGTGGCGAAACGGAACTCGCCGCCGGGCTTCAACACCCGGGCGATCGCCCTGACCGTCCTGTCCGAAACGAAGCGCCGCTTGTGATGGCGGGTCTTCGGCCAGGGATCGGGGTAGAGCAGATAGACGAGGTCGAGCGCCGCTTCCGGCAGCCAGGCGAGCACATCCGCGCCGTCGCCGGTGTAAAGGCGGACATTGCCGATGGCCTTGCGCTCGATCTCGGCGAGCATCTTGGCCATGCCGTTGACGAAGGGCTCGACGCCGATGAAGCCGAGGCGCGGATGGGCGAGCGCTTCGCGCACCAGGTGTTCGCCGCCGCCGAAGCCGATTTCCAGGACGAGGCCGTCGACCGGGCCGGCGAACAGGCGCCCGGCGTCGGCCGGCCTGTCGAGGTCGACCTGAAGCCGGGGCAGCAGGGTCTCGATGAGATCGGTCTGATGGCCCCTCAGGCCCTTGCCCTTGCGCCGGCCGAAAAACGAGCCCTGCCCTGCCAGTCGTATCGGTTCGCTCGCCATCACTGATATCGTCGCGTCGGTTGCTCGTCGCGCCTCATAACAAATGCCGGCGCCGGCCTGAACAGGGGGCGCACGCCCATGTCGCCCCCGGATAAGACGAAGGGGGCCTCAGGGGCCCCCTTCGCTTCATATGTGTGGCGCCTCGCCGGATCAGGCGAGCGCTTCCTTCAGCTTCGGCACGAGATCGGTCTTCTCCCAGGAGAAGGAGCCGTCACGGCCGGGCTTGCGGCCGAAATGGCCATAGGCCGAGGTCTTGGCGTAGATCGCCTTGTTGAGGCCGAGATGCTCGCGGATGCCGCGCGGCGACAGATCGAGCACTTCGCCGAGCACCTTCTCGAGCTTGGCCTCGTCGACGCCGTTCTTGGCGGTGCCGTGCAGGTCGACATAGATCGACAGCGGCTTGGCGACGCCGATGGCGTAGGACAGCTGAATGGTGCAGCGGTCGGCGAGCTTGGCGGCCACGACGTTCTTGGCGAGATAGCGCGCGGCATAAGCGGCCGACCGGTCGACCTTGGTCGGATCCTTGCCGGAGAAGGCACCGCCGCCATGGGGCGCCGCGCCGCCATAGGTGTCGACGATGATCTTGCGGCCGGTGAGGCCAGCGTCACCGTCCGGGCCGCCGATGACGAACTTGCCGGTCGGATTGACGTGCCAGATCGTGTCCTTGGTGATCCAGCCTTCCGGCAGGGTCTGGCGGATATAGGGCTCGACGATCTTGCGCACGTCGGCCGAGGTCAGCTTCTCGTCGAGATGCTGGGTCGACAGCACGATCTGGGTGACGCCGACCGGCTTGCCGTCGACATATTTGACGGTGACCTGGCTCTTGGCGTCGGGGCCGAGCTTGGCGGCCGCGCCCTCGCCCTTCTTGCGGGCGACGGTCAGGTCCTCGAGGATCTTGTGGGCATAATAGATCGGCGCCGGCAGCAGTTCGGGCGTCTCGCGGCTGGCATAGCCGAACATGATGCCCTGGTCGCCGGCACCGACATCCTTGTTGCCGGACTCGTCGACGCCCTGGGCGATGTCGGCCGATTGCGGGTGCAGGAGAACGTCGATCTTGCACTTCTTCCAGTGGAAGCCGTCCTGCTCGTAGCCGATATTGCGGATCGCCTTGCGCGCCGCCGACTTGACCTTCGACTTGATCTGCTTCTCGGTCAGGTTGGTGCGCACCTCGCCGGCGATGACGACACGGTTGGTCGTGGCGAGCGTCTCGGCGGCGACACGCACCTGGCCGGCCGGCAGGCCCGCCTTGGCGGCTTCCTTGAAGAACAGGTCGACGATCTCGTCGGAGATCCGGTCGCACACCTTGTCCGGATGGCCTTCGGAAACGGATTCCGACGTGAAGAGGTAGGAGCTGCGGGACACGAAAGTCCTCCAGAGACAATAGCCCGCGATTTTCAGCGGGGCGAGGCGCCGTCGCGTCGGTGGCGCCGTGAACCGGGATCCTCGACGACCCGCCGCCGCTGCGGCAGGCCAGCCCGGGACATGGCCATGGCGTCAGACCCCGAGCGGGCGAGGTTCTGGCAATAGCGCGTCCGGTGGTCAAGTCCGAAAACGGCAAAAAGGCCGATTCGTTCGCAAAAAAGAACGAACGTGGCGTCCCGATCGCCCTTGCGGCGGTATGCTGCGTCCCGCCGTCGAACGGTCAGGGCGTGGTCTGATCCTCGCCGGCGATGGCGTTGACGAGGTCGACGACCTTGCGGCGCACCTTGGCATCCTTGATTCGGATGAAGGCGCGGTTCAGCGCCAGGCCTTCGCTGGTCGACAGGAAATCAGCAACGTAGGAGGCGCCGCCGCCGTCCTCGAAACCGCCCTGCGGCGCCGGCTCGCCCGAAGGAGCTCCCTCGAAGAAGAAGGACACCGGCACCGACAGGATGGCCGCGATCTGCTGAAGCCGGCTCGCGCCGATCCGGTTGGTGCCTTTTTCGTATTTCTGGACTTGCTGGAAGGTCAGGCTGAGGCGCTCGCCGAGCTTCTCCTGGCTCATTCCGAGCATCATGCGACGCATGCGAACGCGGCTACCGACATGTTTGTCGATCGGGTTCGGTGCCTTCTTGATCATTCGTGGAACTCCGTAGCCCCCATGACCTGATGCAGGACACGTCGCCCCCTCGACGTGGAATGAAATGGCATGCAGAGGTGCTGTGAGAGGGACGATGATACCACCTGCCCGGGTGGGGACCAAACACAACCGCTGCTATCCACAAACGGGTTATGGCCAATTATCCATGGCCGTACAAGGCGCTGCCGCGCTTATGCATGGCCGCCAGTCGCCTATCTTCTCGGCATCTTCCGCCGCCGGCCCAGCACAACCAGCAGCAGCCCGAGCCACGTGACGGCAAATGGCATATGGCCGGCGCGCGCGAAGACGGTCGCCGGCAGCGCGGCCGGCAGGCTGGCGTCCAGGGCGTCGCGGGCCCCGAGCGGCAGCGAGCGAACGACCCGCCCGAGCGGGTCGATGACGGCGGAAATGCCGTTATTGGCGGCGCGTACGACCGGCAACCCCTCCTCGATGGCACGCACGGCGGTCTGGTGCAGATGCTGGTAGGGCCCGGGCGTGAAGCCGAACCAGGCGTCGTTGGTGACGTTCAGGAGCCAGCCGGGGCGGCGGTCGGGCGCGGTGACCTCGCCGGGAAAGATGATCTCGTAGCAGATCAGGATGCCGACCGGCGGCGCCCCGGGAACGTCGATCGTATAGCGCCGGTCGCCCGCGGAAAAACCGCCCTGGACGCGGGTGATCGCCTCGAGGCCCATCGCCTCGAGGCGTTCGTGGAATGGTAAATATTCTCCGAACGGCACGAGGTGCACCTTGTCATAGGTGCTGGTGATCGCGCCCTGATGATCGATGACATAGGCTGAATTGAACACCCGTGGCAGGCGCCGGCCCGGCAAGGGAGCCTCGAGACGCGCCGCACCGGTGATCAGCGTCGTGCCCTCGGGAATGAGATTGGCGATGCGGGTCAGCGCCTCGCGATCCTGCATCAGGAAGAACGGAAAGGCCGATTCCGGCCAGATCAGATGCGTGATGTCCTTGATGCCGTTGCGCTCGGGCGAGGCCGCCTTGTCGGAGAGCTGGGCGTAGCGGTCGAGGATCCAGTCGCGCGCCTGCGGACGAAACCGCTCGTCCTGGGGAATGTCGGGCTGGACGATCCGCAGCCTGACGCCGTCGACCGTCGCGATCTCGGTCGTCGCCACGCGCCAGGCGCCGAAGACGGCCAGACCGGCGAGCGCCAGGACCGCGACGGCCGGGACGGCGAGACGGCCGCGGCTTTCGCTCGGCCCGTCGCCGAGCATGCAGGGGCTTGCGAAGATCAGCACCGTGACGAGGGTCAGGCCGTGGATGCCGACGAGCGAAACGGCCTGGGCGAGCCAGAGATATTGGGTCAGCGCCGCGCCATAGAGATTCCAGGGAAACCCGGTCAGCACCGTGCCGCGCAGATATTCCGCACCGGCAAGGCCGAGCCCGAGGGCGAGGAGGCGGCCGGCCCCGGGCCGCCAGACGAGGCGCGCGAAGGCTGTGCCGAGCGCGGTGAACAGGGCAAGGCCGGCCGGCAGCGCCACCACCGCCGCCGGCATCAACCAGGCGAAACGGTCGGCCTCGACCAGGAAGGCCGAACCGATCCACCAGAGGCCGGCAAGGTGGTAACCGAAGCCGAACCACCAGCCGATGACCGCGGCTGCCAGCAGCGTGCGCGCGCGACCGCCCGCGGCCGCGCCGTCGATCAGCCAGACCAGCACGGGAAAGCTCAAGCCCAGCACCGGAAACACGCCGAAGGGCGGCATGGCGAGCGCACCAAGGGCGCCCGCGCCGAAGGCCAGCGCCGCGCGGCGCCAACCCCAGGACAGGATGATCGAGCGGGCCATACGCGGGATCATCCAGGCGGGGTCTCCAGGGGAGGCCGACGTGATTCGGCCGGGCGACGGGGGCGTGTCCCCCGTGTCGGCCAGGCCGGCGCGCGGGTCAAGCACCGGCCTGCCAGGAGAACACGGCCGGTGCCGTCACGAGGCCTTGCGCGTGTCGGCCGCCGGCGCGGGCGCCGACACCGACTGCGGCAGGGGTATCGGATCGGGGACGGCCTGCACCGCCTGCGCCGGAAGGGTCGCGGCCGCCGGCTCAAGGGCGGCCGGCGCCGGTCCGTCGACCTGCGGCGCGATCTCCTCCTCCTCGTCCTTGCGCCGGGCGAGACGGGAAGGACGGGCGATCAGCCCGCTGCCGCGCGTGATCTTGACACGCTTGACCCGGCGCGGATCGGCATCGACCACCTCGAACTCGAAGTCGTCGCGGCCGGCAACCACCTCGCCGCGCACCGGCACGTGGCCGGCCAGAACGGTCAGATAGCCGCCGAGCGTGTCGACCTCGTCGCTGACCTCCTCGCCCGGATCGAAATCCCGCCCGAGCGTCTCGCGCACGTCCTCGAGGGTGGCCCGGGCATCGGCCATATAGGCGCCCTCGCCGATCGGGATGATCGCCCGGTTGTCGTCGACGTCGTGCTCGTCCTCGATGTCGCCGACGATGCTCTCGACGATGTCCTCCATCGCGATGAGCCCGTCGGTGCCGCCATATTCGTCGACGACGAGCGCGAGCTGGATGCGCGTCGCCTGCATGCGCGCGAGCAGGTCGATGGCCGGCATGGACGGCGGCACGAACAGGATCGGCCGGATCAGCCGGCTCGCCGAGAGGGCGACGGACAGGTCGACGGCGCCGAGGTCGAGCTCGGGCGTGTTGTCGGCTTTCGCCCCGGCTTCGACATCGGCCTTGGCGTCGACGACACGGCCGGCGCGGCGCCGGCGCGTTGCCGTCCTGGCCTCGTTGAACAGGTGGGTGACCAGATCCTTGATGTGGACCATGCCGACGGGATCATCGAGCGTGTCGTCGAACACGACGAGCCGGGTGTGGCCGGCATCCTCGAACGCCTGCATCAGCGCGCCGAGCGAAATGTCCTTCTGGACCGCGATGATGTCGGCGCGCGGCTGGGCGAGGTCGCCGACCCCGCTCTCCCTGAGTTCCAGGATGTTCTTGAGCATCGCGCGCTCTTCCGGCGTGAAGCCGGCGCCGGCGGGCGCGTCTTCCTCGAGCACTTCCTCGAGGTTGCGGCGGATCGAAGCATTGGCCCTGAGGCCGAGCCTGAGGCGCAGGCGATCGATCCAGCGTTCGTGGCGCTCGGCCGACCGGTCGGTTTCGGCAGGCGCGCTGTTCGGCGGTAGTGGTGTTGCGGCCTCGGCCGCGGTGCTTCGGTATCGACTGTCGCTAGGGTCAGGCATTGGGTTCATCGGGCATGGTGCGCCCGGCCGCGTGGGGGTCCTTGATGCCGAGGCCGGCAAGGACTTCGGTTTCGATCCGTTCCATTGTCAGCGCTTCGGCTTCCGTTTCGTGATCGAAGCCCAGAAGATGCAAGAGACCGTGGATCGTCAAGTGGGTGAGGTGCTCGCCGGGCGCAATACCTTCCTCGGCCGCCTCCCGGACGAGCGTCTCATAGGCGATGATCACATCGCCCAGGATCGGTCCGTGCGGCGCCGGAAACGACAGGACATTGGTCGGCTTGTCCTTGGCCCGATAGTCGCGGTTGAGCCGCTGCACCTCGCCATCATCGGCGAGGGCGACGGACAATTCCGCATCGGCCGGCACCTTCACATCCGGGTGATGGGTGGCCGCCGCCACCGCCCGGCGCACCAGAACCTCGGCATCGGGCAGGTCCTGCCAGCGGTCCGAGAGAATGGCGATATCGGTCGAGACGGGACTCTCGATCAGCGGATCGTAACTCATAATACTCTTGTACTGTTCCTGATACTATTCCTGGCGCATCCGGCGCGAGGCGTGCGGCGCACGGTGCTCGCCGGTGCGCGTCGCCGCCTCGTAGGCCTTGACGATGCGCCCGACCAGTTCGTGGCGAACCACGTCATCCTCGGTGAAATAGGCCTGGGCAATGCCGGGAACGCCGTCGAGAAGGTCGAGCGCCTCGGTGAGGCCGGAGGTCATGCCGGGCGGCAGGTCGACCTGGGTCGGATCGCCCGTGATGATCATCCGCGAATTCTCGCCGAGCCGGGTGAGGAACATCTTCATCTGCATGGACGTGGTGTTCTGGGCTTCGTCCAGGATCACCACGGCATTGGTCAGCGTGCGTCCGCGCATGAAGGCGAGCGGCGCGATCTCGATCATGGTCGACTGGATGCCGCGCTCGACCCGCGGCGCGTCCATCAGGTCGTAGAGCGCGTCGTAGATCGGCCGCAGATAGGGATCGACCTTTTCCTTCATGTCGCCGGGCAGGAAGCCGAGCCGCTCGCCGGCTTCCACGGCCGGACGGGTCAGGATCAGCCGGTCGACCAGCCCCTTGTCGAGCAGCGCCACGGCCTGGGCGACCGCGAGCCAGGTCTTGCCGGTGCCGGCCGGACCGATGCCGAAGACCAGTTCGTTGCGCTTCAGGGCGCGGATATAGGCATCCTGCGCGGGCGTGCGGGCACGCACGGTGCGCTTGCGCGTGACGATCTCCTCGTGGCCGATGCGCGGCGCGCCGTCGGCCTCGAACAGCGACCCCTGGGAGGTGGTCATGCGGACGGCGCCGTCGACATCGCCGAGGGTGATGTCATGGCCCGCCTGCAGGCGCTGGTAGAGGCTTTCGAGCACGGCCTTGGCCTGCTCGCACAGGTCCGGCGGGCCGGCGAGGGTCACGTGATTGCCGCGAGCGGTGGCCTGGATCCTCAGGCGCTTCTCGATGAAGGCGAGGTTCTGGTCATATTGGCCGAACAGGCGGCTGGCGAGGCGATTGTCGTCGAAAGCCAGCGTGATCTCGGCTTCGGTGTTGGAGTCGTGCGTCGCAAGCCAGGGAATGTTTTGGCCGCTGTCCGGCCCGAAGCCACCCGCACCCGAATTTTTCAAACCATCGATCCTTCCGTGGAAAGGTTCACTCCGCCGCCTGCACTGCGTTCATATGGGGAGCGTCCGCCAGAACGCCATTCAAGGAGTTTGTCTGCGTGCCGGTGATTCGGACAGATACGATTGTCCCAGCGACAGACGACGGTGCGATGACCTGCACCGGCGAGAGATAGGGCGAGCGCCCGACCATCTGGCCCGGCTTGCGGCCGGGTTTTTCGAACAGGACGTCCATGACCCGGCCGACCAGGCTGTCCTGGAAGGCGCGCTGCTGCTCGGTGATCAAGGCCTGAAGGGCGTGCAGGCGCTCGGTCTTGAGCGTTTCCGGCAGCTGGTCCTCCTCGCCGGCGGCCGGGGTGCCGGGCCTCGGCGAATATTTGAACGAATAGGCGGCGGCAAAGCCGACCCGCCGGATGAGGTCCATCGTGTCCTCGAAATCGGCGTCGGTCTCGCCGGGGAAGCCGACGATGAAGTCGGAGGACAGCGCAATGTCGGGCCGGGCCGCGCGCACCCTGTCGATGATGCGGAAATAGTCCTCGCGCGAGTGCTTGCGGTTCATCGCGGCGAGCACGCGGGTCGAGCCCGACTGCACCGGCAGATGCAGGTAGGGCATCAGTTCCGGCAGATCGCGGTGCGCCGCGATCAGCGCGTCGGTCATCTCGCGCGGATGGCTGGTGGTGTAGCGCAGCCGGGCAATGCCGGGCACTTCGACGAGCCGGCGCAGCAGCCGCGGCAGATCCCAGTCCAGGCCATCGGGCCCCTCGCCGTGATAGGCATTGACGTTCTGGCCGAGCAGCGACACCTCGCGCACACCGGCGCGCGCCAGCTTCTCGACGTCGTCCAGGACCTGGGCGACCGGCCGGGATACTTCCGCGCCGCGCGTATAGGGCACCACGCAGAAGGTGCAGAACTTGTCGCAGCCCTCCTGGACCGTGACGAAAGCCGACAGGCCGCGCGCGCGCGTCGCGGCCTCCGCCGCATCGGGCAGGTGGCGGAACTTGTCCTCGACCGGGAACTCGGTATCGACGACACCGGGCCTGGCCGCGGCGCGGGCGACGAGGTCGGGCAGGCGGTGATAGCTCTGCGGCCCGACCACGAGATCGACGGTGCGCGCCCGGCGGACGATCTCCTCGCCCTCCGCCTGGGCGACGCAGCCGGCAACCCCGATCAGCACCTGGCGGCCGTCCGCTCTCGCGGCATCCTTGATGACGCGCATGCGACCGAGCTCGGAATAGACCTTCTCGGCGGCCTTTTCGCGGATATGGCAGGTGTTGAGCAGGATCAGGTCGGCCTCTTCCGGGCTCGCCACCTCGCGATAGCCCTCCGCGCCCATGACGTCGGCCATCCGCTGGCTGTCATAGACATTCATCTGACAGCCATAGGACTTCACATAGACCGCCTTCCGGGCGGCGGCCTCGGCCGGCCGGGCAGCATCGTCGGTGGTCTTGTCGGTCGGGCCGTTCAAAGTCTCGCTCATCGCCTGCTCATGGTTCAGGACGCGCGGTATAGCGGATTTCCGGCCCGGCCGGGAGTCGTCAAGGTCCGGGCGCGGTCCGATCCCTGCCGCAGCCCGCCCGCGGCGACCCAGCCACACATTGCGCGAGCCGGGTCGTCGTTCGACAATGCCCGCGCGGGCGGGAGCGCGACCATGCAAGGCGTCGCATTGATGGAACAAGGCGTCCGCGAGGCCATGGCCAGCATCGCGGCCAGCCCGCAGCGGCGGATGACGCCCTTCGTGCTGCTCGTCGACAACGGCAAGGCCGTCCATCTCACCAGCCAGCGCGAGGCCGCGGACGCCCTCGTCTTCTTTCGCCAGGCGATCCGGCCGCGCCCCGGCACGACCGGCTACGTGCTGATCTGGGACGGCGTGATGGCGGAGTTCCATCCGGACCGGCCGGGTGCAGACGGCGACCGCGCCATCTTCGCCGAAATGGGCGACGACAGGCAGCCGGACGCGACCGTCATGGCCTATCGCTTCGCGATCAAGGAGCCCGGCCTGTTCCGCCGCAAGCGCGAACTGGTGATCAGGGACAATACGCTCATCTATGCGGCGGCGCCATCACGGATCTTCCCCGGCCCGCGGGCGCCCTGATCCCGTACGGCAGGCCGCACCGGCATGGAACGCGGGTCAATAGAGCTGGGCGGTCGGCCGCACCACGATCTCGTTGACGTCGACGTCGCCGGGCTCGCCGACCGCATAGGCGACGGCCCGGGCGATGGCATCGGCCGGCAGGAGATCGCGCCGGTAGTCCTCGATGGCAGCCCGGCGCAGATCGGGATCGGAAATCGTGTCGGCGAGCTCCGAAACCGTCGCGCCCGGCGCGACCAGGGTGACACGAATGCCCGGCCCCGCCTCCTGGCGCAGCCCCTCCGACACCGCCCTCACCCCGTATTTGCTGGCCGAATAGACCGCAGCCGTCGGCACGATGCGCCGGTCGGCGATCGAGCTGACATGGACGAAATGACCGCCGCCCTGGGCCTGGAACACCGGCAGGGCGGCCGCGATGCCATGCAGCACGCCCTTCAGATTGACGTCGATCATCCGGTCCCATTCCTCCACCTTGAGAGCCGTCATCGGCGACAGCGGCATCAAACCGGCATTGCCGACCATGACGTCGAGGCGACCAAAGCGCCGGCACGCGAAGCCGACGAACGCTGCGACGTCGGCCCGGTCGGTGACGTCGAGCCGCGTCCAGGCGACCGCGCCCCCGGCGGCTTCGATGTCCGCGGCGAGCGCTGCGAGCCGCTCGGTCCTGCGGGCGCCGAGCACCACCCTGGCCCCGCTGCCGGCAAGACGCCGGGCGACGGCCTCGCCGATGCCGCTGGAGGCGCCGGTAACGGCAACGACTTTTCCATTCAGATCCTGCATCACGGACATTCCGGTTCTCGAAAACGGACGATGGGCGACCTGGCCGGCCAGATCATTCGCGCCGGAACGCATCGCCGCCGACGCGCAGCACGCCGTCCGTGACGATGCCGGTGGCGGTGAAGCCGGAATCGTCGAAGAAGACGAGCTGCGGCCCGCGCACCTCGTAGCGGCCGCGATAGGCGCTGCGGCGCTGGCCGCGCGCCTCGTCGTAGCGGCCGTCGGCCATGAGCTCGAGGCGGATGAAGCCGTTGGCGGTCACCCACATGCCGACGACGGCATCGCCCGCCGGCCGGGCAGCCGCGGGCTCCTTGGCGACGGCCAGCTCGGGGCCGGCCGCGATCAGGCTGGCGACGCTCGCCGCCATCATGGAAGTGCGTCTCAGGGATAGGGCCATCGGGCGATCCTTCGGTTCTGGCCGCGGCCTCAGCGGCCGGGTCGTTGCGGATGCCGGGACCCTAGTCCTTGACCGAAAAGGACACGAGCGCATAGATGTCAGAATAAGAATGATCAGGAGTCATTCATGAGTTTCGACGGCCGGCTGCTCGGCGGCATCGGCGTGCTGATGGCGGTGGTCGAGACCGGCAGCTTCGTGCGCGCCGCCGACGCGCTGGGCCTCACCCAGTCGGGCGTGAGCCGCGCCATAGCACGGCTCGAAAAGCGCATCGGCACGCGCCTCCTGCACCGCACCGCGCGGGCGGTGTCGCTGACCGAGGAAGGCCGGCTGTTCCATGCCGAGGTGCTGCCGCTCCTTCAGGGCATCGAAGCGGCCGCCACCGCGGCTGCCGGTGCCGGCAGCCAGGTCCGCGGCCGGCTCCGGGTGAATGCCGATCCGCCCTTCGGCCACTTCCTGCTGACGCCGCGGCTGCCGGAATTCCTTGCCCGGCATCCGGAGCTCACGGTCGATCTGTTCGTGCGCGACCAGCTCGGCGATTTCGTCGGCGACGGTTTCGACGTCGCGGTGCGTTTCGGCGAGCCCGAACCCTCGGGCCTGACCTGCCGGCTGCTGATGCGGGCGCGCGTCGTGACCTGCGCCGCGCCGGCCTATATCGCCCGCCGCGGCGCGCCGGGCCATCCGCGCGAGCTCGCCGACCACGAATGCGTGCTGATCCGCGACCCGGCGACGGGGCGGCCCTTCGCCTGGGAGCTGCATCGCGGCACCGAGGCCGTGCCGGTCGCGGTGCGCGGCCGTCTGATGGTCAATGACGGCCGCAGCCTGATCGCCTCCTGCCTCGGCGGCCAGGGCATCGCACAGCTGCTCGACTTCATGGCCACCGACATGCTGGCCGACGGCAGCCTCGTCCAGGTTCTGCCGGACTGGGCCGACGAGACCTTTCCCGCCTATCTCTATCACCGCGCCCAGGGCCTGCCGACGGCGCGCCTGCGCGCCTTCATCGACTTTCTCGCGGAGATCGTCTGAGGCCCGCCGGTCAGCGCAGCCGCGGATTGAGCGCGTCGCGCAGCCAGTCGCCGAGCAGGTTGACCGACAGGACAAGGGCCGCGAGCGCGATGCCCGGGAAGATCACGACCCACCATTCGCCCGAGAACAGGAACTCGTTGCCGATCTGGATCAGCGTGCCGAGCGATGGCGTGGTCGGCGGCAGGCCGACGCCGAGGAAGGACAGGGTCGCCTCGGTGATGACGGCGAGCGCCAGGTTGATGGTGGCGATCACCAGGACCGGGCCGGTGACGTTCGGCAGGACGTGGCGGAACAGGATGGTGGGCCGCGACAGGCCGATCAGGCGGGCGGCCTGGACATATTCCTTGTTGCGCTCGACCAGCGTCGAGCCGCGGACGGTGCGGGCATATTGCACCCAGAAGGACAGGCCGATGGAGAGCACCAGCACCCAGAAGATCAGGACGTCGGAGCGCCTGCCGCCGACCAGCGCATGCATCGTGCCGTCGATGAGCAGCGCGGTGAGAATGGCCGGGAAGGTCAGCTGCACGTCGGCGACGCGCATGATGATGCTGTCGACCGTGCCGCCGAAATAGCCGGCCACGAGCCCCAGCACGATGCCGATGGTGGCCGCCACCAGCACGCCGAGAAAGCCGATGACGATCGAGACGCGCATGCCGAACAGCACGGAGGAGAAGACGCAGCGGCCCTGCTGGTCGGTGCCGAGCGGAAAGCGCCACTCCCCGTCCGCCGCCCAGACCGGCGGCTTGGACCCGTCGAGCAGGCTGAGCGTCTCCGGATTGAACGGATCGTTCGGCGCGATCCAGGGCGCCAGCAGGGCGCTGACCACCAGTATCAGTGCGACCAGCGCGGCGAGCATGGTCACCCAGGAGCGGGTGAACGAATAGAAGATGTCGGAATCGACGATGCGCGCGAGAACCGAACGGCGGGCCGGGCGGGCGGAGGGCTGTGGCGTGTCAGAGGTCACGGACATGGGTTTTGAGCCTCACGACGCCCGGCCGGCGATCCGGATGCGCGGATCGACGGCGACATAGAGGAGATCGACGATCAGGTTGATCACGACGAACAGGCTCGCGACCAGGAGCAGGTAGGCCGACATGATGGGAATGTCGACGTTCTGCACCGCCTGCAGGAACAGAAGGCCCATGCCGGGCCACTGGAACACCGTCTCGGTGATGATGGCGAAGGCGATGATCGAGCCGATCTGCAGGCCGGTGATGGTGATGACCGGGATCAGCGTGTTCTTCAGGGCGTGGCCGAAATTGATCGCCCGGTTGGTCAGGCCGCGGGCGCGCGCGAACTTGATGTAGTCGGTGCGCAGCACCTCCATCATCTCCGAGCGCACGAGGCGCATGATCAGCGTCATCTGGAACAGGCCGAGCGTGATGGCCGGCAGGATGAGCGAGCTCCAGCCCTGGGCGGTCAGGAAGCCGGTCGACCACCAGCCGAGATCGACGACGCCCTGGCGGCCGAACGACTTCAGGACGCCGAGCGTCACCGGAAAGATGAAGATGAGCAGGATGCCGATCAGGAAGGTCGGCAGGGAAATGCCGATGAGCGAGACGGTCTGGAACAGTTTCGACAGGATGGAATGGGGCTTCAGGCCGGAATAGACGCCCATGGGAATGCCGGCCAGCAGCGCGAACAGCGCCGAGACCAACGCCAGTTCCATGGTGGCCGGAAAGCGCTCGCCGATCAGCTTGGAGACCTTCTGCTTGTTCTGGTAGCTGGTGCCGAAATCGAACTTGGCCGCGTTCCAGACGAAGCGCAGGAACTGCACCGGCACGGGATCGTCGAGACCGAGCTGCTTGCGGATCTCCGCGCGCTGCTCGACGGTGGTGTCCTGGCCGACCATCTGGTTCACGGGATCGCCGACGAAGCGAAACAGCGAGAAGGCGATCAGCGAGACGGCCAGAAGGACGACGACGGCCTGGGCCAGCCGGCGCAGAATGAACGCGAGCATCACATTCCCTCGGAACGATGAGGGAAGCGGCCAGGGAGCCGCTTCCTCGGGGAGCCCTGGCGGGCCGGACGAGGGAACGTCCGGCCGGACAGGTGATCAGCGCTTGGTCACCCAGTGGAACAGGAACTGGTTGTCGGCGCGCTGAACGAGCTCGACATTCTTGGCGACCCCCCAGGCCAGCGTCTGCTGGTGCAGCGGGAAATGGCTGACCTCGTCGGTGATGATCCGATAGGCCTGGGCGATCAGGTCGTTGCGCTTGGCCGTGTCGGCTTCCACCAGGATCTGGTCGGTCAGGGCGTCGACGCGCGGATTGCAGTAGCCGCCGAGATTGGTGGCGCCATTGCCACCCGAACCGGTGTCGTCGCGGCAGCGGACGAGGTTCTGCAGGATGTTCCAGGAGTCGAACGAGCCGGGCGTCCAGCCGAGCAGGTAGAACGAGCTCTGGTAGCCGCCCGAGGCCAGCACCTTGGCGAAGAACTGGGCGCGCGGCACGGCCTGCAGGTTGATCTTCACGCCGATGCGGGCGAGCATCGCGACGACAGCCTGGCAGATCGCGCCGTCATTGACGTAGCGGTCGTTCGGGCAGTCGAGCGTCACCTCGAAGCGGGTGTTGTCGGCGCCGCGCGGATAGCCGGCCTCGTCCATCAGCCGGTTGGCCGCGGCGAGATCGACCGGCGGACGCTGGAACTCGTTCGACCGCTCGAACAGGAGCGGCGAGATCAGCAGCGCCGTCGGCGCGGCGGCGCCGCGCATCACCTGGCGGCGGATCGCCTCGATGTCGATCGCCTGGTAGAAGGCGCGGCGGACGCGGACGTCCTTGAACGGATTGCGTCCCTTCACCGACGAGCCGAGCAGCTCGTCGCGGCGCTGGTCGACCTGCATGAAGATGGTGCGCAGCTCGGGCCCTTCCATGACGCGGGCATTGGGGCTGGCATTGATGCGCGGAATGTCCTGCAGCGGCACCGGGTCGATCACGTCGACCTCGCCGGAGAGGAGCGCGGCGACGCGCGTCGGCGCGGAGGTGATCGGCGTGAAGATCACCTCCTGGAGGTTATGCTCGACCTTGCCCCACCAGGCCGGGTTCTTCGCAAAGACCGTGCGCACGCCGATCTGGTGCTGGGTGATCCTGAAGGGGCCGGTGCCGTTGGCATTGAGAACGGCATAGCCGGGCGTCGTCGCCGCCGGAGCGCTGGGCGCCACGGCGTTGTTCGCCTCCGCCCACTTCTTCGACATGATGTACCACGTATCCCACTCGTAATGCAGGATCGGGTTCGGCGTCTTCAGCTTGAAGTCGACCGTGTAGGGATCGACCGCGACGACCTGGACGTTGGCGTCGATGCGCGAGCGCAGGTCCGAGGTTTCGGCGCGCACGCGGTTGGCCGAGAAGACCACGTCATCGGCGGTGAAATCCTCGCCGTTGTGGAACTTGACGCCACGGCGCAGGTGGAAGCGCCAGGTCAGGCCGTTGTCGAGGACCTCCCAGCGCTCGGCGAGACCCGGAATGATCTTCAGGTCACGGTCGCGCTTGGTCAGTCCCTCGTAGACGTTGCCCTGCAGGGCCAGCGTCGTGGTCTCGTTGATCCCGTAAGGGTCGAGCGTGTTCAGATTGCCCTGGAACGCATAGCGCAGCGTCTGGGCGCTCGCGCTGGCGGCTCCCAAAGCAAGGGCCAATGCGCCGGCGATGAGCGCAAGCTTCAGCTTCATCCTGTTTGTCCCCCTCTGTCGAGGTATCCCGCGGCCATGCATTGTTGCTGTGAGGGGTTTCTCCCCCCGGCCGGCCGGGGGCTACCTTAGACAGGAGAGTCGCGATCGGGAAAGAGGGGTGCACAGCGATTGTGCACCGGCCCGTGCGCAACGATCGGACCGGTTCTCGGCCGCCGTCGCGCTGAACAGGCCGCCGGGGCGACACAAGGTCGTCACTTTCGCCGTGGAGGTTCCGCCGCTCCCGATTCATCTCTGGCCACAGGAGCCGCACGCATGTTTCCGACCATTCGCCTGCTCGGTCTCGCCGCGACGATCCTGGCCGGAGCCGTCCCGGCCGCGCCGCCCGCACGCGCGGCGGCCGGCGCGGCGGCGATCGGCGACGGCCTCGAAAGATCCTTCGACTGCGCCGGCGGTGTCGCCAATGTCTCGGGCGCCAACAACCGCATCGTCCTGACCGGCCGGTGCCATATCCTCAACGTCTCGGGCGACGGCAACCGGGTCGAGGTCGAATTGCAGGCCGGCCAGCCGATCAACGTGATGGGCAGTGCCAACCAGATCGTCTACCGGCTGGTCGATGGCCGCACGCCACCGGTCGTCAACCTGATCGGCGCGGACAACAAGGTCGAGGCCGACCGGACGACGGCCAATGATGCGGCCGCCATCGACACGATCGAGGTGGCCGACGACGGCGAGGACCGGCAGGTCGACTGCGCCGGCCGCGGCGTCGCGGTGCGCGGCGATTCGAACCGGCTGCGCCTCGCCGGCGGCTGCCGGACGCTGGTGGTGAGCGGCGATTCCAACGTGATCCAGGCGGAGATGTCGCCGGGCAGCTCGATCCTGGTCAGCGGCGACAATGTGGCCATCACCTATTCGGTCAAGGGCGAGGGCCCGGCGCCGTCCGTCAGGGTCAGCGGCAGCGGCAGCGCGGTGACGCCGGCCCCTCCGGCGCCGCGCTGAAGGCGGCTTCGCCGACCGCCGGTCCCTAAGCCGGCTCGCCGCCGGCCGCCGGACGGCGCGCCGCCCAATCCTCCGCCCATTGGTGCAGCGGCAGGACCAGCGCGACGAGCGCAAGGCCATCGGCGCCGAGCCGGTAGCCTTCCGCGCCATGCGCCACGAGGCCGGCGGCTCGCAGCTCCTTCAGCCGCGCGTTGAGCACGCTCGGATTGGTCTCCGCCGCGGCCGCCAGCGCCCGGAAGGTCAGGGGCCGGCCGGCCTCCTTGAGCTCCCAGAGAATGCGCAGGGCCATGCGCCGCCCGAGCAGGTCGAGCAGGACCATGATCGGCCGGCCGGAACGCGAGCCCCGCGCGGGTTCACCGGGAGCTGGGACCATTTGCTATACTTTCCATAGCGCAGGGGTTGATCTATTGCTATCTAATCCATAGCAAGGAGACCGTCGATGCCGATGCCCCATCCTGCCGCGCGCGTGACGCCGGCCGAGGCACCCTACCCCGCCGCCATCGCCGAGCGGCTGGCCCGCATCATGCCGCCGGGCGTGCCGCCGCTCACGCTGTTCACCACCCTTGCCCGCGACGAGCGGCTGTTCGAACGCTTCATGAATGCCAGCCTGCTCGACCGCGGCCACCTGACCTTGCGCCAGCGCGAAATCGTCATCGACCGGGTCACCGCGCGGGCAGGTTCGGAATATGAGTGGGGCGTGCATGTCGCCCTGTTTGCCGCGCGGGCCAGTCTCGGGCCGGCCGAAATCGCGGCGACGGTCACCGGCGGCGCCGACGATCCGGTCTGGAGCGCCGACGAGCAGGCCCTGGTGGCGGCGGTCGACCAGCTGCATGCGCACTGCGACCTCGACGAGGCCGCCTGGCAGGCGCTGTCGGCCCATTTCGGCGCGGCAGCGATCCTCGAAATCCTGATGCTGGCCGGTTTCTACCGGATGGTGAGCTATCTCACCAATGCCCTGAGGCTCGCGCCAGAGGCTTTCGCAGCCCGGTTTCCGGCCTGAGGCCCCGTGCCGGTCCCGCTGCGGATAGTGTTGGTAAGGCTTAGATGCCTTACATTGGAGGAGCCGTAATCCGGACAGGTGACCTATGACGAGCCTCCTGACCGTGACCGCCAAGGGCCAGGTGACATTGCGCAAGGAGCTGCTGGACCATCTCCGCGTCCGGCCCGGCGACAAGCTCGCCGTCGATATCCTGCCGGACGGCAAGGCAGCGATACGGGCGGCCAAACCTGCAAATTCCATTGCCGACTTCGCCGGCTGCCTGGCTCCGGCCCCGAAGCGGCTCTCGATCGAGGAAATCAGCGAAGCGGCCGCCGGGCATGGGCCGGCCGCAAATGAAAGTCACCGTCGACACCAATGTCCTGGTCCGCCTCGCAACGCTCGACGATCCGGACGAAGCCCAGGTGGCGCAGGCGGCCTTGCAGAAGGCGGAGCTCATCGCCGTGACCCTGCCGGTCCTGTGCGAATTCGCCTGGGTCCTGAGCAGCGGCTACAAGAAGACCGCGCCCGAAATCGCCGGGGCGATCCGGCGCCTGACCGACAATCCTGCCGTTCAAGCCGATCACAGGGCCGTCGAAGCCGGCCTCCGCACTCTGCAGACCGGCGGCGATTTCGCCGATGGTGTCATCGCCCATCAGGGGCGCGGCCTCGGCAGCGAGATTTTTGTGACATTCGACAAAAGGGCGGTCGCCAGGATCAAGGCCGAGGGCTTCGCGACGCACCTTCTCAAGACCAGACCTTGACGCCCTCCATCGGGGTCAGCGCGGATCGAGCGGAGCCGTCCCCGCGGGCGTGCCATCGGCGGCGAGCGTGATCTTCTGGACGCGCGCCTCGGCATCGCGCAGGAGCGCCTCACAGCGCTTCTTCAGGGCCTCGCCGCGCTCGTAGATGGCGATCGAATCCTCGAGCGGCACGTTGCCGCCCTCCAGCTTCTGGACGATCGATTCGAGCTCGGCCAGCGCCTTCTCGAAGGGAAGCGCCGCCACGTCGGCATGTTTGTCAGCCATGGAATGCCCTCCGGATGCGGTGCTGCTGTCAGGGCCGTGACCCGGGACCCAAGGAATCACGGCGCCCCTCTCATAGCCCATTGCGGCGCAAAAAGCCCCGGGGTCCCGTCTCAGCCGCGCATGAGCGCGAGAACATGGGCCGCCACCGAGCGGCCGAGGCCTTCGAGGTCGTAGCCGCCTTCGAGAACCGAAACGAGGCGGCCGCCGGCGCTCCTGTCGGCGATCGCCATGATCTCCTTGGTCGCCCAGCTGAAATCGGCCTCGGTCAGGTTGAGATTGGCGAGCGGATCGCGCTCATGGGCGTCGAAGCCGGCGGAAATGATGACGAGATCGGCGTTGAAGTCGCGCATGCGGGGCAGGATGGCGAGGTCGAAGGCCTCGCGGAACTCCCTGGACCCGGCCCCCGGCGGCAGCGGCGCGTTGACCACCTGATCGTAGGCGCCACGCTCGCGTGCGGCCCCTGTGCCGGGATAGAGCGGCATCTCGTGGGTGGACAGATACATCACGCTCGGATCGGACCAGAAGATCTCCTGCGTGCCATTGCCGTGGTGGACGTCGAAATCGATGATCGCCACGCGGTCGACGCCGTGAACGGCGCGGGCGTGACGGGCGGCGATCGCGGCATTGTTGAACAGGCAGAAGCCCATGGCGGTGGCCGTCTCGGCATGGTGGCCGGGCGGGCGGGTGGCGACGAAGGCATTGGCGGCCTTGCCGGCCATCACCTCGTCGACGGCGAAGACGGCGCCGCCTGCCGCCCTGAGCGCCGCTTCGTAGGAGCCGGGCGACAGGGTGGTATCGGCATCCAGATGGACAAAATTGACCATCGGGGTGGCGTTCTCGATGCGCTCGATGAATTCGGGCGGATGCACGCGCGCAACCGCCTCGATGCTGGCAAGCGGCGCCTCGTCGCGGGCGAGGTCGGCAAAGCGCTCGTGCTCCAGCACATGGGTGACCATGCGCAGGCGGTCCGGGCGCTCCGGGTGGCCGAAGGGCGTGAGGTGATCGAGGCATTTGGGATGCGACAGCACAAGCGTGGTCAATTCAAGCCATTCCTTCCCCGCCTCGCGCGGGCTCGTGCGGCCCGCCGTCCATGGTCCGGGCCCATGGTTCCTGCCGGCCAACCCTAACCTGGATCCCCGCCGCGGACCAAGCCCCGCGCGCCACGCCGCCGCGGCATGCGCGGGCTGGTCAGGGAAATGACGGTTTCCCGCGCCGCGATGCTGTGTCAGGCTCTGGCATCGTCCGGGGGATGACCATGGTCCATGCCTCGATCCGCACCCTGATCCGCGCTTTGGCGCTGGCGTTCGCGGCCATGCTCGCCGGAACCGGTTCGCTGGCGCCGCAGGGCCGCCCCGGCGGCGACGAGGTCGACCTGCAGCTCGTCCTGGCGGTCGACATTTCCTACTCCATGGATCCGGAAGAGCAGCGCCTGCAGCGCGAAGGCTATATCCAGGCGATCGTCGCGCCCGAGGTGATGGATGCCATCAGGCGCGGCCTGCTCGGCAAGATCGCCGTCACCTATCTCGAATGGGCCGGCGCCCATGACCAGCAGGTTGTGGTCGGCTGGCGCATCATCGACAGCCCAGCCAGTGCCGAGGCCTTCGCCGCGGAACTGCAGTCGAAGCCGATCCGTCGCGCCTTCCGCACCTCGATATCCGGGGCGATCACCGCAGGCGCAGCCCTGTTCGAGACCTCGAACCTGAGATCGCACCGGCGGGTCATCGACGTCTCGGGCGACGGCGCCAACAACAACGGCGACCTGGTCGAGCCGGCGCGCGATGCGGCGCTCGCCCGCGGCATCACCATCAACGGCCTGCCGATCATGCTGAAGCGGCCCGACGCCCGCACGATGGATATCGACAATCTCGACGCCTATTACCACGACTGCGTCATCGGCGGCCCCGGCGCCTTCGTCATCCCGATCAAGGCGCCGGAGGAATTCTCCCCCGCAACCCGCCGCAAGCTCATCCTGGAAGTGGCAGCTCCCGGCCCCTCCATCCCTCTGCCGGGGGCGACTTTCGTGCCCGCCCAGAGCGAAAGGGTCGACTGCCTGATCGGCGAACGCATGTGGCGCGAGCGCTGGGACCGCAACTAGGACGGCGCGAGCTGCGCGCCACTAGCAATTTCGCGCTTTCTGTTGGAGCCTTGCGCCGGCATCCGCTTGTCCGGACCGGCGCCGGGAGCGGCACGGATGTCGAACCCGCTGCACGAGAGGTCAGCCCGCATGTCGCCCGATGTCTTTCTCGCCTATTTCATCGCCTGCATCGTGATCGTGCTGGTGCCCGGCCCGACCGTCACGCTGATCGTCGCCAACAGCCTCCGGCACGGCACCCGCGCCGGGCTCGCCAATGTGCTGGGCACGCAGATCGGCCTCGCTGTCCTGATCGCCATTGCCGGCATCGGCCTGACCACCGCCATCGCCGCCATGGGACATTGGTTCGAATGGCTGCGGCTTGCCGGCGCCGCCTATCTCATCTGGCTCGGCTGCAAGATGATCCGCGACAGCCGCGCCGTTGCCGAGGCCGGATCGGCGTCGAGCCGGCCGCGCGGCGGCTTCGTGCTGCAGGGGGTCATCGTCGCCCTGTCCAATCCCAAGACGCTGATCTTCTTCGGCGCCTTCTTCCCGCAGTTCATCGACGCCAACCGGCCCTATGCCCTGCAGATCGTCATCATGGGCGCCACCGCGCTCGCCTGCGCGGCCGTCTCCGACAGCGCCTATGCGCTGATCGGCGGGCGCAGCGGACACAGCCTGTCGGAAGCCCGCGCGCGGCTGATGTCGCGCATCGGCGGCGGCTTCCTGATCGGCGGCGGCGTCTGGCTCGCCGTGTCGCGGGCCAGATGAGCAAAAAGCCGGGCTGTCCCGCAGGCCAGCCTCTTGCGCCCGCGGCGGCTTCGGGCTTGTCTCACGCGCCCGAGCCCTAAGCCCGGGCACTCAAGGAGAACACAGATGGATTTCGGCCTTTCCAACAAGAAAGCCCTGGTCTTGGCATCGAGCCGCGGCCTGGGCCTCGGCATTGCCGAGGCGCTGGCCGCCGAAGGCGCCACCGTCATGCTGGTCGGCCGCACCGCCGAGCGCATCAAGGCCAATGCCGAGCAGATCACCGCGCGCGGCAAGGGCAAGGCCTATGGCATTGCCGCCGATCTCGCCGCGCCCGGGGCGGTGGACGAGATCGTGGCGATCGCCGAGCAGACGCTCGGCCAGATCGACATTCTCGTGAACAATACCGGCGGCCCGCCGGCAAAGCCGGCGACCGAGGTCGGCGAGGACGAATGGGCGAAATATTTCAAGACGATGGTCGAGCCGGTCTTCGCCATGACCGCGAAGCTTCTGCCCGGCATGCGCCAGCGCAAATGGGGCCGCATCGTCACGGTGGCCTCGTCCGGCGTCGAGCAGCCGATTCCGAACCTTGCCCTGTCGAACGCACTGCGCTCGTCGATCGTCGGCTGGTCCAAGACGCTGTCCTCGGAAGTCGCCAAGGACGGCGTGACCGTCAACATGATCCTGCCGGGCCGCATCGCCACCGACCGGATCAAGGAACTCGACAGCGCCAATGCTCAGCGCAGCGGCAAGTCGCTCGCCGAGATCGAGGCGGCGTCGGTCGCCAGCATCCCTGCCGGCCGGCTCGGTACCGCCCAGGAATTCGGCGCGACGGCCGCCTTCCTGTGCTCGGACCAGGCAGGCTATATTACCGGCTCGAAGATCCGGGTCGACGGCGGCGCCACCCGCAACGTCTGAGCAAGGCGGGCGTGGGAGCGATGCCCGGGCCGGCCCTGTCGCCATCGACGATCAAGGAGTTCGGCCATGTCGTTTTCGCCCACGCCCGACCCGGAACTCGGCGACAAGCTCGCCTGCGACGCCATCGAAATGGTGATCGTGCCGCGCACGCACGATCTCGGCGGCTTCACCGTCCGGCGCGCCCTGCCCTTCGCCAAGCGGCGGATGGTGGGGCCGTTCATCTTCTTCGACCATATGGGGCCGGCCGTCTTCCGTGACGGCAACGGCATCGACGTCAGGCCGCATCCCCATATCGGCCTTGCCACCGTCACCTATCTGTTCGCCGGCCAGATCCAGCACCGCGACTCGCTCGGCACCTATGTGCCGATCAATCCGGGCGAGGTGAACCTGATGACCGCCGGACGCGGCATCGTCCATTCCGAACGGACCGATCCGGTGCTGAAGGCGCAGGGCCAGGAGCTGCACGGCATCCAGAGCTGGCTCGCCCTGCCCAGGGAACACGAGGAGACCGCGCCGGGCTTCGACCATGTCGACCGCGACGGGCTGCCGGTCATCGAGGCGGAGGGCAAGACGATCCGGCTGGTCATCGGCTCGCTCTACGGCAAGACCTCGCCGGTGCCGACCACCTGGGACACGATCTACGCCGATGTCGCGCTGGCAGCCGGCGCCAGGCTGCCGGTCGACCCGGAAACCGAGGAACGGGCGATCTATGTCGCGAGCGGCGAGATCGACGTGCAGGGCGACCTGTTCGGCGAAGGCAAGATGCTGGTGCTCAGACCCGGCGACCGGATCACGCTCACCGCGACGCGGCCGGCCCGGATCATTCTGTGCGGCGGCGCCGTCATGGACGGCCCGCGCTTCATCTGGTGGAACTTCGTCTCGTCCTCCAAGGAGCGGATCGAACAGGCCAAGGACAATTGGCGCCAGCGCCGCTTCGACATCGTTCCCGGCGACGAACAGGACTATATCCCGCTGCCGGAATAGTCGCCCGGTGCCCGGCGGGCGGCGTTCCATCGACAATTTTACGTGATTTCGCCGCGCCTGCGCCAATCGGTCGCCCAGGGTTGGCCCTGGCTTTACTGCATTGCACGCATCAGATCCCTGGTGTAACGCTCACACCTTGGTGTCGGCTATCCTGCCGCACCTGACTGGATCATTCCTGCACTCGCGCGGGCCGGCCGGAAACCGCCTTTTCGCCCTTTCCACCGCCCGCGCCAGCCGGTGACATCGTGACAGATCGCCCCGCAACGCCCCTACTCGACACGATCAAGACACCCGAGGACCTGCGCAAGGTTCCGGAACATCTTGTGCGACAGGTCGCCGACGAGCTGAGGGCCGAGACCATCTCGGCCGTCTCCGTCACCGGCGGGCATCTCGGCGCCGGCCTCGGCGTGGTCGAGCTGACCACGGCGCTGCACTATGTCTTCGATACGCCGCGCGACCGGGTGATCTGGGACGTCGGCCACCAGGCCTATCCGCACAAGATCCTGACCGGCCGGCGCGACCGCATCCGCACGCTGCGCCAGCGGGACGGGCTTTCCGGCTTCACCAAGCGCTCGGAAAGCGATTACGACCCGTTCGGGGCGGCCCATTCCTCGACCTCGATCTCCGCCGGCCTCGGCATGGCCGTGGCGCGCGACCTGAAGGGCGGCAAGAACCATGTCATCGCGGTGATCGGCGACGGCGCCATGTCGGCCGGCATGGCCTTCGAGGCCATGAACAATGCCGGCGCACGCGGCGAACGGCTGATCGTCATCCTCAACGACAACGACATGTCGATCGCCCCGCCGGTCGGCGCCATGTCGGCCTATCTCGCCCGGCTCGCCTCCGGCAAGACCTATCTGAAGCTGCGCGACATCGGCAAGCAGCTGACCCGCCGGCTCGGCGCAACCATCGACCGCACGGTGACGCGGGCGGTCGAGCACGCCCGCGGCTTCGTCACCGGCGGCACGCTGTTCGAGGAGCTCGGCTTCTATTATGTCGGGCCGATCGACGGACACAATCTCGACCACCTGCTGCCGGTGCTGAAGAACGTCCGCGACGCCGACCTCGGGCCGATCCTGGTTCATGTCGTCACCCAGAAAGGCAAGGGCTACGCCCCGGCCGAGGCGACGGCCGACAAGCTGCATGCGGTTGCCCGCTTCGACGTGATCACCGGCACCCAGGTGCAGTCCAAGGCCAATGCGCCGTCCTACACCAAGGTGTTCGGCGAGAGCCTGGTGAAGGAGGCGGCGAAGGACGACCGGATCGTCGCGATCACCGCGGCCATGCCGTCCGGCACCGGCGTCGACCTGTTCGGCAAGGCATTCCCTGAGCGCACCTTCGATGTCGGCATTGCCGAGCAGCATGCCGTGACCTTCGCCGCGGGCCTCGCCAGCGAGGGCTACAAGCCGTTCTGCGCGATCTATTCCACCTTCCTGCAGCGCGCCTACGACCAGGTGGTCCACGACGTCTCGATCCAGGGCCTGCCGGTGCGCTTCCCGATCGACCGTGCCGGCTTCGTCGGCGCCGACGGGCCCACCCATGCCGGCTCGTTCGACGTCGCCTATCTCGGCTGCCTGCCCGGCTTCGTGGTGATGGCGGCCGCCGACGAGGCCGAGCTCGTCCACATGGTGGCGACCGCCGCGGCCCATGACGAAGGCCCGATCGCCTTCCGCTATCCGCGCGGCGAAGGCGTCGGCGTCGATCTGCCCGCCGAGGGCGTGCCGCTTGCCATCGGCAAGGGCCGGATCGTCAGGGAAGGCACGCGCATCGCGCTCCTGTCGTTCGGCACGCGGCTCGGCGAATGCCTGAAGGCGGCGGAAGAGCTCGGGGCGCTCGGCCTCTCGACGACGGTCGCCGATGCCCGCTTCGCCCGGCCGCTCGACGTCGACCTCGTGGCGCGGCTCGCCCGCAACCACGAAGTGCTCATCACCATCGAGGAAGGCTCGATCGGCGGCTTCGGCTCGTTCGTGCTGCACGCGCTCGCCGATGCCGGCCTGCTCGACCAGGGCTGCAAGGTGCGCCCGATGGTGCTGCCCGACGCCTATGTCGACCACGACAAGCCCGAAGCCATGTATGCCCGTGCCGGCCTCGACGCCAAGGGCATCGTCGCCAAGGTGTTCGAGGCGCTCGGCCGCGGCGCCATCGGCGCCGAGCACGGTGCGGGTGCGCTGAGGGCGTGACCGGTCCCGATCAGCCTGCTTCGCCGCGCGCCGGGGGCCGGCGCCGGGCCGATGTCCTGCTCGTCGCGCGCGGCTTGTTCGACAGCCGCGCCAAGGCGCAGGCGGCGATCGCCGCCGGCCTGGTCAGCGCCGACGGACAGCCGGTGCGGAAGGCCTCCGACGAGATCCGCGCCGATGCGACGCTGGAAGCAAGCCCCGAACATCCCTGGGTGTCGCGCGGCGGCGTCAAGCTCGCCCATGCCCTCGACCGCTTCGGCATCGATGCCGGCGGCCGCATCGGCCTCGACGTCGGCTCATCCACCGGCGGCTTCACCGAGGTGCTGCTGGCACGCGGTGCGGCCCGGGTCACCGCGGTCGATACCGGCCGCGACCAGCTGCACCGGAGCCTGCGCGCCGATCCGCGCGTCAGCCTGTTCGAGGCGACCGACATCAGGACGCTGGAGGCACCGGCCCCCGCCCCCGACCTCGTCGTCACCGATGTCAGCTTCATTTCGCTCGCACTGGTGCTGCCGGCCATGACGGCGCTCGCCGCACCGACCGCCGACCTGATCGCACTGATCAAGCCGCAGTTCGAGGTCGGCCGCGCCGCCGTCGGTAAGAACGGCGTGGTGCGTGATGCCGCGGCTCAGGCCGCCGCCGTCGAGCGGATCAAGGCGGCGACGGAGGCTCTCGGCTGGCAGGTCGTCGGCGTCATCGACAGCCCGATCGCCGGCGGCGAAGGCAACCGCGAATTCCTGATGTACGCCCGCCGCGGCGGCGCGCCGTCGCCTGGGCCGGGAGCGATGCCATGAGCGCCGAGCGGTTGACCATCAGTCATGTCGGGCACCGTGGCGACGGGGTCGCGGATGGCCGTTTCGTGCCGTTCACGCTGGCCGGCGAGGTGGTCGAGATCGAGGGCGACGGCGAGCGCGTGCTGCCGACCGCGATCGTCACCCCGAGCGCGGAGCGCGTGGCTCCCGCCTGCGGCTATTTCGGCACTTGCGGTGGCTGCGCCCTGCAGCATTGGGCGCCGCCCTCCTATCTGCGCTGGAAACGCGACCTGGTGGCCACCGCGCTGTCCGCCCGCGGCCTGCAGCCCGAGATCGCCGACACGATCGATGCCCATGGCACCGGCCGCCGCCGGGTGACGCTGCATGCGCGGCGCGGCGACGGGCCGAAGCTGGCGGTCGGCTTCGCGGCAGCGCGCAGCCATGCCATCGTGGCGATCGACGCCTGCCCGGTGCTCGAGCCCGCGCTCGAGGCCGCCCTGCCGGCGGCCCGCGCCATCGCCCGGGCGCTCGAACCCGCGGGCAAGCCGCTCGACATCCAGGTGACGCTGACCGACCAGGGCCTGGACATGGAACTGCGTGGCGCCGGGCGGCTCGCCGAGCGCCTGCGCCAGGAGCTGATCGCCGCCGCGGGCGCCGCGCATCTCGTCCGTCTCACCAATCACGGCGATCTCGTCATGCAGCGCGAGCCGCCCTCGGTCCGCATGGCCGGCCTCAGGGTCCAACTGCCGCCCGGCGCCTTCCTGCAGGCGACCGCTGCCGGCGAGGAGGCCCTCGGGCGCCTCGTGCTCGACGGTGTCGGCAAGGCGAAGAGCGCGGCCGATCTCTTCTGCGGCGTCGGCCCCTTCGCGCTGAGGCTCGCCCAGCGGATGAAGGTGCGCGCGGCCGACGCCGATGCCGGCGCGGTCGCCTCGCTCACCGCGGCACTGCGCCATGGCTCCGGCCTGAAGCCGGTCACGGCGGAAACCCGCGACCTGTTCCGCCGGCCGCTGACGGCCGCCGATCTCAAGGGCCTGGACGCGGTGGTGTTCGATCCGCCGCGCGCCGGCGCCGAGGCCCAGGCCAAGGTGCTGGCGAAAGCCGATGTCGGCCGGATCGTCGCCGTGTCCTGCAACCCCGCGACCTTCGCGCGCGATGCCGCGATCCTCGCGGGCGGCGGCTGGCGACTGACCGATGTGACGCCGGTCGACCAGTTCCGCTGGTCCGCCCATGTCGAGCTGGTCGCGCGCTTCACCCGCTGAGCGGTGTGCCGAGCGGTGCCGGCCGGCCGACGCGCGACCGCCGAGCCTTGGTTACGCCGGACCGGCGCGGCCGGGCGCCTGCGTCGGTGGCTCGACATGAAGGAAATGCCGGACCACCGGCTCGCCCTGGCCGCTGTGGAAGCGGGCCAGCTCCTTCTGGAGATCGGCATCGGCCTTCGAAACGCGCCGATGCTGCCTGAGATGCTCGGCCCAGGACGAGACCATGAACCACTCGACCAGCTTTTCTGGATCGGCGGTGTCCTCGGTCATGCCCCAGCCATAGGCGCCGTCCCGCCGGCGCTCGATGGACAGCGCGTGAGCGAGGCGCAGGAAATCATCGCGCTGGGCCGCAGGTACCCGATATTCGATCAGAATCAGCACCGGGCCGCGGTCGTTGTCGATGGGGGCTGCGACCAGAGGTTCGGGCCAGTGGTTGGACGGGGCGAGATCCGCCTCCCCCGCCGGCAGCCTGACCCGGTGCATGACGAAGCCCGCGACTGCGAGGACCAGCGCCGCGATGAGCAGCGTGCCGCGGATGCCGGCGGCTTCGGCGACCGCTCCCCAGCCGAGGCTGCCGGCGGTCATCGCGCCGTTGAACACGGTGAGATAGACGGCGAGCGCCCGGCCGCGCACCCAGTTCGGCAGGATGGCCTGGGCGACACCGTTGAGCGTGGTCAGCGCGATGATCCAGGCAACGCCGAGCACCAACAGGATCGCGACGCCGGCAGCCTGAGGCGGCCCAAGCGCGAGCGCCGCCATGACGAGTGCCGTGATGACCGCCGACAGCAGCAGCAGCCTGTCCGGATCGAACCGCGCACGCAGACGTGGCAGCAGGACCGCGCCGACAATCGCGCCGGCGCCGACCGCCCCGAGCAGAATGCCATAGAAGCCGGCGCCACCGCCGAGCAGGTTGCGTGCGACCAGCGGGAGCAGCGCCCAGACCGCGCTCGCACAGGCGAAGAAGATCGCCGCGCGCAGCAGCACGACATGCAATTCTCGGCTCGCCTTGGCATAGCGCAGTCCCGCACGGAAGGCACCGGCGAAACGCTCGCTCAGGGCATCGTCGGCGCCCAGTGGACGGCGCCACCAGAACAGCGCGGCGATGACGACGACATAGCTCGCGACATCGGCTCCATAAGTCACGCCCGCGCCGAAGGCGGCGAGGATCAGCCCGCCGAGCGCCGGTCCGATGGCGCGCGCAATGTTGATGCCGAGGGAATTGAGCGCAACCGCGCTTTTCAGGTCGGATCTTGAGACGAGCTCGGGGACGATCGCCTGCCAGGTCGGCGCCATCAGCGCGGCGCCGACGCCGCCGAGGAAGGTCAGGGCCACCAGCGAGCCGACGCTGAGCCATCCGCTGATCGACAGGGCCATCAGGCTGAGGCTGACGCAGCCGAGCAGCACCTGGATGGCAATGAGGAATTTGCGCCGGTCGAGAATGTCCGACAGCACGCCGGCGGGAATGGCGAGCAGGAAGATCGGCAAGGTCGCGGCCGCCTGGACGAGCGCCACGGCCGCGGGCGCATTGGAGAGATCGGCAACGAGCCAGGCACTGGCGACGTCGCGAATGAAACTGCCGATATTGCCGATGATGGTCGCCGTCCAGAGGACGGCGAAAACCTTCTGGCGCAGGGGCGCGAAACCGGACGTCGAATCGACCCGTGGATTTTCGCTCACGTCGGCCTCGGTCGCGCGAGGTCGTCGAGGGCGACCAGCAGGAAGGCTCCGATCAGGCCGAGATGTTCGTAGAAGGCATTCATCGCCATCATCCGCCCCTGGCCGGCCGGCATGTCCCAATAGCGTAGGGCAATGACGGTCGCAGCCAAAGTGAAAATGGCGAGCGCGAGCGCGGCCAGCCAGCGCTTGATGCCGGCGAGGATCATGGCGCTCGCCGTCAATTCGAACACGATGACGGCGACGGCGAAGAGCGGCGCCGGCGCCAGGCCGAAATGGTTCATCTCGGCAATGGCGCCCGGAAAATCGAGGATCTTGGTTATCGGCCCCTGGATATAGGCGGCGCAGAGCAGGAGCAGGCCAAGGAACCGCGCGGCCGGCCACGCCGGCCCGGCGCGGAGACTGTCGTTCACCGCCATCTCACACCGCCCAGCAGGCGCAGCCGAGCGCGCCCCAGAAGCTTTTGAGGTCTGCCACGGGTATCCTGCCCGACCAGGCTCCCGCATGGTCATGGCCATGGACGTTGCAGGAGCTGGCGCAGCCGCAGGTGGCCATGGCAGCCCGGCGCAACGCGTTCCGCCCCGCGCCCTCCGGCTCGCCCCAGGCGGCATAGCCACGGAAGGTCCTGACCGGCGACCAGTCCGGCATGGCCGGCGGCGGAGCGCTCTCGTCGAGGCTGGAAAAAGCTCCCGCGCCATAGACGATCCTGCCGCCGACGACCGTCAGGTCGGCGGTGATGTGGGAGATCTCGTCGTCGGGACAAGCGAAAAAGTCGCGATCGGGCACGATCAGATCGGCGAACTGACCGGCCACAATCTGGCCCTTGCGGCCCTCCTCGTTCGAGAACCAGGTGACCTTCTCGGTCCACATCCGAAGTGCGGTCTCGCGATCGAGGCAGTTGCGCTGCGGCGTGAGGCGCAGGCCGCCGACCGTGCGGCCGGTAATCAGCCAGGCCAGAGAAACCCAAGGGTTGTAGGAGGCAACCCGCGTCGCATCGGTGCCGGCGGAGGTCTTCACTCCCTTGTCCAGCATGCGCGCGACCGGGGGCGTGGCCTCCGCCGCGTTTGGGCCGTAGCGCTCGACGAAATATTCGCCCTGATAGGCCATGCGATGCTGCACGGCGACACCGCCGCCGAGCGCCGCGATGCGATCGATCGAGCGCTCCGAGATCGTCTCGGCATGATCGAAGAACCAGTTCAGGCCGTCGAGCGGGATCTCGCGATGGACCTTCTCGAACACGTCGAGAGCCCGCGAGATCGTCTCGTCATAGGTGGCGTGCAGGCGCCAGGGCCAGCGGTTCTCGGCGAGGATCCGCACAACACCCTCGAGATCGCTCTCCATCTCGGCCGGCATGTCCGGGCGCGGCTCGCGGAAATCCTCGAAATCGGCGGCCGAGAAGACCAGCATCTCTCCTGCACCGTTGTGGCGGAAATAGTCGGTGCCCTGCCGGTATTGCGAGGTCCGCGTCCAGTTGAGGAAGTCCTCCTTCTCCTGCTTCGGCTTCTGCGTGAACAGGTTGTAGGCAAGGCGGATGGTCAGAAGATTGTCGTCGGCGAGCTTCTGGATGACGGCGTAGTCGTCGGGATAGTTCTGAAAGCCGCCGCCGGCATCGATGGCGCCGGTGACGCCGAGCCGGTTGAGCTCGCGCATGAAATGGCGGGTCGAATTGAGCTGATAGTCGAAGGGCAGCTTGGGCCCTTTGGCCAGGGTCGCATAGAGGATATTGGCGTTCGGTCGCGCCAGCAGCAGGCCGGTCGGTTGGCCTCCGGCGTCGCGGGTGATCTCGCCGCCGGGCGGCTGGGGCGTGTCCTTCGTGTAGCCGACGGCCCGCAGGGCGGCGGCATTCAGCAGGGCGCGGTCGTAGAGATGCAGAATGAAGACCGGCGTATCCGGCGCCGCCGCATTGAGCTCCTCGATCGTCGGCAGGCGCTTCTCGGCGAACTGGTGCTCGGTGAAGCCGCCGACGACGCGCACCCATTGCGGCGGTGGCGTCACCGCGACCTGGCGCTTGAGCATGTCCATCGCGTCGGCCAGCGAGCGCACGCCGTCCCAGCGCAGCTCCATGTTGAAGTTCAAGCCGCCGCGGATGATGTGCAGGTGGTTGTCGATGAGGCCGGGAAGAACCCGCCTGCCCTCGAGATCGACGACCTTCGTGGCCGGGCCGGCATGAGCCATCACCTCCGCCTGCCCGCCGACAGCCAGGAACTTGCCGTCCTTGATCGCGACCGCGCTCGCCACCGGCTTGGTCCGGTCGAGCGTGGTGACGAGGCCGTTGTGGAGGATGAGATCGGCGGTCATGGACGTGTCTCCGGATGGCCGCGGCTGGCCCTGGGCGAAGGAAGGAAAGGCGAGACCAGGCAGGGCAAGTCCGCCGACGACGGTACGACGAGTCGGCATTACACCTGCTCCCGGTTCGCAGCCTCGCCGCGCATGGCTCCGCCGCCGCGCGGCAGATGGCCAAAGACGTGCTCGCCGCATTCGCGCTGCAGCCAGCCGAGGGTCAGACTCTCGCGCGCCACCAGCCGCTTGGCGATCGGCACGATCTGCTCGCCGACGAGAATGCCGAGCAGGCCGACCAGCGCGATCACCGGCGGCGCCGGCGAGCGGACATTCATGAGCCCGTAAATGACGCCGACCAGGAGGCCGGCGGCCAGCGAGACGAGATAGGGTTTCATCGCGCGTGTTCCATGATCGCCTTGAATGGAGGAGGCAGCCGGCATGGCGGCCGGCCGCCGGGGCCGCCGTCAGCCTTTGACGAAAGCGAAGAGATCGGCGTTGAGCTGGTCGGCATTGACCGTCAGCATGCCGTGCGACAGACCGGGATAGGTCTTCAGCCTCCCTTGCTTCAGGAGCCTTGCCGACAGCCTGGCGCTGGCGTCGATCGGCACGATCTGATCGTCCTCGCCATGCAGGACCAGGGTCGGCACGCCGATGGCCTCGAGGTCCTCGCTCTGGTCGGTCTCAGAGAAGGCCGCGATGCCATCGTAGTGCGCTTTCGCGCCGCCCATCATGCCCTGGCGCCACCAGTTCCAGATGACACCCTGGTCGACCTTCGCACCGGGCCGATTGAAGCCGTAGAACGGCCCGGCCGGCAGGTCGAGGAAGAACTGGGCCCGGTTGCCGGCGAGCGCCTTGCGGAGGCCGTCGAAGGTCTCGATCGGCAGGCCGCCGGGATTGCCCGCGGTCCTGAGCATCAGCGGCGGCACGGCGCTGACCAGAACGGCCTTGGCCACGCGCCCCTGCGGCTCGCCGTGCCGGGCGACGTAACGCGCGACTTCGCCGCCGCCGGTCGAGTGGCCGATATGGACCGCGTTGCGCAAGTCGAGATGCTGCACCACCGCCGCCGCGTCCGCGGCGTAATTGTCCATGGTGTGGCCGTCGGCAACCTGCGTCGAGCGCCCATGCCCCCGCCGGTCGTGGGCGACGACGCGATAGCCTTTCGACAGGAAGAAGAGCAACTGGGCGTCCCAGTCGTCCGACGACAGCGGCCAGCCATGGTGGAACATGACGGGCTGCGCATCACGGGGCCCCCAATCCTTGTAGAAGATCTCGACCCCGTCCCTGGTCGTGACGGTGGGCATGGTCAGTGACCTTCCTGCGCGCCGAACATCGTCTTGGCGTAGACGATGCCGAGGCCATAGGCCCCGCCGAACTTGCGCGCGATGCCGGTCGTCAGTTCATAGGTGTCGGTCCGCGCCCAATCGCGCTGCAACTCGAGAAGATATTGCAGCGACGTCAGGGGGCGCACGCCAGCCTGGACCATGCGGTCGACCGCGCTGCGGTGGGCCTCCTCGGAGACATCGCCGCAGGCATCGGTGACGACATAGACCTCGAAGCCCTGGTCGAGCGCCGAAAGAGCCGGGCCGACGATGCAGACGCTGGTCCACAGGCCGGCCATGACCAGACGCTTCTTGCCGATCGCATTGACTTTGGCGATGACGCCCGCGTCTTCCCAGGTGTTCATCGACGTTCGGTCGAGCATCGCCTGCCCCGGGAAAGCGGCGCTGATCTCGTCGAACATGGGGCCGGAAAAGCTCTTCTCGGCGACGGTGGTGAGAATGGTCGAGACTCCGAAACCGGCCGCCGCATGGGAGATGAGGGCCGCGTTGTTGCGCAGCGCGACCGCATCGATCGATTTCGTCGCAAAAGCCATCTGTGACTGGAAATCGATGAGGATCAGCGCGTGGTCTTTCGGGGTCAGCAAAAGTTTGCCGGGCGTCGCGGCGGCCTGGGACATGAGGAAGCTCTCCGGTTAGAATACCGGCAAGCTAATGCCGCTCAAGGGCGATAGCCATTAGTTACGCGCGGGATACTACCCAGAACCATGCACGATCTTGTTCAGGCCAATAAAATCCAAGACGATTCCTGTTTAGCGGAGCCGTTCCTCAAGTTTTTCGCGCAGGAATGGATGAGCCATGTCGTCCTGGCGCTCGCCCGTCACGAGACTTTGCGTTTCGGCGCGCTGCGCCGCGCCCTGCCGCCGGGTATTTCCGCTCGCGTCCTGTCCGCCCGGTTGAAGGCCCTGGAGGCGGCCGGCTATGTCGCGCGGCGCGACTTGAGCGGGCGCATCCGCCATGTCGAATATGCGCTGACGCCGCGGGGGCGCGAGGTCGATGCCGCGCTCGCGCGCACGGAGGCGCTGCACGCGCCCGACAGCCGGGGCTAGCGGCCCGCTGATCCGCCCTACGGTCCCGGGGCCGGCTCCGGCAGGGCAATGCCGCGCTGGACGGCCGGCCGCGCCGCCACTTCGGCGTACCAACGGCTCAGATGGGCGAAGGCGCTGATATCGAAGCCGCAGATGGCGGCGATATGCATCCAGCCGAAGGTCGCGATATCGGCGATGGAATAGTCAGCGCCGGCGAAATAGCGGTTCGCCTGCAGGTGACCGTCCATGGTGGCGAAGGCCTCCTCGGTGAGACGCCTGTAGCGCGCGATCGCCGGCGGCAGGGGCTGCTTCTCGAACATTTCGAAATGCACGCGCTGGCCGAGCAGCGGCCCGACGCTCGCGGCATGGAAGGCGAGCCACTGGATCGCCTGCCAGCGGGCCCTCGTCGCCGACGGCAGGAGCCGGCCGCCGCGCTCGGCGAGATAGAGCAGGATCGCCGCGGATTCGAACAGCGTGACGTCGGCCTCGGTATCGACGATGACAGGGATGCGGCCATGGGGATTGAGCGCCAGGAAGTCGGGCCGTCGGGCCTCACCCGCGCCGATGCGGACATGGTGCAGCTCATAGGCGAGCTCCAGCTCCTCGAGCGCGATCGTCGCCTTGAAGCCGTTTGGCGACGCGTCGGTATAGAGACGGATCATGACAGGGCCTCGCTGACCTTGGCCGGCGCCCCGGCCTCCTTGGCATCGTCCGTCTCGCCGGGCCGGTCCTTCAGCGTCAGGACGACGAGCCCGGCCAAGAGCGAGAGAACGAAGGAACCGATCCAGAGCGCGCCATAGGATCGGCCGAGATCGAACAGAAGCCCGCCGGAGAGGGCGCCGAGCGCGCCACCGAGGGCATGGCCGCTGGAAATGAGCCCCATGGCGAGGCCGATGCGCCGGACCCCGAAATGGCTGGCGGCAAGGCCGACCGTGACCGGAATGGTCGAATAGTCGACCAGGCCGAACAGCACGACGAACACATAGAGCAGGCGGATGTCGGGGGCGACGTAGAGCAGCAGCACGAAGCTTGCGGCGCGCACCACATAGATGGTGCCGAGCAGCGTCGGGCGGTGCACGCGGTCGGAGAGATAGCCCGACACCACCATGCCGGCGAAATTGACCGCCGAGAGCACGCCATAGGCCGCAGCGCTCGGCAGCGGCGGAAACCCGCAGAAGGCCGCATAGGGCAGAAGATGGGTCTCGATCGCGCCGGTGGCGGTGAAGCCGCAGACGAGGAAGCTCCAGAACAGGACATGGAAGACCGGTGCGCGGACGAGCAGCCGGACATCCTGGCGCCAGTCGCCCGCGGCGGCCGTGCCCACCGTGCGCGGCTGGTTCTTGGGCAGCAGACGGAAGGCCGCGATCGCCAGGACGAAGGCGAGCACGGCAAGCGCCGCGAAGCCATAGCGCCAGCTCGCGCTCTGCATCAGCAGCGCGACCATCGGCACAACGAGCAGCTGGCCGGCGGTCGCGCCCGACGTGCCGATCCCGGTCGCCAGCCCCCGCCCGGCCTCAAAGGTCTTGGCGATCGCCGCCGCCACGACATTGGTGGCCACCGCGGTGAAGCCGAGGGCGGCGACGACGCCGAAACCGAGGATGAACAGCGCTGCAGAGCCGGTGACCGCGACGAGGCCGGCACCGAGCCCGATCGCCGTCAGTCCGCCGGTCAGCAGCAGGCGCGGCCCGCGCGCATCGGTGAGGCCGCCGGCAAAGGGAGCCGCCGTCGCCATGACCAGCAGGGCCAGCGCGCCGATGCCGGAGATGAACGAGCGCGACCAGCCGAACTCGGCCTCGATGACCGGCATGGCGAGGCCGAGCACCGCCCGCACGGAAAAGGCGATGGCGAGCGCCGCAAACCCCACCAGCACCAGGAGCCAGGGCCCCGATCGCGTCGCAACCTGCATATCGCGCCTCACGAATGAAGGGAGATTTCCTAAACAGATACAGTGCAGTACAATAGTGACTTACACTGCATTGCAGAAACGATTCATTCTCCCCTCTGGCATTAGGTAGGCTAAATTCTGATGAGTCCGGTCATGCCCCTGCTCGCGCTCCGCGCCTTCGCCGAGACCGGCCGGCGCGGCAGCATCAAACAGGCCGCCGAAACGATGGGCGTGACCTCGGGGGCGGTCAGCCAGCAGATCCGGCTGCTGGAGGCACGGACCGGCACGGCCCTGTTCAGCCGAACCCGCTACGGCATGCAGTTGACCGAGGCCGGAGCCAGGGTCCATGGCCAGGTGCTGCGCGCCTTCGACCAGCTTGCCGAAGCGCTCGGCACGCTGGAAGCGTCCGCAGCGCGCAGGACGCTGACGGTGACCACGGCCCCATCCTTCGCGGCCTCATGGCTGATCCCGCGGCTCGGCCGCTTCACCGCCGCGCATCCAGAGATCGAGGTCCGGGTGGAGGCGGCGCAGGAGGTGGTCGACCTGCGCAGCGGCCGCGTCGACATGGCAATCCGCCATGGCCTCGGCCGCTATCCAGGGCTCGAGGCGGTGCACCTGATGGCGCCGGCAATGGTGCCGGTCGGCAGCCCGGGCCTCATCGCCGCCGGCCCGCCGATCGCCACCCCTGGCGACTGCCTCGCCTATCCCCTGCTGCAGGACAATGACCGCGCCGACTGGCCGCTCTGGCTGAGGGCCCACGGCATGACCGGCGGGGATGTCGAGCCCGGCGGCCGGGCGACGCGCGGGCCGAGCTTCGACGACGACTTCCTCCTGATCCGCGCCGCGGAAGCGGGTCAGGGGCTGGCGCTGGTGCGCGACATCTATGCTGCCGGCGAGATTGCCGCCGGGCGCCTTGCCCTGGCGCTGGACCGGCCCTGGCCGACCGCCTTCGCCTATTACATCGTGACCGCGCCGGAGGCGGCGAACCGGCCGGCGGTCGCCGCCTTCAGCGCCTGGCTGCAGCGCGAGGCGAAGTCTCAAGAGGAGGAGGCGGCTTGATGCCGGCCCCGAGACGCGACCGGCGCCCTCTGCCGGTCAGTCGCGCGGCGCCGCGGCGCGAGCGAGGCGATCGCGGATGGCTTCGCCGAGCCCGTCATGGGGCACCGGCATGACCGCGATGCCTGTCGCCCCGGCCGCGTCCAGGGCGCGCAGGTGGCCGAAGAGATTGGCCGCGGCCTCGGCGAGGTCGCCGGCAGCCGAAAGGTTCAGAACCGGTCCGTCATGCGGCGGCATCGCGGCGCCGAAGGCGAGCAGGGCCTCGCCCGGCGCGACCGAGACCGCGTCGAGCCGGACATGGGCACGCGGCGCATAATGCGAAGCGAGCATGCCCGGCGCGAGCGGCGCCGCCTCGGCCCGCGCCGCCTTGGCCGCCGTTCCCGGCGGCCGGCCGAGGACCTTGGCGAGAGCGGCCCGCGACACTCCGCCCGGACGCAGCAGGACCGGCCCGCCGTCGAGGCAGGCGACGATGGTCGATTCGACCCCGACCAGGGTCGGGCCGGCATCGAGGACCGCGTCGATCCGGCCGTCGAGATCGGCGAGGACATGATCCGCATCGGTCGGGCTGACATGGCCCGACCGGTTGGCCGAGGGCCCGGCGATCGGCCTGCCGGCCGCCTCCAGCAGGGCATGCGCCACCGGATGGTCGGGTACGCGCAGGCCGACCGTGTCGAGCCCGGCGCGGGCGAGCTCGGAGATCGGGCTGCCGGCGGCGAGCGGCACGACCAGGGTCAGCGGTCCCGGCCAGAACGCCTCGGCGAGCGCTTCGGCGGCCGCATCGAACCGGCCGAGCGCGAGCGCCGCCTCGCGCGTCGCGACATGGGCGATCAGCGGATTGAAGCTCGGCCGTCCCTTGGCCTCGTAGATCCCGGCAACCGCCCGGCCGTCGGTCGCGTCCGCGCCAAGGCCATAGACGGTCTCGGTCGGGAAGGCGACGAGACCGCCCGCGCGCAGCAGCCGGCCGGCTTCGGCGAGCCCGGCGGCGTCGGGAGCGAGGCGTAACGTCTGGCGCGAGGTCATGGCGGCGAACTTGCGTTGTTTGAACCCTGCATCAGGGACGGCCGTGGTTCGAGGCTGGCTCCGCTCGCACCTCACCATGAGGGAGGGACGTGGACCGCATCAGCGTCGCTCACGATGCCTTGCGCATTGCGAGCACTTCGCACTGCCCGTGCTGCAACGCCCGCAGAGCTTCGTGAAGCCCGCTGCCGCCACTCACCAGCCACCCTCGCGGTGAGGTGCGAGCGGAGCCAGCCTCGAACCACGGCCAAGCGTCATGCAAGGCGTGTATCCCACCTGTATCCCAAAAACGGCGGACAATAGAAGACACCGGATACAACTGGTCACCGGCACGGCATCAGCACCATCTTCCGTTGACGTAAACGTCAAACGATTCTATCCCTCGTTCGTCCAGATCGCGCGCCGTGCCGTTGCACGACGGACGCGGCTTCGCCATGGTGCCGGGCATTCTCGCGGCCACAGGCGACTGGACCGAGGACGGCCGCGCGGAGGAGACCAATGAGCTATCGCGCGCCCGTCACCGACATCGCCAAGACACTGAAACACGTCGCGGGCCTCGATCGCGCCCTGGCCGACGGCCTCTATGGCGAGCTGACGCCGGATCTCGTCGATGCCGTGCTCGAAGAGGCCGCCAAATTCGCCGCCGACCGCATCGCACCGCTGAACACGGTCGGCGACAGGACCGGCACGCCCTTCAAGGACGGCAAGGTGACCATGCCGGCCGGCTGGAAGGAGACCTATACCGACTGGGCGGCCGCCGGCTGGAACGGCCTGATGGCGGACGCTGCCTTCGGCGGCCAGGGCCTGCCCTGCGTCATCAACGCGGCCTGCCTCGAAATGTGGAACGCGGCTTCGAGCGCCTTCGGCCTCGGCCCGCTCCTGACCCAGGGCGCGATCGAAGCGATATCGGCCCATGCCTCGGACGAGCTGAAGGCAATCTACCTGCCGAAAATGGTGTCGGGCGAGTGGACCGGCACGATGAACCTCACCGAGCCGTCGGCCGGCTCGGATCTCGCGGGCCTGAGGACGCGCGCGACCCGCGCCGCCGACGGCACCTACCGGATCACCGGCTCGAAGATCTTCATCACCTATGGCGAGCACGACCTGACCGAGAATATCGTGCACCTGGTCCTCGCCAGGCTGCCGGATGCGCCCGGCGGCACCAAGGGCATCTCGCTGTTCATCGTGCCGAAGTTCCTGGTCAATGCCGACGGCTCGCTCGGCGCGCGCAACGACGTGCGCTGCCATTCGATCGAGCACAAGCTCGGCGTCCACGGCTCGCCGACCTGCACCATGGTCTATGGCGATGCCGGCGGCGCGGTGGGCTATCTCGTCGGCGAGGAGAACCGCGGCCTCGCCGCCATGTTCACCATGATGAACAATGCCCGCCTCGCGGTGGCGCTGCAGGGCGTCGCCATTGCCGAGCGCGCCACCCAGCAGGCGCTCGCCTATGCCGAGGAGCGGCGCCAGGGCCGCGCGCCCGGCTATGCCGGCGAAGGCATGAGCCCGATCATCCTGCATCCCGACGTCAGGCGCATGCTGGCGACGATGCGCGGCTACACGCAGGGCGCCCGCGCCATCTGCTACATGCTGGCCGCCGAGATCGACCGGGCCCATCTCGGCCGGACCGAGGCCGAGCGCGCGGCCGGCCAGGCGCGCGCCTCGCTGCTCACCCCGATCGCCAAGGCCTTCTCCACCGACATCGGCAACGAGGTCGCCTCCCTCGGCGTGCAGGTGCATGGCGGCATGGGTTTCGTCGAGGAGACGGGTGCCGCCCAGCACATGCGCGATGCCCGCATCTTCGCCATCTATGAAGGCACCAATGGCATCCAGGCGATCGATCTCGTCACCCGCAAGATCGGCCTCGAAGGCGGCAAGCTGGTCGCCGACGAGATCGCCCGCATGCGGGCGATCGTCGCCAAGGTGGTCGGCACCAACGCCTCCGGCTTCGGCCGCACCGCCTCGCGTCTGACAGAAGCGATCGACAGCCTGGAACGGGCGACGGCGCATCTGCTCGCCGCGCTGAAATCCGATCCGGCCGACGCGCTGGCCGGCGCGACGCCCTATGCCCGGCTGTTCGGCCTCGCCCTCGGCGGCGCCGCGCTCGCCGAGAAGGCCCTGGCCGAGCGCGAGGACGGCGGCGGCGAAGCGGCGCAGGCCGCCACCGCCATGGCGCGCTTCTTCGCCGAGAACCTGAGCCCCGCCGCCCCGGGCCTCGAAGCCGCGGTGACGGAGGGCGCGGAGAGCGTCAACGATCTGGCCCTGCAGCCTGCTGGATGAGTCCAGCCGGCGGCGCGGCCCCAACCTTGTCGAGATGAGGCCGAGGACCTGGCATGACCGATCACGTTTCCATCGCAAGGCACGACAATGGCGTCGTGCTGGTTCGCATGAACCGGCTCGACAAGAAGAACGCGCTGACCGGCGACATGTACGACCGGATGCGCGGCGTGATCGAGAATGCGCCGGCCGAGGGCACGCGAGCCGTGGTCTTCGCCGGCGGTCCCGGCGTCTTCACCTCCGGCAACGACATTGCCGACTTCATGGCGCGCTCCTCGGGCGGCGACGGCGCCTCGCCGGCCTTTCGTTTCATCAAGGCGCTCGCCACTGTCGAAGTGCCGATGATCGCCGCCATCGACGGCCTGGCGATCGGCGTCGGCACGACCATGGTGCTGCACATGGACCTTGCCTATGCGAGCCCCAGGGCGCAGTTCCGCATGCCCTTCGTCGACCTCGGCCTGGTGCCGGAAGCGGCGTCCTCGCTCCTCCTGCCGCAGCTCGCCGGCTTCAAGAAGGCGAGCGAATATCTGATGCTCGCCGACGGCTTCGGCGCGCGCGAAGCGGTCGAGATGGGCATGATCAATGCCGAAGTGCCGGAAGCCGAACTGGAGGCGAAGGCTCTCGACGCGGCGGCGCGCCTCGCCGCCAAGCCGCCCCAGGCTCTCGCCCATACCCGCCGGCTGATCCGGGGCGGCGCCGAGGCGCTGCGCCGGCGGATGGACGAGGAAGGCGTGCTGTTCGGCCAGCAGCTGATGTCGGACGAGGCGCGCAAGGCCTTCGCCGCCTTCATGACCCGCAAATGACGACAGGACGCAAGACCTGAAGCCGCGCCGATGCCAGGCTCGGTGATCGCGATCCAGGGGAGGAGATCATGAGCCTGAAAGGCAAGACGCTGTTCATCACCGGCGCCTCGCGCGGCATCGGCCTTGCAATCGGCCTCAGAGCGGCGCGCGACGGCGCGAATGTGGTGGTCGCCGCCAAGACCGAGACCGCCCACCCGAAGCTGCCCGGCACCATCCATACCGCAGCCGAGGAACTGAAGGCCGCCGGCGGCAATGCCCTGCCGCTGGTGGTCGACGTGCGCGAGGAGGAGAGCGTCGCCGGCGCCATCGCCAGGACGGTCGAGCATTTCGGCGGCCTCGACATCGTCGTCAACAACGCCTCGGCGATCAACCTCGCGCCGGTCGACAAGCTCGACATGAAGCGGTTCGACCTGATGCACCAGGTCAATGCCCGCGGCACCTATCTCGTCTCGAAATACGCTATCCCGCATCTGCGGGAGAGCGCGGCGGCCGGCCGCAACCCGCATATCCTGGCGCTGTCGCCGCCGCTCGACATGAACGTCAAATGGTTCGCCGGCACCACCGGCTATTCCATGGCCAAGTTCGGCATGAGCCTCGTCGTGCTCGGCCTGTCGGGCGAATTGAAGGGCGAGGTCGGCGTCAACGCGCTCTGGCCGCGCACCACCATCGCAACCTCGGCGATCAAGAATCTGCTCGGCGGCGACAGCCTGATGCGCCAGAGCCGGTCGCCGGAGATCCTTGCCGACGCGGCCTGGCGCATCTTCAACAAGCCGTCCGATTTCACCGGCCATTTCCTCGTCGACGACACGTTCCTGGCCGGCGAGGGCGTCACCGATTTCGACGTCTACCGGATGGATCCGAGCCAGGCTCTGGCACCGGATTTCTTCGTGCCCGAAGCGATCAAGCCGCCGGCGACGGCAAGCTACGGGCCACTGACGCCGAAAGGCTGACCCCGCCCGGCCGCTCCGCCCTGCATGTCATGCGCGCCGCTGCATCGCCTGCGCCGCCGCAGATCGGCCCTGAAGCAGCGGGCCGAGGGCCGCGCTCAGCCGTCGAGCATTTCGGTTTCCTTGATCTCGATGCCGAAGCCGCCGAGGCCGACATAACGGCGGTTCTTGAAGGCGAGCAGGGAGATCGAGTTGACGCCGAGATCGCGCAGGATCTGCGCACCGAGGCCGATCTCGCGCCACTGCTCGTCGCGCAGGCGCGCCGAGCCGTGGCTCTCGTGAATGTCGGGCGGCGGGGCGGTCGCGGCGAGCGACTGGCTGGGCACGCCGGCGGTGCCGTCGCGCAGATAGATCATCACGCCGCCGCGCTCCGCGAGGCGCTTCATGGCGCAGTCGAGCACCGGGTTCTTGCCGAAGACGTCGCGCAGCACGGTCTCGCGGTGCAGCCTGACCAGCGTCGTGGCGCCGTCCTCGACCTCGCCGAACACCACGGCGAGGTGCTCCACCTTGTCGTAGGGCGTGCGATAGGCAATGCCGCGGGCGGGCCCATAGGGCGTCTCGATCGCGAACTCGCCGGCACGCTCGACCAGACGGTCGCGCGCCTGGCGGTATTTGATGAGATCGGCGACCGATACCTTGGCGAGACCATGCTTCTCGGCGAAGGCCGTCACCTGCGGGCCGCGCGTCACCGTGCCGTCGTCATTGACCAGCTCGCAGATGACGCCGACCGGCGGCAGACCGGCGAGCTTGCAGAGATCGACCGCCGCCTCGGTATGGCCGGAGCGCATCAGCACGCCGCCGTCCTTGGCGATCAGCGGGAAGATGTGGCCCGGGCGCACGAAATCGACGGCGCCGGCATTGGGATTGGCGAGCGCCCGGACGGTCGCGGTGCGGTCGTCGGCCGAAATGCCGGTGGTCGTGCCATGGCGGTAGTCGACCGAGACGGTGAAGGCCGTGCCGTGCGGACTGTCGTTCGAGGACACCATCGGATCGAGCCGGAGCCGCCGCGCCTCCTCGATCGACAGGGGCGTGCAGACGATGCCGGAGGTGTGGCGGACGATGAAGGCCATCTGCTCCGGCGTGCAGAGCGAGGCGGCGACGATCAGGTCGCCTTCGTTCTCGCGGTCGTCGTCGTCGGTGACCACGACGATCTCACCCCTGGCGAAGGCGTCGAGGGCCGCCTTCACGCGCTCGGTGGCTTCCAGCATGGCATTTTCCTCATCGCGCGGCCCCTTGAGGCCGATGAAATCGTTGGGGGTGACGGCGCCGGCGGTCAGTTCGGCAATGCGCGCCGCGGTTTCGCGCGACATCCAGGGCGCCTCGCCGTTGCACAGCGCGGTGATCGTCGCGGGCGAAACGCCGAGGCTGCGGGCGAAGGCCTGCCGGGTGATGCCGGCGCGGGAGAGCCAGATGTCGAGCTTCATGTTCCCCAAAATGGGGAAGCCGAGGCCTTCAGTCAAACTGAAATCCACACATTCCAGATCTGTCTTTCAGCAGGACTGAAATCAGCCGTTCTGGGCGCGGTGCCGCAGGTAATGGTCGGCAATGACGCAGGCGACCATCGCCTCGCCCACCGGCACGGCGCGGATGCCGACGCAGGGATCGTGCCGCCCCTTGGTCAGAATATCGGCCTCGCCGCCATGCTTGTCGATGGTCAGGCGCGGATTGAGGATCGAGGACGTCGGTTTGACCGCGAAGCGCGCGATGATCGGCTGGCCGGTGGAAATGCCGCCCAGAATGCCGCCGGCATGGTTGGCGAGGAACAGCGGCTCGCCGTCATTGCCCATGCGCATCTCGTCGGCATTCTCTTCGCCCGACAGCGCGGCGGCGCCGAAGCCGGCGCCGATCTCGACGCCCTTGACCGCATTGATGCCCATGAGGGCGGCGGCAATGTCGGCATCGAGCTTGGCATAGATGGGGGCGCCGAGGCCGGCCGGGACGCCTTCGGCGACGATCTCCAGGACCGCGCCGATCGACGAGCCGGCCTTGCGGATGCCGTCGAGATAGGTCTCGTAGAAGGCGGCCTTGTCCCGGTCCGGGCAGAAGAACGGGTTGTTGCCGATCTCGTCCCAGTCCCACTTGTCGCGGTCGATGGCATGCGGGCCCATCTGGACGAGGGCACCGCGCACGTCCAGCCCGGGCACGATCTTGCGGGCGATGGCGCCGGCCGCGACCCGCGCCGCCGTCTCGCGCGCGGAGGACCGGCCGCCGCCGCGATAGTCGCGAATGCCGTATTTCATCTCATAGGTGAAATCGGCATGGCCCGGCCGGAACTTGTCCTTGATGTCGGAATAGTCCTTGGAGCGCTGGTCGGTGTTCTCGATCAGCAGCGCGATCGGCGTGCCGGTCGTGACCTGGACGCCGTCATCGTCGACCATGACCCCGGAGAGGATCTTCACCGCGTCGGGCTCGCGCCGCTGGGTGGTGAACCGCGACTGGCCCGGCCGGCGGCGGTCGAGATCGGCCTGGATCTCCTCGGCGGTGAGCGGAATGCGCGGCGGGCAGCCGTCGACCACGCAGCCGAGCGCCACCCCGTGGCTCTCGCCGAAGGTGGTGACGCGGAACAGATGGCCGAAAGTATTGTGCGACATGGCGGTTCGTTAGGCGCAAAGCCCCGATGCGGTCAAGGGCGGCGGGCGCCCGTCACTCCGGCATGACCTGGTCGAGCCGGCCGCCGAGGCGCAGCGGCTGGCAGCGCGTCGCAAGCCCGCCATCGGCGATGTCGACCACCAGGCCCGACAAGGTCGCCGGGCCGCCGGCCGGCTCGAACTTGCCGCCCGGCGTCTTCTCGCGCATGCGGCGCAGCGGCTCGGCCTTGTCCATGCCGATGACCGAATCGTAATCGCCGCACATGCCGACATCGGTCATGTAGGCTGTGCCGCCCGGCAGCACCCGGTGGTCGGAGGTCGGTACATGGGTGTGGGTGCCGATGACGAGCGAGGCACGCCCGTCGAAGAGATGGCCGAAGACCTGCTTCTCGCTGGTCGCCTCGGCATGGATGTCGATGACCGCGGCATCGGCGACCCGGCCGAGCGGGGCGGCGTCGAGCTCGCGCTCCACCGCCGCGAAAGGGTCGTCCATCGCGTCCATGAACACCCGGCCCATGGCATTGACGACCAGCACGCGCGCCCCCTTGCGCGTCTCGATCAGCGCGGCGCCCCGGCCGGGCGTGCCGGAGGGATAGTTGACCGGCCGGACGAGGCGCGGCGCCCGGTCGATGAAGACCAGCGCCTCGCGCTGGTCCCAGGAATGATTGCCGAGCGTGACGCAGTCGGCGCCGGCGTCGAGCAGTTCCTGGTAGATGGCTTCGGTGATGCCGAAACCATGGGCGGCGTTCTCGCCGTTGATCACGACGCAATCGAGCTTCAAGGCGGCGACGAGGCCCGGCAGCTTTTCGGTGACGGCGACCCGGCCGGCCTTGCCGACGACGTCACCGAGGAACAGGAGGCGCATCAGGGGGCCCTATATCCGGTCTCGGTCAGGATGGCGTCGAGCCTGCGGTCGTGCGGCTCCACCGGAATGACTTCGACCTGCTGGACGGAAAAAGCAACCCCGATGGCGAGCCGGCGAACCGTCGCGTCGAGCCTGGCGAAGGCCCGGTCGTAATGGCCCTTGCCGTAGCCGATGCGGTTGAAGGCGGCGTCGAAGGCGGCGAGCGGCGTGATCAGGATGTCGGGCTCGACCTCCGGCGCGCGCGCATCCGGCCCGAACGTGCCGAAGCCCATCGGAACCAGCGGCGCGCCGCGCTCCATCAGGCGGAACACCATGGGCGTGGAGCGCGAGGGAAAGGCCGGCAGCGCCAGCCGGGCGCCTGCGGCGCGCAGCCGGTCCATCAGCGGCCGGACGTCGATTTCGGACTGGATCGGCAGGAAACCGGAAACGACCTTGCCGGCAACCGCGATCCGGTCGAGCGGGAACAGGGCCGCGACCGCGAGAGATGCCTCGATGCGGGCTTCGACGGACAGGGCGTCGCGGCGGCCAAGCGCCGCATCGCGCAGGGCAGCTTTGGATAAGGCCGCGGCTTCGGACAATGTCTGCATCGGCCCCGCAAGGCGAGCGAATGAAACGGTAGAGCCGCTCCGCCGTTGGACGCTCGATCCCGGGAACCTACCTAAGTAGGTGGGCGCCATATGTCCCAGTCCAGGGACCGGGTCAGGGACAGCTCCCGTTGAGATCGATAAGGCCCCGGGGAATTATGGTCCTGACGGGCGTCGCAGCTCTGTCACGAACATAGGCTCTGCGCCGCCCGAGAGGAAGGGGTTCGCAGGCCTGCCCGACCGGAAATTCGCGTCCGCCGGACGGCCCGCGCAGAGCGCTGCCGCCACGCCATTTGACAGGACAACGCGGCCCGGCGGAAAGATGGCCGGCCGCCCTCCAGCCGACAGCGCCCGCCATGCCGCATTCGCCGCTCCCGCCGCCGCCCGTCCCGCCGCTCGCGCCCGCGCTGATCGAGCGCTTCGCCTCGATCGTCGGCGCGCGCCATGCCCTGACCGACCCCGCCGACCAGGCGCCCTATCTGAAGGACTGGCGCGACCTCTATCCGGCGCGCACGCAGCTCGTGCTGCGGCCGGCGGCGACCGAGGAGGTCGCGGCGATCCTCAGGCTCGCCAGCGAAACCGGAACGCGGGTGGTGCCGCAGGGCGGCGCCACCGGCCTCGTCGGCGGCCACCTGCCCTTCGCGGAAGGCGGCGAGATCATCGTCTCGCTGACCCGCATGAAGGCGATCCGGGCCGTCGACCCCGCCGGCAACACCCTGATCGCCGAAGCCGGCGTGACGCTGCAGGAGGCGCAGGATGCCGCCGCGGCGGTCGGCCGGCTGTTCCCCCTGAATATCGGCTCGAAAGGCTCCTGCACCATCGGCGGCAATCTCGCCACCAATGCGGGCGGCACCCAGGCGGTCGCCTATGGGCTCGCCCGCGACCAGGTGCTGGGCCTCGAAGTGGTGCTCGCCGATGGACGGATCTGGCACGGCTTGAGGACGCTGAAGAAGGACAATACCGGCTACGACCTGAAGCACCTGTTCATCGGCGCGGAGGGGACGCTCGGCATCATCACCGCGGCATCGCTGAAGCTGGTCGCGGCGCCACGGGCGGTGGAGGCCGCCTGGGTCGGCCTCGTTTCGCCCGCCGCGGCGCTGGCCCTGCTCGCCCGCGCGCAGGAGCGTGCCGGCCTCGCGGTGACCGGTTTCGAACTGATGCCGCGCAACCTCTTCGAATTCGTGCTGCGTCACATGCCCGGCGCGCGCGATCCCCTGGGCGCGCCCGCGCCCTGGTACTGCCTCGTCGAACTCGCCTCGCCCGCGGCGGCGGGCCTGCGCGACATGCTCGAGGACATCCTCGCCTCGGCGCTGGAGGACGGTCTCGTCGCGGATGCGGCGGTCGCCGACAGCAGCGCCCAGCGCGAGGCCTTCTGGCGCTGGCGCGAAGGCATGAGCGAGATGCAGAAACCGGAAGGCGGATCGATCAAGCACGACGTCTCGGTGCCGGTCGCCTCCGTGCCGGCCTTCATCGCCGAGGCCTCGGCGGCCTGCGAGGCGCTGATCCCCGGCTGCCGGCCAGTGCCGTTCGGCCATCTCGGCGACGGCAATATCCACTTCAACGTCAGCCAGCCGGTCGGTGCCGACAAGGACGGCTTCCTTGCCCGCTATGACGAGGTGAACGCACTGGTGCACGGCATCGTCGCCCGTTTCGGCGGCTCCATCTCGGCCGAGCACGGCATCGGCCGGATGAAGCGCGACCTGCTGCCGGCGGTGAAGGACCCGGTGGAGCTCGACCTGATGCGCAGCGTGAAGGCCCTGCTCGACCCGAAGGGCATCCTCAATCCGGGCAAGGTCCTGTCGATGCCGGCGCATGGCGTCGAGGCCGATCGCTGACGCCCGCCCATTGCGCCGCGGCGGGCCGCGAACCACGACGGCGCTTGCCGCAAGACCCACCTGCCGCTCAGAACAGGCTCCCCTGCCCGCCGTCGTCCGGCGGCTTCGGCGCCGGCTTCTGCCGCGGCGCCCGCGCCGGCCGTGCCGGCTCGGCCGGCGCATCGGTCGCCTCGTCCTGGATCTCCGGCCCGTCATTGGTGACCTTGTTCACCGCCGGGCCGATGCGCCTGAGCTCGAGCTCGCCCTGCAGCGGTGCCGCGATCAGCGCCTCGGCCCGATCGGGCGGCGTCGCCGGATCGAGCCATTCCTCCCAGGATTGCGGGTCGAGGATGATCGGTGCGCGCGGATGGATGGCATCGAGCGGCGGCTGCGCCGCCGTCGTCATCAGCGCCACCGTGTCGACCTCCGAGCCGTCGGGCGAGGCCCAGGTCTCCCACAGGGCGGGAAAGGCGAAGGGCGCCCCGTCCGGGCGGCGGATCAGATGCGGCGTCGAGACGCGGCCCTCGCGCCGCCATTCGTAGAAGCCGTCGACCGGCATCAGCCCGCGCCGGCGCTGGAACGCCGCCCGGAACGAGGCCTTCTCGCGCACGGTTTCGGCCCGGATATTGATGACCAGCGGATAGTCGGCGGGATCCTTGACCCAGCCGGGCAGAAAACCCCAGCGCATCAGCACGAAACGCCGCGCGCCGTTGATGATGGTGACGACCGGCACCGGCTGGGTCGGCGCGATGTTGAAACGCGGCGGAAAGTTCGGCCGGTCGGAATAACCGAACTCTTCGCGCAGCAGTTCCGGCGCCAGGGTGATGGCGAAGCGGCCGCACATGGCTCAGCCCGGCTGCCGCAACGTCGTGGTGGCCGCCGCGAAGATGTCGAAACCCGCCTGGTCCATGAGCTTTTAAGTCTTCCTTCACGCTGGGCATGGCTTGTTGGCCGGGCCCAGAAGGACACGATCATAGCCGATGTTCGCAGCGGAGCTACAGAACGCGGAACTGACGCTGACGCCGGAGCGTCTGCGCGCGGCCAATATTCATCCGGAAACGCGGCTGGCGACCGACTATCTCAACCATTTCAACGAAGCGATCATGCTTCTGGAGCTGATCCCGTCCATGCCCGACTGCATGGAGGACGTGCTCGCCTGGCAGCCGCGCACCTACGAGGAACATTTCCTCGCCTCCAGCTATCGCGACAAGGAGCTGGTGCTCGCCGTCTACCGGCATGTGCCGCCCGAGGTCCTCGCGCGCTTCCATGCCGTGATCGACCAGATGAACCAGCTCATGACCGCCGCCATCGACAGCCTGAAGGTGGTCGGGCCGGGACCTGCCACGGCCATTGTCGCGGAGGAGGCCGGGCTGATCCTGAAGCGGCTCGCCGCGCGCGCCGCCGGCATCATGAACGCCGCGACCGAAACGGAAGAGGATCTCGCCCTGCCCGCCTCCGCCCAGGACGCCATCGACGCCCTGATGCGGCGCTGATAGCCTTCCGTCCATGTCCGATCGCTCCTACCCGCTCCGGCCGATCCTCGCCGTCTCGACCGCGGTGATCCGCGCCGGCAAGATGCTGGTCGCCCAGCGCGCCAATCCGCCCGGACGCGGGCTCTACAGCCTGCCCGGCGGCCTCGTCGAGGTCGGCGAGACGCTCGGCCAAGCGGCCGCGCGCGAACTCATGGAGGAGGTCGGCGTCAAGGCCGAGCCGATCGGCCTCGTCGGCGCCCGCGACATTATCGGCCGCGACGGCGAGGGCCGGGTCGAGCGTCATTTCGTCGTCGTCACCTATGCCGCCCGCTGGCTCGCCGGTGACGGCGAGCTGACGCCGGAAGCCTCCGACATCCGCTGGGTCGATCTCGACGAGATGGCGGGCCTTGCCACGACCGAGGGCCTCACCGAGGTGGCGCGGGCGGCGTTCGCGCTCGCCCGCGGCACTCCGGGGCCGGCATAAACCCTGTCGCGACCCGCCGGTTGCGGCGGCGGGCCGGCTGGCGCATAGCTTCACCATGGTTCGCGCGCTGATCCCGGTCCTCGCTGTGCAGGTCGCCCTTGCCGGGCCGGCGGCAGCGCAGCGTGCCACGGCACCGCCGGCCCCGCCGGCCGTGCCCGAAGCGCTGATGCAGGCGCCCTATGAACCTCAGCTCCTGCGGCTCGCCGAGATCATGGGGGCGCTGCACTATCTGCGCACGGTCTGCACCGCGCCGGACACGGGCGCCTGGCGGCGCGAGATGCAGGCCCTGATCGATGCCGAGGCCGGCAGCGCCGAGCGGCGCGAACGGCTGATCCAGCGCTTCAACCGCGGCTATGCCGGTTTCGAGCAGACCCATCGCTCCTGCACGCCGGCCGCGCAGGTCGCCACCCGCCGCTATCTGGACGAGGGCCAGCGCATCGTCGCCGACATCACCAGCCGTTTCGTAAACTAGATCCTGCGTGTCATTTTGGGATCACTGAAGATTAATTCACAGGTGTTAACCTTCCGGTGAGAATTGGCTGCCCTCGGCCGACTCACGTGCTAGTGTCCCTTCATGGGGCAAATCGGGTCGACCGGTCCCCCTTCAGGACATGACGATGCAGTTTGCTCCCGCGATTTCAGCCCGTGCCGTCGAAGCCGAAGACCAGCGGCAGGCCGCCATGGGCTATGTGTCGGAAGCCTTTGCCGAGGCCCGCCTCGACGGGCTCGACGTCGACTGCATCGCACAGGCCGCGGTCTTCGCCTCCTTCGTCGAGATGGTCGCGACCTATGGCGAGGAAGCCGCCGCCGGCTTTGCCGAGCGGCTGGCCGAGCGCGTACGCGCCGGAGAATTCACGGTGGACCGCTCGGCGCACTGACGGGGCCGGCTGCGAGGGTGATCCTGTTGACCCCACGGACCGTCGCCATCGTCTCAGCCGTCATCTCGGTGACCGTTCTCGGCGTCGCCCTCGCCCAGATCATGCCCGCCGATCGCGCGCGCCTGCCGGCCGGCACGGTGCCGCCCGCGCAGGACAATGCGACGCCGCTGCGCCCGACCATTCGCGACGTCACGCCCCAGGCCCGGGAAACACCCCCGGCAGCGGCCGAAACCGCCCCGCCGGCGGCATCCGCTCCCGCAACTCCGCCGGCTCCCGCGCCCGCAGGGGCGACGCCGCCATCCCGTTCCGCGGCCCCGGGCCCCGCCGCTCCGGCGCGGCCAGCCGGTCCGCGCCGGCCCGCGCCTGTCTCGGTCGAGATCCTGCCCGACAACGAGGACCTGAAGGATCGGGTCGGCCATATGCGCGAGAAGCTCATCCTCGCCGCCCGCTCGGGCGATATCGAGCGCCTCGGCGTGGTGTTCCAGATGAACGAGACCATGCCGGTGTTCAGCCGCGGCGGCGAGCGCGACCCGATCGCCTTCTGGAAACAGGCCTCTGGCGACGGCCAGGGCCATGAGATCCTCGCCATCCTCCTCAACATTCTCGACCTGCCGCCGGCCGTCATCAACAAGGGCACGCCGCAGGAAATGACGGTCTGGCCCTATCTGGCCCATGTGCCGCTGGACCGGCTCACGCCGCGCCAGTCGGTCGATCTCTACCGGCTGATGACCGCGCAGGACGTGCGCGACATGCGCGCGCTCAACGCCTGGGTGTTCTGGCGCCTCGGCATCGGGCCCGACGGCACGCTGCACTATTTCCTCGCCGGCGAATGATCCGGCGCCGGGCCGGACGGCTCCGGGTTGAACCGGCGATCCGCCACGCTAACCTTTGCCGGCAAGCGATCCGCACCGATTCGCAGCGAACCTCGGAGACAGCTCATGGCCGGAACATTCGTGTTGTCCAAGGCGACGAATGGCCAGTTCCGCTTCGTGCTCAAGGCCGGCAACGGCCAGACCATCCTGACGAGCGAGCTCTACACGACCAAGGCAGCGGCCGAGAACGGCATTGCCTCGGTGCGGACCAATGCGCCCAACGACGCGCGCTACGAGCGCAAGGAGGCCAAGAACGGCCAGCCCATGTTCAATCTCAAGGCCGCCAACGGCCAGGTGATCGGCACGAGCGAGACCTATTCCTCGGCGAGCGCGCGCGACGCCGGCATCGCCAGCGTCAAGGCCAATGCGCCGGACGCCAAGCTCGACGACAAGAGCTGAGCGCGCGCGGCGGACGTGCTCAGGCCGCCTCGGCCTTTTCGAGAACGAGCATGGTCCAGGTCACGGCGTCGCGATCCAGCATGTCGCCGCGGCGGCTTTCATGGACCGGCGCGAAACCGCTGGCGGCCGCGAGCGTGACCGTCTCCCCGGCCGTTACCTGAAACATGCGCCGGCCCGGCGGCACCGGCCCGTGGCGCAGCGTCATGAAGACACGGCCGCCGGGAACCACCAGATCGTCCAGCGCCCGCATCGCCACCTGCCGCTCGGCCCTGTCGAGATGCATCCAGACGGCGGTCAGGAAGGCGAGATCGAACCGGTCGGGCGCGGCACGCACCCGCGCGAGATCGGGCAGGCCGTCGTCGAGCCAGGTGATGCCAGCCTCCGGATGCAGGCGCTCGCCCGCGGCGCGCAGCTCGGCCGTCGGCTCCACGGCCAGCACGCGATGGCCGCGGCCGGCGAGCGCCGCGGCATCCCGGCCCGTGCCGGCGCCGATATCGATGACCCGCTTTGGCGCGGCCGGAACGAGGTGGAGGATATCGGCATGGACATCCTCGAACCGGATGCTCTCGTAGCGAACCGCCAGGGTCGCCGCCTCGGCGGCATAGCCGTCGGTCGAACGGGCCCGGCCCGTCACAGCCCCGGCCCCGCGGCGTCCTGGAAGCGCACCGGCGCGCCGCCCGATGGGGTGGCAAGTTCGCCCTCCCACATGACGCGCCGGCCGCGGATGACGGTGCCGACCGGCCAGCCGGTCACCTCGACGCCGTCATAGGGCGTCCACTGGCTGCGCGAGGCGATCCAGGACGCCGTGATCCGCTGCCGGCGCTTCAGGTCGACGATGGTGAGGTCGGCATCGTAGCCGGCGGCGATCCGGCCCTTGCCGGCAATGCCGAAAATCCGCGCCGGACCGTGGCTGGTGAGATCGACCAGGCGCTCCAGGCTCAGGCGGCCGGCATTGACGTGGTCGAGCATGGTCGGGACCAGCGTCTGGACGCCGGTCATTCCCGAGGGCGAGGCCGGATAGGTCTTGGCCTTTTCCTCCAGGGTGTGCGGCGCATGATCGGAGCCGAGCACGTCGACGATGCCCTGGCCGATGCCGTGCCAGATGCGGTCGCGATGGCGCACCTCGCGTACCGGCGGGTTCATCTGGGCGAGCGTGCCGAGCCGCTCGTAGCAGTCGGGCGCGACCAGCGTCAGGTGGTGCGGCGTCGCCTCGCAGGTCGCGACATCCTTGTGGCCTTGCAGGAAGTCGATCTCTTCGGCCGTCGAAATGTGCAGGACGTGGATCTTGGCGTTGAAGCGCCGGGCGATCGCCACCAGCCGCTCGGTGCAGGTGAGCGCGGCGATCTCGTCGCGCCAGACTGGATGCGAGCGCGGATCGCCCGGGATCCTGAGGCCGGCCCGCTCGCGCAGGCGGTACTCGTCCTCGGAATGAAAGGCGGCCCGGCGGCGCGTCCGCCGGAGGACCGCGGCGACGCCCTCGTCGTCCTCGACCAGCAGCGAGCCGGTGGAGGAGCCCATGAACACCTTGATGCCGGCCGCGCCCGGCAGGCGCTCGAGCTCGGCGACCTCGGCGGCATTGCCGTGCGTCGCGCCGACCCAGAAGGCAAAGTCGCAATGCATGCGGCCGGTGGCGCGGGCCACCTTGTCGGCGAGCGCCGCCTCGCTCGTCGTCTGAGGGTCGGTATTGGGCATTTCGAAGACGCTGGTGACGCCGCCCATCACGGCCGCGCGCGATCCGGTCTCCAGATCCTCCTTGTGCACCGGGCCGGGCTCGCGGAAATGCACCTGGCTGTCGATGACGCCGGGCAGGACATGCAGGCCGGTGCAATCCACCACCTCGCCGGCGGCCTGGCGCGAGAGATCGCCGATCGCGACGATGCGGCCGCCCGCGACGCCGATATCGCGCTGGCCGGTGCCGTCCTGGTTGACCACCGTGCCGCCCTTGAAGATCGTATCGAAGGTCTGGGACATGGCTGCTATCTCCGGCGTGCTGAGAGGCGCGGCCTTTCGGCCGCGTGCCGACACGCTTATGTCGGAGAACGGCCGGAGTGCCAAGAGAACCGCATCGACGCGGACGCAATGCTGCGGCCGCGGCGATGCGCATGCGACGACAGGCGCAGGAGACTGAAGTCATGGGATCGGCCGTGCTGCCCGACCGCGGCGTCATCAAGCTGACCGGCGAGGATGCCGAAAGGTTCCTGCAGGGGCTGGTGACGCAGGACGTCGCGGTCGCCACCGGCGCAGCCGCCGGCTTTGCGGCGCTGCTGACGCCGCAGGGCAAGATCGTCGCGGATTTTTTCATCATCGCCCTGCCGGAGGCGGCGGGCGGCGGCCTTGTCCTCGATGTGCCGCTGCAGCTGGCAGGCGACCTTGCGCGCAAGCTCACCTTCTATCGCCTGCGCGCCAAGGTGGCGATCGAGGACCTGTCGGCGAGCCTCGGCGTCACCGCGCTGTGGGACGACACGCCGGCTCCGGAAGCGAGCCTCGTGGTCGCACGCGATCCGCGCCATGCCGGCCTCGGCCGGCGGGCGATCGGCCCGCGCGCCGAGGGCCGCGCGGCCGATGCCGCCGCCTATGAGGCCCTGCGCATTTCGCTCGGCATTCCCGAGGGCGGCAAGGATTTCGCCTATGGCGACGCCTTCCCGCACGAGGTCGATATGGACCAACTCGCCGGCGTCGCCTTCGACAAGGGCTGCTTCGTCGGCCAGGAGGTGGTCAGCCGGATGCAGCATCGCGGCACGGCACGCACCCGCATCGTCCCGGTCGCCTTCGACGGCGCGCCGCCGCCGGCGGGCGCGGAGGTGACCGCAGGCGACAAGCCGGTCGGCACGATGGGCTCGGGTCTGCCCGGCCGCGGGCTCGCCAAGCTCCGCCTCGACCGGATCGCCGACGCCATGGCGGCGGGCGAGCCCCTGGTCGCCGGCGGCATCGTGCTGACGCCGGTCAGGCCCGACTGGGCGCGCTTCGCCTGGCCGGGCGACGGCCAGGCCTGACCCAAGCCCCGCTCAGAGAAAGCTCTGCGGATCGACGTCGATCTCCAGCCGGACATTGCCGCGCGGCGCCTCGACCGAGGATAGCCAGGCGCGCAGCCAGCCGGACATGTCGAAAGCCCGAGCCGACCGCGCCAGCAACCGCACGCGGTGACGTCCGCGCACCAGGGCGAGCGGCGCCTCGGCCGGGCCGAGCAGCCTGACATCGGTGCCGGCAGGCGCGGCACGCATGATGGCGCGGGCATAACCGAAGGCGTCGGCCTGGGCTTCAGCCGAGACCACCAGGGCCGCCAGCCGCCCATAGGGCGGGAGGCCCGCCTCCTCGCGCATGGCGATTTCGGCAGCGTAGAAGGCCTCGCGGTCGCCGCGCACGATCGCGTCGATGATCGGATGCGCCGGCTGGTGCGTCTGGATCAGAGCGCGCGAGCCGTCCTTGGCCCGGCCGGCACGGCCGACCACCTGCTGCAGCAGCTGGAAGGTGCGTTCGCCGGCGCGCGGGTCGCCGTTGGACAGGCCGAGATCGGCATCGATCACGCCGACCAGGGCGAGATGGGGAAAGTTGTGCCCCTTGGCGACGAGCTGCGTGCCGATGACGATGTCGGCCTCGCCCTTGGCCACGGCCTCGATCTCCTGGCGGATGCGCTCGACGCCGCCGGCCATGTCGGAGGACAGGATGAGCAGCCGCGTGCCGGGAAACAGCGTGGCGCATTCCTCGGCGAGCCGCTCGACGCCCGGACCGCAGGCGACGAAGGAATCGGCCGCCTCGCATTTCGGGCACTCGGTCGGCGGCGGCATCGAGAAACCGCAATGGTGGCAGATCAGCCGGCGCCGGAAGCGGTGGTCGACCAGCCAGGCGGTGCAGTTCGGGCATTGCACGCGCTCGCCGCAGGTGCGGCAGAGCGTGAGCGGGGCATAGCCGCGCCGGTTGAGGAACAGGAGCGACTGGTCGCCAGCGGCCAGCGTCTCGCGCATGGCGAGTTCCAGCGCGGGCGAGATCCAGCGGCCGGTCGGCGCTCCGCGCGTCTTGAGGTCCACCGTGCTGATGGCCGGCATGTCGAAGCCGCCGAAGCGCTCGGGCAGGATCAGCCGCCGGTAGCGGCCGCGATCGGCGTTGACCCGCGATTCGACCGAGGGCGTCGCCGAGGCGAGCACGACCGGAATGTCGTGCAGCCTGGCACGCACCACCGCCATGTCGCGGGCATGGTAGTGCACGCCGTCATCCTGCTTGTAGGCCTGCTCGTGCTCCTCGTCGACGACCACGAGGCCGAGCGCGGCGAAGGGCAGGAACAGGGCGGAGCGCGCGCCGACCACCACCTTGACCTCGCCGGTCGCGACCCCGGTCCAGACCCGGGCGCGGCGGGTGGCGCCGACGCCCGAATGCCAGGCTGCCGGGCGGTGGCCGAAGCGCGCGGCGAACCGGTCGAGGAACTGGGTGGTGAGCGCGATCTCGGGCACCAGGATCAGCGTCTGCCGTCCCTGCCTCAGCGCCTCCGCGACCGCCTCGAAATAGACCTCGGTCTTGCCGGAGCCGGTGACGCCGTCGACGAGGAAGACCTCGAAGCCGCCGGCGGCCACCGCGTCCTCGATGGCGAGCGCGGCATCCTTCTGCGCCGGATTGAGCGCGGCCGGCGCGTGGGCCGGGTCGAGCGGCAGGCCGGCCGCCTCCGGCGCCAGCGTGATGGCCTCCAGGGCGCCGTCGTCGACGAGCCCGTCGATGACGCCGACCGACACCCCGGCCTCGCGCGCGGCCTCCGATTTCGGCCGGGCGAGGCCGTCGGCCATCAGCGCCAGCACCTTGGCGCGCGAGGGCGTCGGACGGCTCGGCGGCTGGCCGGTGACGCGCACGCCGATGCGCGGGCGCGGCGGCGCGAGCTGCTCGGGATCGCGCATCGCCATGCGCAGCACCATGCCGCGGGGGGCGAGCGTATAGTCGGCGATCCAGTCGACCAGCCGCCGCACCTCGTGCGGCACCGGCACCACGTCGTAGCGGCCGGCAATGTCCTTCAGCCGGTTGTGCGAAATGCCGCCCGGCTCGTCGCGCAGGTGCCAGACCGCGCCGATCGCCACGCGGTTGCCGAGCGGCACGGCGACGATATCGCCCGGAGCCACCGCCAATCCATCGGGGACGCGGTAGCTGTAGGGACGGTCGACGGCGACCGGAATCAGGACGTCGGCATAGCGCGGCGGGGACATGGCGAAGCCCTAGCGCGAAGGCGGCCCGGAAGGGAAGGCCGACGCCCCGCAAGCCCGCCAAGCCAGTTTGGAACGATTCGTTTCTTCGCGAAAAACGTCAGCACTTCTGCCACTTGCCGGATTCTTTAGAATTCCGCTAAATTCATTACAAGTCATTGAAAACACATGCGTTTCGCGATAGAAAGCAAGGGCCCACGAGGCCTCGCGGCGTGATTTTCGCGGGGCGGGCGGAGACCGGCAGTGATCATTTGCCATTGCAATGTGTTCAGTGACCACGACGTTCGTGCCTGTCTCGGCGACGGCCCGGAATGTCCGCGGGCCGTAGGTGAAGTCTATACCTGTCTCGGCTGCAGCCCCAATTGCGGCCGCTGCGCGCGCACCATCCTCGCGATCATGCGCGAGAGCGGTGTCGAGCAGGGCTGCTCGGCCTGCCCGATGGGCCAGTGCAGCCACCACGACGCCCCCGCTCTCGTCGCCGCCGAATAGCTTCTTTCCATTCCTGATCTCCGTGCCTGCCGGCTGGTTGCGCCGTTGCGGGCGCTTCATGCTGCGCCGCGCACCATTTGCCGCGTCGTGACCGCGCACGCCTTGCGCTCTTGTCTGGAATGATTATAAACTAGCCTCGTGTTCGGCCAGCGGACCCGATCAGCAAAAGGACGAGGCTCATGAAGGGCGACAAGAAGGTTATCGAGTATCTCAACAAGGGGCTGCGCAGCGAGCTGACCGCGGTCAGCCAATATTGGCTGCACTACCGCATGCTCGACAACTGGGGCTTCAAGGAGCTGGCCAAGACCTGGCGCAAGGAGTCCATCGAGGAGATGGTCCATGCCGACAAGTTCATCGACCGCATCCTGTTCCTGGAGGGCCATCCGAACCTGCAGGTGCTGGATCCGCTGCAGATCGGCCAGGACATCAAGGAGGTCATCAGCTGCGACCTGAAGGCCGAGATCGGCGCCCGCGCGCTCTATCAGGAAGCGGCAGCCTATTGCGAGACCGTGAAGGACTATCCTTCGCGCGACCTGTTCATCGAACTGATGACCGACGAGGAAGGCCATATCGACTTCCTGGAAACCCAGCTCGACGTGATCAAGACCGTCGGCATCCAGCTCTACGCCCAGAAGCATATCGGCAAGCTGGACGAGGGCCACTGACGGCCGGCGCCCGGGGCCGTCCGCGTCCCGGCGCGTTCACCCGATGTGAACGGGCGGCATGGCAGGACATGAGGCCATGTCCGCCAAGACCCAGCCCGCCATCGATGGTCCAGCCGATCTCCTGATGCCCGGCGCGGCGGCCGACACGGTCGCCGCGGTCGGGCGCTGGCTGCGCCATCTCCGCACGGAGCGGCGCTTGTCGCCGAAGACCCTCGAAGCCTATGGGCGCGACGTCAGGGGCTTCCTCACCTTCCTCTCCGACCATATGGGCGGCGCCGTCTCGCTCGACACGCTCGGCGCCATAGCGCCGCGCGACGTGCGCGCCTTCATGGCCCGCCGGCGCGCCGACGATCTCGATCCGAGCTCGATCGGCCGGGCGCTGGCGGCGATCCGCTCCTTCACCCGCTTCCTCGAACGCGACGGCCAGGGCCGGATGGCCGCCTTCGCCGCGATCCGCTCGCCCAAGGCCGGCCGCCGCCTGCCGCGGCCGCTGCCGGTCGCTGAGGCGCGCAAGGTCGCCTCGACCGATGCCCGCGCCCATGAGGACGTGCCGCCCTGGGTCGCGGCGCGCGATGCCGCGGTGCTCGGGCTGCTCTACGGCGCGGGCCTGCGCATTTCCGAAGCCCTGGGCCTGAAACAGGCCGACGCGCCACCGCCCGGCACCAATGGCGAGGTGACCGTGACCGGCAAGGGAAGCAAGGTGCGCCAGGTGCCGGTCATCGCCAGGATCGCCGATGCGATCGCCGAGTATCGCCGGCTCTGCCCGTGGAGCCTCGGTCCGGGCGACCCCTTGTTCGTCGGGGTCAAGGGCGGCCCGCTGTCGCCGCGGATCATCCAGCTCACCATGGAGCGGCTGCGCGGCGCGCTCGGCCTGCCCGACAGCGCGACGCCGCATGCGCTGCGCCATTCCTTCGCGACCCATCTCCTCGGGCGGGGCGGCGACTTGCGCTCGATCCAGGAACTGCTCGGCCACGCCTCGCTGTCGACGACGCAGATCTATACCGAGATCGACACGGCCGCGCTCATGAAGGTCTATGAGAGCGCACATCCGCGCGCCTGAGCCGGCCTCCCCCCGCAGCGGCCATGCATTCGGCATGGCAGGTCTTCTCGAGCCATGCGGAGCCGTGCCGGACGCGTCTGCCGGCATGCCCCCCGCGCCACACAATGCGCCGGGGTTATGGCTGATTGACATATCAGTATAGGAGGCCTGACATATCAGACTTGACATGCAGCCGCTCGCCGGCAAGATCAGGACGAGAGGAAACCCTGGCAGTGTGGCGGATATAACAACAACGCCGCCCGTGACGCTTCGTCGCCGCCAGTCTTGAGCGGGAGATATCGAAAAAAACCCCGGAAGACCCATGTCGCGTCGCAAGACGTGGCATGGATGATGTTTGCCAATTTTCTTCAATAGCTTTGAAAAATGCCTTTTCCGAAAAAACCAGAACCAACAGGTGAGGATGACCATGGTATCGACACTGTCGCGCCGCAGCGTTCTGGCGGGCGCCGCCAGCACAGCCATCCTGCTGTCCGGCCCGGCCGGCGCACAGACCGGACGCCGGGCGGGCGAGCCGATCGGCCCGATCAAGGCGATGATGGGCGACTGGCCGGAAATGACCGAGCTCTTCCGCATCCTCAGGCCGAACTGGGAGAAGCTCGGCCTGAAGGTGATGCCGCAGCAGGCCTCGCAGAACAGCATGACCGCGCAGACCACCGGCGAGCACAATGCGCCGGACATGTCGATCGGCGCCTGGGGCGGCGCGCCCGACCGCATCGATCCCGACTTCTTCCTCACCGAGTTCTTCCATTCGAGCCGGGCCCGCAAGGGCGGCCAGAACTTCGGCAACTACCGCAACCCCGCCTATGACGCCCTGGTCGATGCCCAGCGCGGCGAGATGGACGAGGCCAAGCGCGCGGCCATGATCCACCAGGCGCAGCGGATCATCCAGAACGACCGGCCGGGCCTCGTGCTCTACTACATGGACCTCAACAACCCCTACCGGGCCGACAAGATCACTGATGTCGTGCCGGTCATGGGCTCGGGTGTCGCCTTCTCCTACCTGCCCTGGACCTATCTGGAGGGCAAGCCGGCCGGCCGCTCGAAGATCCTCAAGGTCACCTTCCAGTACGACATCGCGACGCTCAATCCGTTCGCCACGACCGAGGTGCAGAATGCCGGCATCCTGCGCTGGTTCTACGCACCGCTGGCGATCCGCGACCGCAACCTGAACCTCATCCCCTGGGCGGCCGAGGGCTGGACCTTCCCCGATCCGAAGACGGCCGACGTGACGCTGCGCGCCGGCATGACCTTCCATGACGGCAAGCCGGTCACCATCGAGGATTTCAAGTTCACCTTCGACTATATCGCGAAGTGGAAATTCCCGCTGTTCGGACGGTTCACCGACAATATCGTCGAGACGGAAGTGGTCGGCGAACGGACGCTGCGCTTCAAGCTGAAGCAGCCCTTCGCACCCTTCGTCGGCAATATTCTCGCCGCCGCCTTCATCGTGCCGAAGCACATCTGGGAGAAGGTCGGCCCCGGACAGGGCCTGAGCTCGCCGGCCGACTGGCCGAACGACACGCCGGTCGGCTGCGGGCCGTTCAGCCTGAAGGAGTGGCGCAAGGGCGAATATGTCCGGCTCGCCGCCAATCCGTCCTGGTTCAAGCCGTCGAACTTCAGCGAGATCTACTGGCTCGCCGTGCCGAGCGTCGACACCATGATCGGCATGCTCGAAAGCGGCCGGGCCGACGTGATGGCCTGGAACATCACGCCGTCGCAGGCCAAGCGCCTGACCAATCCGAACATCAAAGTGGGCAAATCGGGCAGCCATGCCCCGCGCGAGCTGCGCTTCAACCTGGAAATACCGCCCTTCGACGATCCCGCGATGCGCACCGCCATCGCACTCGCGACCGATCGACCGCAGCTCGTCAACACCCTGCTCGACGGCGCCGCGACGCCGGGCAACGACAGCTATATCTCGCCGGCGCTGGCCATTTCCGACCCGGCGATCCCGCCGGCCCGCTTCAGCATCGAGGAAGCGCGCGAGGTGCTCGCCAAGGCCGGCTACAGCTGGGACGGCGAAGGCCGGCTCTGCTACCCCAAATAGGAGGCAAGCGCGGTGGACGGCCTGCGGCTCATCGCCCGGCGCCTGATGCACATGCTGGTCACGCTGTTCCTGGTGCTGACCATGATGTGGGCGCTGTTCCGCCTGGTACCGGGCGACCCCCTCGTGGTGTTTCTCGGCCAGGGCCAGCTCGGGCCCGAGCAGCTCGAGCAATTGCGCCGGGCCTGGGGGCTCGACCGGCCGCTCTGGCAGCAATACCTGTCCTATATCGCCAATTTCCTGACCGGCGACCTCGGCCTCTCCTTCGCGTTCCGGCGGCCGGTCCTGGAGGTCCTGGCCGAGCCGCTCCTGAACACCGTCATCCTGATGGCGCCGGCCATGGCGCTGTCGATCAGCCTGGCGGTCAAGGGCGGCTCCTGGCTCGGCTGGCGGCGCGGCACCCGCGCCGAATCCTGGATCAGCCTGGCGCTGCTCGTGCCGCGCACCCTGCCGGTGTTCTGGCTCGCGATCATCGTCGTGGTGATCTTCTCCTACCAGCTCGAATGGTTCCCCATGGGCGGCATGCGCACCATGGCCTTCATCCCCGAGACCTGGTGGGAGGAGCTCCCGGGCTTCGATCTCGCCCAGCATCTCGCGCTGCCGCTCATGGTCGCCGTGCTGAACTCGGTGTCCGACCCGCTGCTCGTCATGCGCACCAGCATGATCGAGGTGGCCAACGAGGACTATCTGACCTATGCCCGCGCCAAGGGGCTGACCGAGCGCCAGGTGCAAGCGGTCGCCCAGCGCAACGCGCTGATGCCGATCATCACCTATTCGGCGATCATGATCGGCTTCGCCTTCGGCGGCCAGGTGCTGCTCGAATATGTCTTCTCCTGGCCCGGCATGGGCCAGCTGATGGTCAATGCCGTGAACAACCGCGACTATCCGGTCGCGCAGGCGGCCTTCTTCCTGATGGCCTTCGTCGTCATCTTCATGAACTTCCTGACCGATCTCATCTACATCGTGGTCGACCCGAGGGTGCGCTATGAGTGACGCTGCCCCGCTCCACCGCCCGGGCCGGCGCCTGGTCCTGCCCGAGATCCTCGCCGTGCCCCTCGGCTCTGCCGGCGGCATCGTCGGCACGATCATCCTCGTGCTGTTCAGCCTCGCCGCGGCCTTGGCGCCGCTGATCGCGCGGACCGATCCGTTCCAGATCCTCTATCTCGCCGACGGCAGCGTCGCGCGCCTGCTCTCGCCCGCCGAGCACGCCCCGCTCGGCACCGACTTCTACGGCCGCGACATCTTCTCCCAGCTCGTCTTCGGCACCCGCACGGCAATCATCGTCAGCACCATCTCCACCCTGTGCATGACGATCGTCGGCACCAATATCGGCCTCGTCTCGGCCTATTACGGCGGGCGCGCCGACCGCGTCCTGATGCGCATCACGGACCTTGCCTTCGCGGTGCCGTTCCTGCCCTTCGCGGTGATCCTGGTGGCGCTGCTCCAGCCCTCGATCTGGAACATCATCTTCACCATCTCCTGCCTGATGTGGCGCTCGACCGCCCGGATCATCCGGAGCCAGGTGCTGAGCATCAAGGAGCGCACCTTCATCAAGGCGGCGCGCGTCGCGGGCGCGAGCGATGCGCGCATCATCTATCTCCACATCTTCCCGAACGTCCTGCCGCTCGCCCTGCTCTATGTGGTGTTCGGCGTGTCCTGGGCCGTCCTGTCCGAAGCAAGCCTCGCCTTTCTCGGCTTCGGCGACCCCGACATGGTCAGCTGGGGCCAGATGCTCAACCACGCCTATGCCTCGGCCTCGATCCGGTCGGCCTGGTGGTGGACCGTGCCCCCCGGCCTCTGCATCACCCTGTTCGTCATGGCGGTGTTCCTGATCGGCCGCGAATACGAGCGCTACGCCAACCCGAAGATCAGGTGAGCCCGGTGTCCTTTCTCTCCATCCGCGGACTGGATGTGCACTATGCAACGCGCGGCGCCACGCTCAGGGTGCTGCGCGGCATCGACCTCGACATCGAGCGCGGCCAATCGCTCGGCCTCGTCGGCGAATCCGGCTGCGGCAAGTCGACGCTCGCCGCCGCCATCCTGCGCCTCCTGCCCGGCAATGGCCGGATCGCCTCGGGCGAGATCCGCCTCGACGGCACGGATATCGCAAGCGTCGACGCCGAGACCATGCGGCTGAAGCGCTGGAAGGAGATCGCCTACGTACCGCAGAGCGCGGCCACCTCGCTGTCGCCGGTGACGACCCTGTTCACCCAGTTCGTCGAGGCCTGGAACGTTCACGCCAAGCCCGACCGGCAGCGCCTGCGCGAACGCGCCGAGCAGCTGTTCCGCGACGTCGAGCTGTCGCCGCGCTGGCTCGACGCCTACCCGCACCAGTTCTCGGGCGGCATGCGCCAGCGGGCCATCATCGCCCTCGCTCTCCTGTTCGAGCCAAGCCTCCTGGTCGCCGACGAGCCGACCACCGGCCTCGACGTGATCGTCCAGCGCCAGGTGCTCGACGTGATCAAGAAGGTACAGCGGCAGCATGGCACCACGCTGGTCTTCGTCAGCCACGATATCGGCGTCATCGCCGAGCTCTGCAGCCGCCTCGCCGTCATGTATGCCGGCGAACTGGTGGAATTCGGCGCGACGCGCGCGATCATCCCGGAGCCCTGGCATCCCTATACGATCGCGCTGAAGCGCGCCTTTCCCGACATCCGCCATCCCGACCACGAGCTGCACAGCATTCCCGGCCAGCCGCCCTCGCTCGCCGATCCGCCGCGCGCCTGCGTCTTCGCCGCGCGCTGCCCCTTCGCGCGGGAGCGGTGCCGGGCCGAGAAGCCGATGCCGCGCGCCATGCCCGACGGCCGGCGCGTCGCCTGCCATTTCGCCGAACAGGCCGAGGCCATGCGTGCCAGCATCATGTCCGGCGCCGCCATCTATCCCATGGAGGCAGCATGACCACCCGGCAGGTCCTGGAGCTCAGCGGCATCTCCAAGGTCTTCGCCTCGAGCGGCGGCCTGCGCTCGCTGATCGGCGGCGGCGGGCGGCCGGTCTCGGCGCTCAAGGACCTGTCGCTCGCGCTCGGCGCCGGCGAGATCCTGGGGGTCGTCGGCGAGAGCGGCAGCGGCAAGTCGACGCTCGGCAACATCATCCTGGGCCTCGAACAGCCGACCACCGGCACCATGCTGGTGGACGGCAAGGCCGGCCAGGGCCTGAGGCGCGGCGACCGCCTCGCCTTCCGCCGCCGCGTGCAGATGATCTTCCAGGATCCGTCGGGCTCGCTCAACCCGCGCTTCACCATCGGCCGGACGGTCGAGGAGCCGCTCGTCATCCACGGGCTCGGCGACGCGGCCGAACGGCGCCGGCGCATGCTCGCGGCGCTCGAAGAGGCCGAGCTGAAGCCCGCCGAGCATTTCGCCGAACGCTTTCCGCACGAGCTCTCGGGCGGCCAGCGCCAGCGCGTCGCGATCGCCCGGGCGGTGATCCTCCGGCCGTCGATCCTGATCGCCGACGAGCCGGTGTCGATGCTCGACGTCTCCGTGCGCGCCGGCATCCTGCGCCTGCTGCGCAAGCTGGTCAGCGGCCACGGCATGTCGCTGGTCTTCATCACCCACGACCTCTCGCTGATCGGCACCATGTGCGACCGGGTGATCATCATGTATCGCGGCTGCGTCGTGGAAAGCGGCGAGGCCAAGGCGGTGATGCGCGCACCGCGCCACCCCTATACGCGCCAGCTGATCGACGCCGTGCCCGTGCCCGACCCCGACTGGGAGCCACCGCCGCTCCTGCTCAAGCCGGGATCGGAGGAAACGCCGGAGACCGGCTGCCGCTTCGCGCCGCGCTGCGACCTCGCCTTCGCGCCCTGCCGGGCCTCGATGCCCGCGCTCCGGCCCGATCCGGCCGGGCATGCGGTCGCCTGCTTCCATGCCGAGACCGCCGGAACGGCCGGTCGGCCCCGGCCAATCGACGACATGATGGACCTTCAGCGATGACCCAATCAGCGATCGAACAGCAGATCCTCGCCTGGATCGAGGAGGACCGCGATGCGCTCGTCCGCTTCCTCTCCGAGTTCATCCGCATCCCGAGCCCCAACCCGCCCGGCGACACACGGGCGGTCGCCGCCTTCGTCGCCGACCATCTGCGAGGCCAGGGCGCGCCCTGCGAGGTGCTCCATGCCCGCGCGGACCTGCCGAACGTCGTCGGTGAATTCGGCACGGGCGCGCCGCACCTGGTGCTCAACGGCCATATCGACGTCTTCCCCGCCGGCCCCGATCATATCTGGGCCTCGGGCGATCCCTGGAGCGGCACGATCGCCGACGGTCGCATCCATGGCCGCGGCGCGGTCGACATGAAATGCGGCACGGCCGCCTCGATCTGGACCTTCATCTATCTGCACCGCCTGCGCGACCAGCTCGCCGGACGGCTTAGCCTGACCTGCGTATCGGACGAGGAGACGGGCGGCCAATGGGGCACCAAATGGCTGCTCGACAGTTTCCCCGACCGCTTCCTCGGCGACTGCTGCCTCAATGGCGAGCCGTCGACACCCGCCACCATCCGCTTCGGCGAGAAGGGCACGCTGCGGCTGCGCTTCGAGGTCGATACGCCCGGCGCGCACGGCGCCTATACCCATGCGAGCCCCAACGCGATCCGGGTGGCGAGCGAACTGATCCTCGACCTCTACCGCCTGACCGACATGCCGGTGGTGCAGCCGGACGCGATCGCGCGCGCCATCGAAGCGAGCTTTCCGGCCATGGACAAGGCGGTCGGCCAGGGAACCTCGACCATCCTGAACCGGGTCACCGTATCGATCGGCACGATCAAGGGCGGGCTGAAGGTCAACATGCTGCCCGGCCACTGCGAATTCGAGGTCGACATCCGCCTGCCGGTCGGCATGACCGGAGCGGCCGTGATGGCCGAGATCGAGACGATCCTCGGACGCTATCCCGCCGCCAAGGTGACCCGGCTCGACGCGCATTCGAGCGATCCGACCGCCAGCCCGCCCGACGACCGCATGGTCGGGATCCTCAAGGACGTGGTCGGCGCGCTCGGCTGGCCGGCGCCGGTGCCGGCCGTCAGCCTCGGGGCGACCGATACCCGTTATTGGCGCAAGGCGAACATCCCCGCCTATTATTACGGCTGCACGCCGACCGGCATGGCCAAGGCGGACGAAGCGGTCAGCATCGAGGAATATCTGCACATGGTGCGCACGCACGCCCTTGCGTCGGCGCGCTATCTCGCACGATAGGGGCCGCGATCCAGCCCCGAGACGCGGTGCCGGCGCTGTCCGGTCGGGCAGGTCTGCCTATGCTGCACCGATCTGCGCGACGAACATCTCGACGAAGCTCTCGGCGCTCGCACGCGCCGAGGGCCCGGGACAGATGACGAAATAGGGGTTCGGCGCGGGCACCGAGACGTCGAACAGCCTGACCAGCGTGCCGCGCCTGAGATCCTCGGCGCACAGGATGGACGTGCCCACGGCGACGCCGCAGCCGTCCCGCGCGGCCATCAGCGATGCCGCGGCATTCGGGAAATAGATCTGCTGGGCGAACTGGATGTCGCGCGGCGCGGCGGCGCTCAGAACCCGCATCCAGTCTCCACCGGCATCGGCGTGCAGGCCGACGCAGCGTTCGAGATCGTCGACGCCCTCGATCGAGAGCTCGTATTTGAGCTCCGGCGCGCAGACGGCGAAATAGGTCTCGGCCCCGAGAATGGCGACCCGCGCCCCCGGGATCGCGCGTTCGCCATAGGAGATGACGACGTCCATCGTTTCATTCGCGGCGTCGATCGGAAACAGGCGGACGGTCATCCGCGGATATTTCCGGCAATAGGCCCTGACGATGCCGTTGAGGCGCGAGGCGGCGAGCGCGGGGGCGCAGGCGACGTAGAGCTCGCCTTCCATCTGTTCCGCCGCGGCGACCGAACGGCAGGCATTGCGGATGTCGTGGAAGGCATGGCTCAGCCGGTCGTGCAGGAGGGAGCCCTCCTTGGTGAGCTGCAGCACGCGCTTGCTGCGGACGACCAGCCGTTCACCCAGCTCCTGCTCCAGCTGGCGGATCTGATAGCGGATGGCACCCGGCGTGACGTTGAGCTGCCGGGCGGCCGCGGCGATGCCGCCGGAGCTTGCGGCTTGATGGAACGACCGCAGGGCCGTCAGGTTGAGCATGGCCAGATTCCGTCAAATGAATTGACGAACTCTGCGAATATTGTTCGCTTGCGTCAATCTACCTCCCACATATCCTTCCCTCTGCCGATTGTGGCTCCCGAACGAGCCGCCAGAAGAGCAACGGCAGAGGAGGGATGCGGCGTGAAGATCCTGGTTCTTGGAGCGGCCGGAGCCATGGCTAGCGGGACGGTGAAGGACCTGACCGCGCGCTATTCGCGCAATGTCACCGACATCGTGCTGGCCGACATTTCGGCCGAGCCGCTGCAGCGCCTGACGGCGGCGATCGGCGATCCGCGCGTCAGCGCCACCGTTCTCGACATCACCGACAGGGCCAGCCTCGGCGCCGCGCTCCGCCGCGCCGATCTCTGCATCAACGCCATCCCGACCTTCGCCGGCCATCAGATGGCGATCTTCGAGGCCTGCTACGAAGCCGGGGTCGCCTATGTCGACTTCGGCGGCATGGGCGTCGTCACCGTCGAGCAGAAGGCGCATCACGCGCGCTGGCAGGCGGCCGGGCTCACCGCGATCCTCGGCCTGGGAGCCGATCCCGGCATTTCCAACGTCATCTGCAAGGCCGTCGCCGAACGGCTCGACCGGATCGACGCGATCAACCTCTATTGGGCCGCGCGCCGGTTCGGACCGGAGAGCCCGGTCCTGGTGCCGCCCTATGCGGTTTCGACGGTTCTGGCCGAATATGCCAATCCCTCGCGCCAGTTCATCGACGGCGCCCTGGTCGACGTCGCCGCCCAGTCCGGGCACGAGACGCTGGTTCTGCCCGAGCCGTTCGGGCCGACGCAGTTCATGTTCAGCCAGCATTCCGAGCCGCTCACCGTTCCCTTCGCCGACGGCATCCGCGACAAGGGCATCCGGCAGTTCACCTGGAAACTCCACCTGCCCGAGCGCGAGCACGAAGCCTGGATCGGCCTGGTCAAGGCGGGATTCGGCGAGTTCGACGATCCGCTCGTCGTCGACGGCCATGCGCTGACGCCCGGCCGGTTTCTCGACGCGCTCATCCGCCGCAACGTCGAGCGCAACCACGCGCGCATTCCCGCCTCCACGGTCAGCGACATCCATCTCGCCATCGGCCGCGGCGAGCGGCACGGCAAGCCCGCCACCGTGAACTGCGCCGTGCTCGGTTCGAGCGAGGATCCGCTCTATGAGGGCTATGTCGACCCGGCGACATCGATGGGCCTGTCGATCGGCGTTCAGCTCATGGGCGACCGCGCCCTCAAGCCCGGCGTGTGGGGGCCGGAGGAATATTTCGACGTCGAGGCCTTCCTGCGCGAGCTCACGGCGCGCCATTTCACCGTCGCGACCGACATTCCCGTCGGGCGGCCGGACGGCACGGGCAGGCCGGCATGAGGACGCAACTCTTCATCGACGGCGGTTTCGTCGACGCCCATGCGGGCCGGACCCTGGCGAGCATCGATCCGGCGACGGAAGCCGTGCTCGGCATGGCCGCCGCCGGCGATAAGGCCGATATCGACCGGGCGGTCGCAGCCGCCGTCCGTGCCTTCGCCGGCGACTGGCGGCGGACCACCGGTGCCCAGCGGGCGGTCTTGCTGCGCCGCATCGCGGCGGCGATCGCCAGCGAGCGCGAGGCGCTGGCGCGCCTCGAAGTGCAGGACAACGGCAAGCCGCTCGCCGAAGCCCAGTGGGACGTCGACGATGCCGCCGCCTGCTTCCAGTTCTACGCCGATCTCGCCGACGAGCTCGATGACGCGCGCAGCACGGACATCGCCCTGCCCGACCAGCGCTTCGAGAGCCGCGCCCGCCAGGAACCGATCGGCCCCTGCGGCCTCATCGTGCCCTGGAACTATCCGCTGCTGATGGCCGCCTGGAAGGTTGCCCCCGCCCTTGCCGCCGGCTGCACCGCGGTCCTCAAGCCATCGGAAGTGACGCCTTTTTCCGCGATCCGGCTGGCGGAGATCTGCGCCGAGGCCGGCCTGCCGCCCGGCGTCCTGAACGTCGTCACCGGTTTTGGCCACGAGGCCGGCGCCGCCCTTGTGGCGCACCCGGACATCCGCAAGATCGCCTTCACCGGCAGCGTGCCCACGGGGCAGCGCGTCATGCGCGCCGCCGCCGAAGGCACCAGGCCGGTCAGCCTCGAGCTCGGCGGCAAGTCGGCCATCATCGTCTTCGACGATGTCGACATCGACCATGCCATCGCCTGGATCATGTTCGGCATCTTCTGGAACCAGGGCCAGGTCTGCTCGGCCACGTCGCGCCTGATCGTCGAGCGCAGCATCGCCCCCCGCCTCACGGACCGGCTGATCGAGGCCGCGTCCGCGATCCCGATCGGCAGCGGGCTCGAGCCGGCGACCAGACTCGGCCCGCTGGTCAGCCGCGAGCAATATGGCAAGGTGCTCGGCTTCATCGAGCGCGCCAGGAACGGCGCGGCACTGGTGGCCGGCGGCGGGCGCCCCGCACATCTCGCGCGCGGCTTCTTCCTGGAGCCGACCATCTTCGCCGACGTGCCGGTCGATCACGAGGTGTGGATCGAGGAGATCTTCGGGCCGGTCCTGGCGATGCGCACCTTCGCGGCGGAGAGCGAAGCCATCCAGCTCGCCAATGACAGCCGCTTCGGCCTGGCCGCCGCCGTGCTGACGGCCGACACCGTCCGGGCCGACCGCGTCGCCGAGGCGCTGGATGCCGGCATCGTCTGGATCAACTGCTCGCAGCCGACCTTCGTCGAGGCGCCCTGGGGCGGCCGGAAGCACAGCGGCTTCGGCCGCGAGCTCGGGCGCTGGGGCCTCGCCGGCTATCTCGATGTCAAGCAGATCACCCGCTACCGCTCCGCCGCCGCCTGGGACTGGTACCGGTCCTAGCCGCGCGGATCACGCAGTGCCTGCACGAGCCTTCGGCGCGACCGCGATCGGCTGAAGCGAGCGGCCGCGAGCGCGCGCGGCCGCAATCCCTTTGAGTGCCCAGAATCTGGAAGGCAAACGATGGTCAAGATGGCGATCGAGGTCGGGGGAACGTTCACCGATCTCATCTGGATAGAGGACGGCGTGGTCCACAGCCACAAGGTGCCCTCGACGCCCCATGACGCCTCGGCTGGCGTCATCAACGGTCTCGGCGAGGCGCTGAAGTCCGATCTGACGCAGTTGAACGAGCTGTTTCACGGCTCGACCGTGGCGACCAATGCGGTGATCGAGCGCAAGGGCTGCAAGGCGGCGCTCATGACCACCGCCGGCTTCCGCGACGTGCTCGCGCTGCAGCGGCAATTGCGCCCGAACGTCTATGCGATCGCCTGCCGGAAGCCGACGCCGCTGGTTCCGCCGAACCTCTCCATCGAGGCCGTCGAGCGGATCGACCACACCGGCAGCATCGTCCAGCCGCTCGACGAGGCCGCCCTGATCGCGACGGTCGACCGGCTGATGGAGCAGGAACGGCCGGAAGCGCTCGCGGTCTGCCTGCTGCATGCCTATCGCTCGGCGACCCACGAGACCCGGATCCGCGACATCATCGCCGCGCGCTATCCGGACCTGCCGGTCGTGCTGTCCGCCGAGGTCCTGCCGACCTTCCGGGAATATGAGCGCGCCTCCACCACCGCCATGGCGGCCTATCTCGTTCCGCTGGTCGGGCGCTATCTGGAGCGGCTCGAGCGGCATCTGACGACCGGCGCGCCGGCCTGCAACCTCTTCGTCATGCAATCCTCGGGCGGCGTCCTGCCGAGCAAGGTCTCGCGCGCCCGCGGTGTGGAAATGCTGAATTCCGGACCGGCGGCCGGCGTGATCGGTGCCGTCCGCATGGCGGAGGTGATCGGCGACCGCAACGTCATCACTCTCGATGTCGGCGGCACGAGCTCCGACATCTGCCTGATTTCGGGCGGAACCGCCGGCATGACCACGGAGACGGCGGTCGATGGCCTGCCGGTCGGGCTGCCTGGAATCGACATCGCCAATGTCGGCGCCGGCGGCGGCAGCCTCGGCTGGATCGACGCGGGCGGCATGCTGCAGGTCGGCCCGCGGTCGGCCGGCGCCCGGCCAGGACCGGCCTGCTATGGCCATGGCGGCGCCGTACCCGCCCTGACCGACGCGCTGGTCGAGCTCGGCTGGATCCGGCCGCAGCGGTTCCTCGGCGGACGCATGACGCTGCATCCCGACCGGGCGCGCGCAGCCTTGCGCGAATTGGGGGCACCGACGACGACCCCGCCCCAGGCCATGGCGCAGGCCATGATCGACATCGGCGTGGCACATGTCAGCCGCGGCATCCGGCTCGTCTCGGTGCAGCGCGGCCATGATCCCAAGGACTATGCGATCTATGCCTTCGGCGGCATGGGACCGATGATCGGCGCCCTCTCGGCCGAGGAGCTCAAGGTCCGGCGCGTCGTCGTGCCGCCCTATCCCGGCCTGTTCTCCGCGCTCGGCCTGCTGGTCGCGGATCTCAAGCGGGTCTATCGCGAGACCAACCTCATCCCGGTGACCGACACCGTCGCGCGGGATGTCGCCGCCGCCTTCGCCCGGATGAAGGACAAGGCGGTCGTCGAATTCGCCGGCTTTGGCCGCCGCACGGACGAGATCGTCTTCCAGCACGAGCTGGAAATGCGTTTCACCGGCCAGGGCTTCGAGCTCGTCTCGGTGCTCGACCTCGAGCGTCTCGCCACGGAAGGGCACGCCTATGTGCTGGACCTGTTCAGGGCCGCCCATGCCGCGCGCTACGGCACGGCCGCGGCCTCCGGCAAGGTGGAGATCGTCACGCTGCAGCTCACCAGCACGGTGCCGACCGGCAACGGCGTGATGGGGCTGCTCACCCGGCCGCCGGGCCAGGGGGAGGCCGGATCCCGCGCCGACAACGGCACCATTCACTACCGCGGCGCCAGCATCGATTGCCGGTTCTTCTGGCGCGCGGACCTCGGCCCACAGGCGACCGTCGCGGGGCCGGCCATCATCGAAGAGCCCACGGCCACGACCCTGGTGCCGCCCGGCTGGACGGCGACGGTGGACGCCAGCGGCGCCCTCATTCTTGCCGACGAAAGGTGATGCCGATGTCCGCATCCATCGACCAGGCCAGCTTCAACATCATCAGCAACGGACTGCACGGCATCGCCCAGGAGATGGGAGAAAGGCTGGTTCGATCGGCCTATTCGACGATCATCCGCGAGGCGCGCGACTGCTCCACCTCGCTGCTCGACCGCAACGGGCGGATCGTCGCGCAGGCGCAGTTCTGCCCGATCCACATGAACTCCTTCGGCATGGTGTTCCAGGCCTTCGCCCGGCGCTTCGACCTGTCGACGATCCGCCCGAACGAAGGCCTGATCACCAACGATCCCTATAGCGGCGCGCAGCATCTCAACGACATCGTCCTGTTCACGCCGATCTTCTATCGCGACAGGCTGGTCGCCTTCAGCGCCTCGCTCGGCCACCATATCGACGTGGGTGGCGGCGCCGCCGGCCCCAATGCCGGTGCGACCGACGTCTATTCCGAGGGGCTGCGGATTCCGCTGACGCGCTTCGACTTCGACCGCGATCTCGGCGACGGTCTGCTCGAGCAGTTCATCCGCATCAATGTGCGCCCGCCCGACGACGTCATGGGCGACATCTACGCCCAGATCGCCGCCAACCGGACCGGTGAGGCGCGCTTCATCGAAATGATCGAGCGCTTCGGCGAGGACATGGTGCTCGCCGGCGTCGGCGAGCTCCAGGACTATTCGGAACGGCTGGCCCGGCAGGCGATCCTGGCGATCCCCGACGGCACCTATCGGGCCGAGGATTTCGTCGACGACAACGGCTTCACCGACGAGCGGCTGAAGGTCGCGGTGAAGATCGTCGTCGACGGCGACAACCTGACGCTCGACTTCGCCGGCAGCGCCGACCAGACCAAGGGGATCATCAATTCCCCTCTCGCCTCGACGATCTCCGCCGCCTATGGCGCCATCGGCATCCTGCTCGGCGGCGGCGACATCCCGGTCAATGACGGGCTCTATCGGCCGATCCGCACGGTCGACGTGCCCTATGGCAGCTTCCTCAATCCGAGCCAGCCGCGGGCGGTGCGCGCCAGGAACAATGCCTGCCACCGGGTCTACAACGTCATCATGCGGGCCATGGCGGAGGTGGTGCCGGATCGCGTGCTGTGCTCGGGCCACGACACGACCAACGCGATCGGCATGGGCCACATGTCCGCCGATCGCTACCGCGTCTACATGGAGGTGGTGGGCGGCGGCTGGGGCGCCTCGGCCGGCGCGGACGGCGCCGATGTCGTCGACGGCTATGTCGGCAACTGCTCCAACGTGCCCGTCGAGTCGCTCGAGCTGGACTACCCCTTCCTGCGCGTCGAGGAATATGCGCTGCGCCGCGGCTCCGCCGGCGCCGGCGAACGCCGCGGCGGCATGGGCGCGCGCCGCGTCTACCGCATCCTCGACGACGAGGTCTCGTTCAACTCCTATTCGGACCGCTTCAAGATCGCGCCCTGGGGGCTGTTCGGCGGCCAGCCGGGCGAGCCGTCGCGGTTCACCGTCGAGCGCGCCGGCGAGTCTCTCTCCCTGCCCTCGAAAGGCAATTTCCCGCTTCGCGCCGGCGACCGCCTGATCATCGAGACGGCCGGCGGCGGCGGCTATGGCGATCCGTCAAAGCGCGACCCCGCCCTGGTTGCGCGCGAGCTGGCCGACGGCCTCATCGATGCGCGCCAGGCGGCCGAATACAGAGCCAACCAAGCCAAGGGGGACTGAAGACATGAGAAGGCGAAAACTGGCATCTCTCGTTGCATGCGCGTTCATGCTGGCGGCGGCCGCGGCCGCGCCGGCCGCCGCGCGCATCGACAAGCCGACGATCCGCATCGGCGTGCTGAACGACATGAGCGGCCCCTACGCCGATCTCGGCGGCCGGGGATCGGTGGTCGCCGCGCAGCTTGCGGTCGAGGACATGGGCGGCGCCGTCAACGGCGTGCGGATCGAGATCGTCTCCGGCGACCACCAGAACAAGCCCGATATCGGAGCGGCGCTGGCGCGGCGCTGGTTCGACGAGGACGGCGTCGACGCGATCGCCGACGTGCCGGTCTCCTCGGTCGCCCTCGCCGTCCAGGAGATCGGCCGCAGCGCCCGGCGCATCACGCTGATGCAGGGCACAACCTCGGACCTGACCGGCAAGGCCTGCTCGCCCTACAGCACCGCCTGGCACGCCGACACCTATGCCCTGTCGAAGGCGATCGCGCGCGCCGTCACCGGCACGGGCGGCAAGACCTGGTTTTTCATCGCGGCGGACTATGCGTTCGGACGGGCGCTGGCGCGCGACGCGACGACCTTCATCGCCGGCTCGGACGGACAGATCGTCGGCAGCGCCTTCCATCCGCTCAATGCCGGCGACATGGCCTCCTATCTGCTCGCCGCCCAGAGCGCCAAGGCACAGGTCGTCGCACTCCTCAACAGCGGCTCGGACCTGATCAATTCCATCAAGCAGGCCAACGAGTTCGGCATCGTCTCAGGCGGGCAGAAGCTCGTCGCCTTCCTCGTCTACCTCTCCGACGTCCATTCCATCGGGCTCGGCGTGACCCAGGGCATGCTGCTCGCCGACAGCTTCTATTGGGACCGGGACGAGGCGACGCGCGCCTGGTCGGCGCGCTTCTTCGCCAGGACGCAGCGCATGCCGACCACCGAACAGGCCGGCGTCTATGCGTCGATCATGCATTACCTGAAAGCCGTCCAGGCCGAGGATTCGCTCGATGCCGACGCGGTCGCCGCGCGCATGCGCGCCCGTCCGGTCGAATATTTTGGACAGACCGGCTCGATCCGTGCCGACGGGCGCGTGCTCTATCCGCTCACCCTGTTCCAGGTGAAGTCGCCCGGCGAGAGCACCCGTCCGTGGGACTACTACAAGCCGATCGAGCATATCCGGCCGGACGATGCCTTCCGGCCCGCCGCCGACGGCGGCTGCCCGCTGATCCGGTAAAGCCGGCTCAAGCCTGGCCGGCCGCGCCGGCCAGGTGAGCCCGCTCGCGGCGGATGCGGCGGAAGCGCAGGAGCAGACGGAACGCGCGCCCGCCGCGGCCGCCCCGGATCACCCGGGTATAGGCCTGCAGCCGGCGCTTCACCGGGTCGACCAGCCCGTGGGCCCAGACCACCCAGCGGTTCCACATGTCGTAGAGCCGCACGAAGGTCGGGATCTCCAGGAGCTTCGGCTTGCAGGCCTCGAACAGGAAGGCTTCGAGGCCGACCCCGACCACCTTGGCGAGGAAGAACACGCCGCAGCCGAGGATGAAATGGTCGCGCGCGATCAACGCGAGGCCCGCCAGCTTGAACGGGATCAGCACCAGGACCGGCACGACGAAGACGCCGAGCGTCGCATAGGGAGGCAGCCGGGTCAGCCAGTCGTGCAGGGCCTGTTTCAGCCGGGCGAAGGGCAGGAGCGCGACGAGGCGCCAGAGCCAGGGTCCGATGCGCTCCCAGAGCCAGGTCTCGACCAGGATGACGAGGGCGGCCAGGACGATGAAGGGGCGGGCGAAACGGCGCATGGGCGCTCCGAGGTCGGTCGCATCCATTTCGCCGTGCCAATATGTCCCAATGACGGCACGCGCGCGGGCCGCTCATGGCCGGGCTGTTTCAATGCCGCGGGCCGGCCCCGGAAAGCCATCGGGCCGGCCATCCGGCCAGCCCGATAACGTCAAAGCCGCAGGATGCGGAGAATGTCAGTACACGCGGGCCTTGGGCTCGATGTACTGGATGTCGTTGGTCATGGTGTAGGTATGCACCGGCCGATAGTCGATCGTCACCGTCTTGGCGGCGTCGTCGGCAAAGGCCAGGGTGTGCTTCATCCATTCCTTGTCGTTGCGCTCGGCATAGTCCTCGCGCGCATGGGCGCCACGGCTTTCCTTGCGGTTGGCCGCCGAATCCATGGTCACGACCGCCTGGGAGATCAGGTTGTCGAATTCGAGCGTCTCGATCAGGTCGGAATTCCAGACCAGCGACCGGTCGGTGGTGCGGATGTCGGACGCCCCCTGCCAGACCTCGTGGATCAGCTTCTGGCCCTCTTCCAGCACCTCGCCGGTGCGGAACACCGCGCAGTTCGACTGCATGATGCCCTGCATGCGGGCGCGCAGCTGGGCCGTCGGCGTGCCGCCCGAGGCGTGGCGCAGCTTGTCGAGGCGCGACAGCGCCAGCTCGGAGGCGTCCTTCGGAAGGTCCTGGTGCTTCTCGCCCGCCACCACCGTCTCGGCGGCGCGCAGGCCGGCGGCGCGGCCGAACACGACGAGATCGATGAGCGAGTTGGAGCCGAGCCGGTTGGCGCCGTGCACGGAGACACAGGCCGCCTCGCCGATCGCCATCAGGCCGGGGACGATGGCGTCGGGATCGCCGCCCTTCTTGGTATAGACCTCGCCGTGATAGTTCGTGGGGATGCCGCCCATATTGTAGTGGACGGTCGGGATGACCGGGATCGGCTCCTTGGTGACGTCGACACCGGCGAAGATCTTGGCGCTTTCCGAAATGCCCGGCAGGCGTTCGTGCAGGATCTTCGGGTCGAGATGGTCGAGGTGCAGGTAGATGTGGTCCTTGTTCTTGCCGACGCCCCGGCCCTCGCGGATCTCCATGGTCATGGAGCGCGAGACGACGTCGCGCGAGGCGAGGTCCTTGGCCGAGGGGGCATAGCGCTCCATGAAGCGCTCGCCTTCGGAATTGGTGAGATAGCCACCCTCGCCGCGCGACCCCTCGGTGATCAGGCAGCCCGAGCCGTAGATGCCGGTCGGGTGGAACTGCACGAACTCCATGTCCTGCAGCGGCAGGCCGGCACGCAGCACCATGGCATTGCCGTCGCCGGTGCAGGTATGGGCCGAGGTCGCCGAGAAATAGGCGCGGCCATAGCCGCCGGTGGCGAGCACCGTCTGGCGGCCGCGGAAGCGGTGCAGCGTGCCGTCGTCCATCTTCAGCGCGACGACGCCGAGGCAGCGGCCGTCCTCGGACATCATCAGGTCGATGGCGAAATATTCGATGAAGAACTCGGCATTGTGGCGCAGCGCCTGGCCGTAGAGCGTGTGCAGGATGGCGTGGCCGGTGCGGTCGGCGGCGGCGCAGGTGCGCTGGGCCGTGCCCTTGCCGTAATGGGTGGTCATGCCGCCGAACGGGCGCTGGTAGATCTTGCCCGCCTCGGTGCGCGAGAACGGCACGCCCCAGTGCTCGAGCTCGTAGACCGCGGCCGGGGCGTTGCGCACCAGATATTCGATCGCGTCCTGGTCGCCGAGCCAGTCCGACCCCTTGACGGTGTCGTACATGTGCCAGCGCCAGTCGTCTTCGCCCATATTGCCGAGCGAGGCGGAAATGCCGCCCTGGGCCGCGACCGTGTGCGAGCGGGTCGGGAACACCTTGGAGATGCAGGCGGTCTTCAGCCCGGCCTCGGCGCAGCCGACGACAGCACGCAGGCCCGCGCCGCCGGCGCCCACGATGACGACGTCATAGGTGTGGTCGGTAATGTCGTAGGCGCGGCCATTGATGGCGGCTGCGGCGGCTTCGGCCATGGCACGATGCTCCTGGTGGCGGCACAAGGGCCGGCGCGAGCGGCGCCCGGCCCCTTGATAACGAAGAGATGCGGCGGCGGATCAGACGCCGAAGGACAGTTTCAGCACGGCAAAGATCGAAGCGAGCCCCACGATCGCCGAGAAGAAGGTGTTGGCGAGCAGAAGGACGATGCGCGGGCCCTCGGCCGGCACATAGTCCTCGATGATCATCTGCATGCCGAGGCGCATGTGGTAGGCGGCCGAAATGATGAACAGGATCAGCGGGATCGCCACGATCGGCGCGCCGAGCGTCGCCTTCACCGCCGAATAGTTGCTGCCGGCCGTCGCGATGATCAGGCCGACGACGAACAGCGAGAGTGGGATGTTGGCGACCGCGGTGACCCGCTGCAGCCAGAAATGTTCGGTGCCGGACCGGGCCGAGCCGAGGCCGCGCACGCGGCCGAGCGGAGTGCGCATGGACGGCTTGAGCTGCGACATGATTTCGTCGGACATCGCTTTTTCCCTCAGAATCCGCCGCGCACCGCATAGGCGACGATCCAGGTCAGGATCGTCAGCACCACCGAACCGATCAGGTTGGCGCGCACCAGCCACTCGCGCTCCTGCGGGCCGAAGCCGCGACCGGTGTCCCAGATGAAGTGCCGGATGCCGCCCAGCATGTGGTGGAACAGCGCCCAGGTATAGCCGAACAGCACGAGGCGGCCGATGAACGAGCCGGCGAACCACTGGAAGGTGGCATAGGCCGCCGGACCCGAGGCGGCGGCGACCAGCCACCAGACCAGGATGAGCGTGCCGAAGAACAGTGCGCCGCCGGTGATGCGGTGCACGATCGACATCATCATCGTCAGCATCGGCCGGTAGATCTGCAGGTGCGGCGACAGCGGGCGCACGGTGATCGGCTTCGGTTCGGCCATGGCAGCTCAAGGTCCTCATCGCTGGCCGTATCGGACGGCCACCTGAATTCAGGCGCCTGTTTACGAAACCGCGCGCCGCGACGCAACGGAGGCCGTGTCCGACAAAAGAGGTAGAACACTTCTTAAATAGGCAATCCTGCCCTGCAGCACAATGATTTGGCGCTTCGCGCGGCCGTGACTTGCGGCGCTTTTCCCGGCCCGCTATTGGCTGGGGCCCATGGCCGATACGCTGTCCCGCTACCAGGCGCTCGTCGATGCCGGTGAGATCTCGTTCGACGCAGCGCAGGCCGCGGTGGCGAAGCGGCTCAACCGTCTCAACGAAGAGCTTGCCGACTACCGTCTGACGCGCCGCAAGTCCTCGGCGCTGGCCTGGCTGTTCTCGCGCGGCGAAAAGCGCGAGCCGGTGACCGGCCTCTACATCTGGGGCGAAGTCGGCCGCGGCAAGACCATGCTGATGGACCTGTTCATGGCCTCGAGCCCGGTCCGCCGCAAGCGCCGCGCCCATTTCCACGAATTCATGGCCGATGTGCACGAGCGCATCCACGCCTATCGCCAGAAGCTGAAGACGGGCGAGGTCAAGGGCGACGATCCGATCGGACCGGTCGCCGCCGAGCTGGCCGAAGAGGCCTGGCTCCTCTGTTTCGACGAATTCGCCGTCACCGACATTGCCGACGCGATGATCCTCGGCCGGCTGTTCACACGCCTCTTCGCCGAGGGCGTGGTGGTGGTCGCAACCTCCAACGTGGTGCCCTCCGAGCTCTACCGCGACGGCCTGAACCGGGCGCTGTTCCTGCCCTTCATCGCCCTGCTCGAACAGAAGATGGCGGTGATCAAGCTGGAATCGCGCACCGATTTCCGCCTGGAAAAGCTCGCCGGCCAGCCGGTCTGGACCGTGCCGACGGGGCCCGCGGCCGATCGGGCCATGGACGAGGCCTGGACCAAGCTGATCGGCGGCGCCGACGCGACGGCGGGCGAGCTGATCGTCAAGGGCCGGCACGTTCCGGTACCGCGCCAGGCCCACGGGGTCGCCCGCTTCTCGTTCTCCGACCTCTGCGAGAAGCCGCTCGGCGCTTCCGACTATCTCGCCATCGCCCACGCCTATCACACGGTGCTGATCGACGGCATTCCGGTCATGCGCGGCCTTGGCCGGCGCAACGAAGCCAAACGGTTCATCACCCTGATCGACGCGCTCTACGACAACCACGTCAAGCTGGTGGCGAGCGCCGATGCCGAGCCGCCGGGCCTCTATCTCTCCGACGAGGGCTTCGAGGTGTTCGAATTCAACCGGACCGCCTCGCGGCTCATCGAAATGCGCTCGGACGACTATCTCGCCGCGCCGCATGGCCGGCGTGCCGAACCCTCCGCCGATACCGGCGGTCTCGTCGAGACCTGACGGATCCGATGCCCGGGCTGCGGCGTTTTTCCCGCCGAGCCCGCCGGTCCTTGCGCGGGGCCCGTCCCGGGGGGCTTGCAGCCGACGGATGCTCGGCGCGCTATACCCGTCGCCAGGCGCCCGCGCGATTCGGGGGATCCATGAGCCGCACGACCGACCAGGACGCACCGCCCCCGGGCCAGGTCTGCCCGATCACCGGCCACCGCATCGCGCGCGGCAACGCCGTTCGCTTCGCGCTGATCCGGCCGGGCCTGGCCGAGCGGATCCTGAAGGACTTTCCCGGCATCAGGCCGGACGATTTCGTCGACCGCACCGCGCTCGCCGCCTATCGCGGCCGCTATGTCGAGGATCTGCTGCGGGCCGAGCGGAACGAACTGACCAGGCTCGAAAGCGAGGTGGTGGCGAGCCTGAAGAACCAGGACATCCTGTCGGTCAATGTCGAGACCGACATCGAGGCCGGCCGCACCTTCGGCGAGCGCGTCGCCGATCACGTGGCCTCGTTCGGCGGCTCGTGGACCTTCATCATCGTCTTCTTCGCCGTACTCGGCATCTGGATGGCGACCAATGTCGCCATCGGCACCGGCGCCTTCGATCCCTACCCGTTCATCCTCCTCAACCTCGTCCTGTCCTGCGTCGCAGCCGTCCAGGCGCCGATCATCATGATGAGCCAGCAGCGGCAGGAGGCCAAGGACCGCAAGCGCTCGGAAAACGACTATCGGGTCAACCTGAAGGCCGAGCTGGAAATCCGCAACCTGCACGAAAAGATCGACCATCTCCTGAACCGGCAATGGGAGCGGCTCGCCGAAATCCAGACCATGCAGATCGACCTCATCCAGGACCTGAAGGCGGCCCGTGGCACGCCGCGCTGACAGCTACCGGCGCCCCGCCGCGCCGCCCGCCGAGGACCGGGTCGAGGCCCGGCTCATCGCCATTGCCGCCGAGCACATCCGCAGGTTCGGACCGGACAAGGTGACGGTGGTGGCGGTCGCGCGCGAGGCCGGCATGAGCCATGCCAACGTCTACCGGTTCTTTCCCTCGAAAGCCGGCCTCGTCGAGGCCGTCGTCGTGGCCTGGGCGCGTTCGGTGGAACTGACGCTCGGCGACATCGCCAATGCGCCAGACCCTGCCGACGACAAGCTGGAACGGTTCCTGACCGCCTGGGCCAAGGCCCAGCGCGACGGCCTCGACCGGGACTCGGCCATCTATGGCGCCTATGCCAGCTTCTGGGAGGGCCGGCGCGACAGCATCATGGCCCACCGGGCGCGCCTGCGCGCCTTTCTGGCCGCCATCGTCGACGAGGGACTGGAGCCCGGGCCGTTCCGCATCCGCGACGAGGAAAAGGCGGTCGCCTTCGTCGCCGACGCCATGCAGCGCTTCATCCACCCGGCCCTGGTGATGGAGACGCGTGACCTGACCCGCGCCCAGGTCGAGGCCCGGGCGGCGCTGATGGCCCGCGTCGTGGTGCGCGCGCTCGTCGCCGGCGCCGTGTGAGGCCAGGCTGTCAGCCGCGGCCGACATCCCGCCCCAAGAACAGGCTCGGCGGGATGGCCGGCAGGCGCCGAACGCCGCGCGATCCGGCCGGCGCGCGGCGGCGGCAAGTCCGGTGTTCCGGGCTGATCGGATGCGGTGCGCGCTCACCTATCGGTAAGGTTGCATCCGCCACAATTTGCCAGCGCTCGACGGTCGACGCGCCGCCCCGCATGGGCAACCCGGATACCATCATGTGCGAAACCTGCGCCACCTTCAGGCAGACCCGCCGCAACGTCCTCGGTCTCGGCGCCCTGGGCGCGCTGGCGGCACTTCATCACCTGTCGCCGGCCGCGGCCAGGGCGGCCGAGGGACCGGCAACGGGCATCACCCCCGACCGGGCGCTGGATCAGCTGAAGGCCGGCAATCGCCGCTTCGTCGACACGCCCCAGTCCTGCGTGGCTGACCTTGCGACGCGGCGGCAGGAGCTCAGCACCGCGCAGGCCCCCTGGGCGACGGTCCTCAGCTGTTCGGACAGCCGCGTGCCGCCCGAGCTCGTCTTTGGCGGCCTCGGGCTCGGCGAACTCTTCGTGGTCCGCAACGCCGGCAACATGGTCGACACCGCGGCCATGGGAACGCTCGAATATGGAGCGGCCGTGCTGAAATCGCCGCTGATCGTCGTGCTCGGCCACGAGCGCTGCGGCGCGGTCGCCGCCGCCTGCGACGTCGTCGCCCGGAACGCCACCTTTCCCGGCGCCATCGGCCGGATGATCGAGCCGATCCTGCCGGCGGCGATCGCCGCGCACGGCCATGCCGGCGATTTCATCGACAATGCCGGACGCGAAAATGTGCGCCGGACCGTCGACCGTCTCCGGACCGCGGGTCCGGTCGTCGCGGAACTGGTGCGGACCGGTCGCGTGGCCATCGTCGGCGCCTATTACCGGCTGGCCAAGGGCGAGGTCGAGTTCCTGGCCTGACCCCGTCGAACGGGCGGTCTCGTCTCTGACAATTTACATTTTTTGAAATTTGTCAGACGCCATTTCCGCAGACATCCTGCCGACCAACCGGCCGTCACGATCTTTTGACGGCCGCGCCTGCGATGCGCAAGGCGTGCGGCGCGGTCGCGCTGCGCCGCACCAAATCATTGCCATCTTTGGTCTTTCACATCCCGGCCGCGGTTCGCCGCACCTGCCTTTCGCCGCCGCTGCAATATCCTGCAAATCATCCGGATACCCAGCTTGAATCCGGCCTGAGATTGTGGATATCGAAGCGGTCATGCGGGACCTCCCGCCCCGGTAACCAGTCCATCGAAAGACCTCCCCATGGCGCGCAAGAAAATCGCACTGATCGGCTCCGGCCAGATCGGCGGCACCCTGGCACTTCTCGCCGGCATCAAGGAACTCGGCGACATCGTGATGTTCGACATCGCCGAAGGCACCGCGAAGGGCAAGTCGCTCGACATCGCGCAGGCTTCCGCGGTGGAGGGTTTCGACGCCCAGCTCTCCGGCACCGGCACCTATGAGGCCATCGAGGGCGCCGACGTCTGCATCGTCACCGCCGGCGTGCCGCGCAAGCCGGGCATGAGCCGCGACGACCTGCTCGGCATCAACCTGAAGGTCATGGAACAGGTCGGCGCCGGCATCAAGAAATATGCCCCGAACGCCTTCGTGGTCTGCATCACCAATCCGCTCGACGCCATGGTCTGGGCGCTGCAGAAGTTCTCCGGCCTGCCGGCCAACAAGGTGGTCGGCATGGCCGGCGTGCTCGACTCCTCGCGCTTCGAGCTGTTCCTCGCCGAGGCGACCGGCGTGTCGATCAAGGACATCCACGCCTGGACGCTCGGCGGCCACGGCGACGACATGGTGCCGATGGTGCGCCATTCGACGGTCGGCGGCGTGCCGCTGCCGCAGCTCGTCAAGTCGGGCTGGCTGACCCAGGACAAGCTCGATGCCATCGTCGAGCGCACCCGCAAGGGCGGCGGCGAGATCGTCGCCCTGCTCGGCAACGGCTCGGCCTTCTATGCGCCGGCCGCCTCCGCCATCGCCATGGCCGAGAGCTACCTGAAGGACAAGAAGCGCGTCCTGCCGTCGGCCGCCTATCTCACCGGCCAGTATGGCGTGAAGGACATGTATGTCGGCGTGCCCGTGCTGATCGGCGCCGGCGGCGTCGAGAAGATCGTCGAGTTCGACCTCGACAAGGGCGAGCAGGAGATGTTCGCCAAGTCGGTCGCCTCGGTGAAGGGCCTCGTCGAGGCCTGCAAGACCATCGCCCCGGACCTGGCGAAATAAGACGTCACGCAAGCCGGTTACTGAAGACCTCGGTATGACGCGGCGGCCGGCTCGGGCTGCCGCGGCCGGCTCCTCAAAAACCCACGCGGCAGGACCGCCAAGCGAGAGATGCGATGAACATCCATGAATACCAGGCGAAAGCGCTCCTGAAGGAGTTCGGGGCGCCGGTCTCCAACGGCATTGCGATCTTCAAGCCGTCGGAGGCCAAGGCCGCCGCCAAGAAGCTCGGCGGCCCGCTCTGGGTGGTGAAGTCCCAGATCCATGCCGGCGGCCGCGGCAAGGGCAAGTTCAAGGAGAAGTCGGCGGGCGACAAGGGCGGCGTGCGGCTCGCCAAGTCGATCGAGGAGGTCGAGGCCTTCGCCAAGCAGATGCTGGGCGCAACGCTCGTGACCATCCAGACCGGCCCGGCCGGCAAACAGGTCAACCGTCTCTACATCGAGGACGGCTCGGACATCGCCAAGGAATTCTACCTGTCGATGCTGGTCGACCGCGAGACCGGCCGCACCGCCTTCGTCGTCTCGACCGAGGGCGGCATGGACATCGAGGAGGTCGCCCACAAGACGCCGGAGAAGATCAAGACCTTCTCGATCGACCCGGCGACCGGCTTCATGCCGCATCACGGCCGCACCGTGGCCAAGGCGCTCGGCCTGTCCGGCGACCTCGCAAGACAAGCCGAGACGGTCGCGGGCATCCTCTACAAGGCCTTCGTCGCCAAGGACATGGCGATGCTCGAGATCAACCCGCTGATCGTCACCAAGGACGACAAGCTGAAGGTGCTCGACGCGAAGGTGTCGTTCGACTCCAACGCGCTCTACCGCCATCCCGACGTGATGGAACTGCGCGACATCACCGAGGAGGACGAGAAGGAGATCGAGGCGTCGAAATACGACCTCGCCTATATCGCGCTCGACGGCACGATCGGCTGCATGGTCAACGGCGCT
>NZ_JAPSET010000030.1:0-84190 GCF_026847585.1 Phreatobacter sp. AB_2022a
CGATGCGCCGCAGTCCGGTTTCGGACGCCAGCAGCACGACCGCCGCCGCATCGGCCTCCACCGCCGTCGTCGCCGCGGTGACGGCGTGGGCGGCGTCACCCGACAGGGCCGGCAGCCGGGCGCAGAGGCGCGCCTCGAGCCGGCGGGTGAAGCTGTCGCGCGCAAGCCCTGCAAGCGGCGCGATTTCGGCGCCGATCCCGGTCGCGCCGAGCGCCTTGCGATGGCTATCGATCGCATAGGCTTCCTGTTCGCCGCGACTGATCGCAAGTTCGGCGGCAAGCCGTGCGGCGGCCGGGATCATGTCGGGGTCGCGGTCGGCCCAGGGGGTGAACGGCGGCCGCTCGTAGCCTTGCGGGCCTTCATCCGCGGTACGCGGCCGGCGGAAGCGCAGCGGCGAACGGCTGAAGCTCTCCACCCCGCCGGCGACGAGGAGGTCGGCCTCGCCGGTTCTGATCTCGGCGGTGGCGGCGAGGATCGCGTCGAGCCCGGCGCAGCACTGGGTGTCGACCGTGACGGCCGGCATGGCCTCGGCAAGGCCGGCGGCGAGTGCCGCGACCCGGGCAGGATTGCCGCCGCCATAGAGGGCATTGCCGAGGATGACCCCGTCGATGGCATCGGGTGCGGCGCCGGCTGCCGCCAGGACGGCACCGATCGGCGCTGCGGCCAGCGCGTGGGCTTCGATCGGGCCGAACGCGCCGTGCCGCGGCGCAACCGCCGTCCGGCGCGCGGCGACGATGAAGACCTCTCGACCAGGCCCCGTCATGATCCACCCGTCACGCGAGGGGCCTGAAGCCGCCGGCCGGCCAGGCCTTGGCGAGCGCCTCGAAATCGGTCTTGCCGGAGCGGGTCAGCGGCCAGTCCTCCACCACGCCATAGAGCCGCGGCACCTTGTAGAGCGGCAGCGCCTGCCTGACATGGACGATGAGATCGGTGCGCGTCACGGTCGCGCCGACACGCAGCGCGAGCAGCGCGGCGAGCCGCTCGCCGCGCTGCGTGTCGGCAAGGCCCGATACCGCTGCGGCGGCGACGGCAGGGTGACGTTCCAGCACCCGCTCGACCTCTTCCGGATAGACGTTCTTGCCCGAGGTGACGATCTTGCGGGCGGCGCGGCCGACGAGATGCAGGAAGCCGTGGGCGTCGAGAAAGCCGATATCGCCGACCGACAGGGCACCGTCGCGATGGATCAGGTCGGTGCTGTCGCCGGTGGCGTAGTTCATGAACAGGAATGGGCTTTCGACAAAAACGAAACCGGTGCGGCCGGGCGCGAGGCGCCGGCCGGTCCGGTCGCGAATGGTGACGGTCGCACCGGCGAAGGCGCGGCCGACCGAGCTTTCGGGGACATGTTCGTCGGCCTTGGCGACGGTGATGAAGCTCGTTTCGGATGCGCCGTAGAACTCGGCGAAACGTGCGCCTGGGAAAAGGCGGGCGAGGGCGCCGCGCGCCGCGTGCGGCCATTTGGCACCCGAGGAGAGCACCCAGCGCATGGCCGGCAAGGACCGTTCGCCGGCCGCCGCGATCATCATCTGCAATTGGGTCGGCACGCCGTAGAGGATGCTCGCCCTTTCGCGCTCGGCAAGGCGCAGGGCGGCGTCCGGCCTGAAGCGGCGCGACAGGATCACCCGCGCACCGGCATGCAGGCCGTGGACCAGGGCGTAGAGGAACAGGGAATGGGTGAGCGTGCCCGGAGCCAGCACGACGTCGCCGCTGCCGATGCCGAATTCGATCGCGTCGCCGCGGAAGCTTTCGGTCCAGGAGCGATGGCTGCGGCGATAGCCCTTGGGCAGGCCGGTGGAGCCGGAGGTGAAGCCGACATAAAAAGGCAAGGCCTCGTCGGGTTCATCGATCGCGGCGTTGCCCGAGGCCGGAGCCCAGGCCGGCATGGCGAAGGGGTCGGCGACGAGCACCGCGCCCTCGATCGCGAGGCCGGCATCCGTGGTCCAGGTCAGGGCCGGCCGCAGCGCCGCGAGAATGTCGCGCGTCAGCGCCGGCGGCCAGCCGGGATCCAGCACCTGTGCCTCGCGGCCGGCGCGCGCGGCGGCGAGGAAGGCGATGGCGAGGACCGGACCGGTCGGCAGGTGCAGCGCGATGCCGCCGCCCGGCGGGCTCGTCCCGGCGATGGCGCGTGCCAACCGGCTGATCTCCCGGTCGAGCGCCGCCCAGCTCAGCCTGATGTCCTCGAACACCAGCGCTTCCGCATCCGGCCGCTCCGCCGCATGCCGGGCCAGCGCGGCCGTGACGCTCATCGGGCGCGCCCGAGGGCGGCCGGATAGGTCCGGCCGGCCGCCTCGGCCAGCAGCGCTGCGGCGATCGCCTTCAGGAGATCGCCCGGAATGAAGGCGGTGACCGCGATCAGCGCCTGGAGCGGCGCGAGCCGCGCGACCGCCATCAGGCCGAGAATGCCCGAGGCGTAGATGACGACAATGCCGCCGACGATGGCCGCGAGCAGGGCGGCAGGGAAGACCGGCAGGCGCGAAAGCCTCTGCATGACGAGCCCGGTGACGAAGGCACCAGGCACCCAGCCGATGAGAAAGCCGACCGAGGGCGCGAAGAAGACGCCGAGACCGCCGCGACCGCCGGCGAGCAGCGGCGCGCCCAGCGCGACGACCAGGATCAGGAGAAGCACGGCGAGCGCTCCCTGGCGCGCACCGAGCACGATGCCGGCGAGCATGACGCCGAGCGTCTGGGCGGTGATCGGCACGCCGCCGGCAAAGGCGAGCTGGAAGGCCGGCAGCAGGCCGAGCACCGCGATCAGGGCGGCGAACAGGGCAATGCGGACGAGGGCGCGGGTTTCCATGGTGGATCTCTCAATTGTTGCGCGATGGCCGGTCGTAGCCGCGGGCATCGAGCGCATCGGCGACGTGATCGGCAAGGCGCAGGGTTTCGACGAGGAACAGACCGACGAGCCGGAGCGGCACGCGCCGGCGCGAGCGGGCCCGCCAAGCCTCCTCGCGGGCCCGCCAGTTGGCGAGCAGCACCGGCACGAAGCGCAGGACCAGCGCGACGGCGAGCGCGATCTTGCGCGGATCGAGCCCAAGCGGCCGGCCAAGCCGCAGCACCGGCTCGATCGCCGCCATCAGCGCGGTCATGGTCGTGGTCATGGTGACGAGATCGGCCGCCAGAACCATGACGGCAAGGCGCAGGACCGCGCTCGCGCCGTAGCTCCAGCCGGCCGCATAGGCCTGCAGGCCGAAGATGACGGCAAGCAACGGCAGGAGCGGGCGGAACAGCCAGAGACGGCCCAGCGCCCGCCGGCCGAGGCCGGCATAGGCGGCGCCGACGAGGCCGAGCGCCAGGGCGAGGACGCGCCAGTCGTCGACGGGCAGGAGGCCGATGCTGAGCGCGGCCAGCAGCGCGAGCTTCAGGCTCGCCGGCAGCCGGTGCGCCCAGGTCGTTTCGGCGAGATAGCCGCCCATCATGGCGCGCGCTCCGTGAGGAGCGCCCGTCCGCGCGCCTCGGCATGGGCGCGATAGCGCGGCAGGATCTCGGCGGGTGGGCCATCGGCAGCGATGCGGCCACGCTCGAGCCAGACGATGCGGTCGAAACCGGCAATGAGGTCGAGATCGTGGCTCGCCATGACGATCTGCTGCGGCAGCGCGGCCAGGCGCGCCGACAGCGACAGCCGCATCGGCAGGTCGAGGCTGGCGAAGGGCTCGTCCAGCAGGATGATGGCCGGCTCCGGGGCGATGACCGCAAGAATGCAGACAAGCTGCTTCTGGCCTTCCGACAGTTCGTGGACGGCGCGTCCGGCCCAGCCGGCGCAGCCATGGGCGGCGAGCAGGGCTTCGGCCCGGCGCTGGGCTTCGCCGGGGGCAACGCCGCGTTCGGTGAGCCCGAAGGCGATCTCCTCGCCGACGGTCGGGAAGATGATCTGGTGGTCCGGGTTCTGGAACACGAAGCCGATCTCGTCGTGAAGCTGCTTGCGGTCGCGGACCGTGTCGCGGCCGTTGACCGAGACGCCGCCGCCATCGGGTGCGACGAGGCCGTTGGCGAGCCGCAGAAGCGTGCTCTTGCCCGAGCCGTTGTCGCCGACGAGGCCGATGCGCGGTTCGGTCAGGACGAGTGAAAAATCGGCGAAGATCGGCAGGGCGCCGCGCGTGAGCGCGACGCGGTCGAAGGCCAGCCCGGCGGTTGCGGCATCACCCGGCCGTGCTTCGACCGCCGGATCGTATGGTCGGGCCTGGCGCCGTTTCGGCCTGAGCATGTCGAGCAATTTCACGCCTTGGCTCTCGCGTTTCGCCTCTGCCGGCACGGGCTCGCCGGCATCGGCCGGGGCCCGATACCGCGCGGGATCTTCGACAAGGCGGGCCGGATCCCGCCTGATGGCCGCCAGCCCGCACCTGCCGGCCGCGCGCCAGGCACGGGGCGGTTCGGGCGGCGCAATCTAAGCGAGACCGGTCTGGTCGGGAACATCCGCCGTTCAGCCCGTGGCTCAGTCGCGGCCGGTGCGGGCGAGGGCGAACGGCAGGACCGGGCCGCTGCCCTGCCTGCGCAGGAGCCAGGCGGCCAAGGTCAGCGTCCACCGCGACTCGACCGTGTCGTCGACGAGCAGCACCGGCCCTTCGAGGATCGGCTCGCCGGTCGCGGCCAGCGCGCCGTCGACGTTCAGCGCCTGTTGCGTGGCATTCGCCATGCGCCGCTGCTCGGGCCGCTCGGCGGTCCGCTCCAGCGCCATGCGGAACGGCAGGCCGAGCGATGCCGCCAGCCTTTCGGCGAAATCGGGCACCAGATCCGGGTGGCGGAGCGAGGGCACGGCGGTGACCCAGGTCGGCGAGGGGGCGGGGCCCCAGTCGCGGACGAGGGCGGCCGCCGCCGCGACGAGCGTGTCGGGAAAGCGGTGGTCGTGCAGCTTGCCCCGCCGCACCTCGCTGCCCCAGCCGGCATCGCCCCAGATGCTCATGATCCGGCCGGGCTCGGCGCGCAGGCCGGGCTGGATCCGGCCGCTCAGGCGCTGGCGCGGCAGACCGCCGGCCGGCCATTGCAGCCGGGGTTCGAGGGGCAGGTCGCTGCGGCGCAGGAAGGTGATCGCGGCCTCGACCAGGTCCGGTTCGACGTGATCGGGCAGCGCGGGCAGGGCCGGCGGATCGGCGAGGGCCGGGTCGCCGTCCAGCGCGGCGATGAGAAAGCCCATATGGGCGCCGAAGGGCTGCGCCACATAGTCGCGCATCTGCTGCTGTTCCTCGCGGCGCAGCGCGGTCAGCCGTTCGGCGCGGGCCCAGAACGCCTCGCCGAGCGGCGCGCCGGTCACCTGCCAGCGGCTCGCCTGCCGGACGATCGGCGCGGGCTCCTCCAGCGACATGAGCGCGATGGCCCGCTCGATCCGCCCCTTGCCGAGATTGACCCGGCCGAGCAGCGCCGGCACCGACAGGCCGTCGGGTTCGGCGGCGAGGGCGTCGAGCACGGTGCGGGCTTCCTCGCGCGTCGGGAAGGCGCTGCGGATGAACCAGTCGTTGATGTCGTCCTCTTCGTCGCCGCTCAGCAGCACGCCGTAGGCGGTATCGAGCGCGCGGCCGGCGCGGCCGACCTGCTGGTAGTATGCCACCACTGAGGCTGGCTTCTGATAGTGGATGACGAAGGCGAGATCCGGCTTGTCGTAGCCCATGCCGAGGGCCGTGGTGGCGACCAGCGCCTTCAGCCGGTTGTCGAGCAGGGCCAGTTCGAGATCGGCGCGGCCGTCGCCCGTCTGGCCGCTATAGGCGGCGACCTCGAAGCCGCGGCTGGCCAGCCAGGCCGCCACCTGCTCGGCGTCGCTGATCGTCAGGGTGTAGACGATGCCATGACCGGGCAGGCGCCGCAGCGCGGCGGCGAGCCAGGCCAGGCGTTCGGCCTGGCTGCGCAGGCGGATGGTCTGCAGGGTCAGCGAGCCGCGATTGAGCGGGCCGCGCGAGATCATCAGGTTCGGACCGAGCACGCCTGAAAGATCGGCGGTCACGCGGTCATTGGCCGTGGCCGTCGTGGCCAGCAGCCGCAGATCCGGCGGCAGCCGGCGGACGATGCGCTCCAGCAGGCGGTAATGCGGCCGGAAGTCGTGGCCCCAGTCGGAAATGCAATGGGCCTCGTCGATCACCAGCAGCGAGACCCGCGCGGTGATGTCGTCGAGCACCTCGGCGCGAAACCGCTCATTGGCAAGCCGTTCCGGCGAGATGAGCAGGATATCGATCTCGCCGCGCGCGAGCCGCGCCTCGATGTCGCTCCAGTCCTCCGGATTGTCGGAATTGATGGTGGCGGCGCTGAGGCCCATGCGCTCGGCGGCGGCGATCTGGTTGCGCATGAGCGCCAGCAGGGGCGAGACCAGCAGCGCCGGGCCGAGGCCGGCCTCGCACAGCAGGCGTGTGGCGATGAAATAGACGAAGCTTTTGCCCCAGCCGGTCTTCTGGACCACCAGCAGGCGGCCGCGACCCTCGACCAGGTGGCGGATCGCGGCCTCCTGGTCGTCGCGGAAGGCGGCATCGGGCCGTCCCGAGCCGCTCCGCAGGAGTTCGAGCGCGCGGGCGGCGTCATAGGTCACGCGGCAGGATCCTTCACGTCTGGCCGGGTCGAGGCGGGCGGGCTAGCATGTGTCGGCCCGGGCGGCCAGCCTTCGCGCGAATAATTTACCATGCGGGGCTGATCTGTCCCGAACTTAACCAGTCAGCACGCCGGCTGGTTCATGATAAGGAGCGGAGCCGGCCGAGGGCGTGTTGGGGGGCTCGGTCTGCACTGTGTCGGGTGCCCCCGTGTGGTGTTTCTTTCGCGCGTTCGCGGTCGCTGTGGGACTTGGAGCGCGGCAAGGAAACAGGACATGAGGTTCTATCGGTCGCGGGTGTCGCTTCGGCTGTGACATTCGCGCCGCGCCTGATATCGATTGCAGGCACATGTCAGAGCCGGGACACGGGTCGATGCCGCCGCTCCATTCGACGACATTGCTGCTCTCGCTGGTGGCGATCGCGCTTTCCACCGGCCTGCTCCTGCTCATCTCCTCGCGCCAGAACCGCGACGAGACCTCGCTCGTCTATTGGGGCATCGCCAATCTGATCGGTGCCGTCGGGCTCGTGCTGCTCGGCATGAGGGGGGTCGCTTCCGATCGGCTGAGCATCGACGCGGCCAATGCCATCCTGATGCTCGGCTATGCCTTGAACTGGGCCGGCGCGCGCCGGTTCTGCCGGCTGCCGGTGCCCTGGGCCTGGGCGCTCGCGCCGGCGGTGCTCTGGCTGCTGCTCTGCCAATGGCCGACCTTCTACACCAATGTCGAATGGCGGGTGATCGCAAGCTCTGCGGGTCTCGGCCTGCTGACCCTCGCCTGCGCCATCACCTTCTGGAACTTCAAGGCCGAGCCGCTGGTGTCGCGCTACCCCGCCGTCACCTGGTTCGTCATTCACGCCTGCGTGTTCATCGTGCGCATCCCCTTCGTGATGGTGACCTCGCTGCCGGAGAGCGATCTCGTCATCGGCTCCCACTCGGTGACATTGCTGCTGTTCGAAGCGCTGTTCCATCTCACCGTCATTTCCTTCCTGCAGCTGTCGCTGACCAAGGATCGGGCCGAGAACCGCTATCGCGTAGCGGCGGAGACCGATGTGCTGACCGGCGCGCCGAACCGCCGCGCCTTTTTCGATCGCGCCGAGCGGGCTCTCGCCATGACCCTGGGCGCCGGGCGGGACGGGGCCGTCCTCGTCATCGACATCGATCGGTTCAAGCAGATCAACGATACGTTCGGCCATGCCGGGGGAGATCGCGTACTGGTGGCGGTGGCCGGCGCCATCCGCGGCCAGCTCCGCCCCCAGGACGTCTACGGCCGGATCGGCGGCGAGGAATTCGGCTGCTTCATTGCCAATGTCTCAGCCTCCGGGGCTTTCCAGGTGGCCGAACGGCTGCGCAGCCATATTGCCGGCCTGGCGGTGCCGGGCGACACCATGCCGATCGCCGTCTCCGCCAGCATCGGCGTCGCGACCATCAAGGGCCGGAAGATCAGCCTCAGCCATCTGCTCGACGAGGCCGATACGGGGCTCTACACAGCCAAGCGGGGCGGCCGCGACAGGGTGGAAGGCGGATCCCGCCGGGCCAGCCGCGGCGGCGCGCGCTCGGCCCGCGGATAACACCGCCCCCGCGGCCGTGCCGCCCCGACCCCGCTGACGGCCCTGCCGCTGCCGCGGCGCCGGGCGCCATGCCGGCACCACAATGGCGCCTTCAGATGGGGCGGTGGCTTCGGCGCGGAGGAGGCGGCGATGAGCGGGCGGAACGCGGACAATCCCGGCCTGCCGGTGCTGCCGCCAGTGCTGCCCGCCGTCACGCTGCTGGCCGCCGTCGCCCTCGACTGGCTGCCGCCCCATATCCTCGCACCGGCCATCGGCCTCAATGGTCAGGTTCTCCTGGGCCTCGCGCTGGCGGCCGCCGGCCTGTGGTGCGCGGCGAGCGCCGCCAGCCTGTTTCGCCGGGCCGGCACCAATATCGTGCCGACGCAGCCGACGCTGACCATCGTCACCGGCGGTCCCTATCGCTTCACCCGCAACCCCATGTATCTCGGCATGGTGCTGATGGTGCTCGGCGCCAGCCTCGTCTTCTCGCTCGAATGGGGCATCATCCTGACGCCCGTCCTGTGGCTTGCCCTCGACCGGCTGATCGTCGCGCGCGAGGAGGCCTATCTCGCCGCCAAGTTCGGCGCGGACTATGAGGCGCTCCTCGCCCGCACCCGCCGCTGGCTCTGACGCCGGTTCCGGCATGCCGGCGCGAGGCGGCTCGGCGGCGGCCGCTTGCGCCTTCGCCACAATTGGCCTGCAGGTTCGTCGACCAAGGCGCCGCGTCGCCGCTCCCGGCGGGGCGCCGATCGACATGCAGGTGGCGTCAAGAGCGGGTGGCGGGAGGGTGCAAATGGCTTTTCGGATCGTTCTGGCCACGCTGGCGGCGGTCAGCCTTTTCGGCTTGCCCGCTGGTGCCCAGGACCATGGCGTCAGGCCCGCCGGCGGGCTCGTGCCGGACGCGGAGACGGCGATCGCGATCGCGGTGGCGGTCTGGGGGCCGATCTACGGCGCCGAGAGGATCCGGCGCCAGCGGCCCTATGTGGCGACGCTCCGGGATGGACGCTGGACCGTGCAGGGATCGCTGCCGCGCGCCGCGCTCGGCGGCGTTGCGATCGCCGTCATCGCGCGGGAGGACGCTCGCGTGCTGCGGGTGAGCCACGGACGCTAGCCGCCGGGCGCGACGGGATCGGGTCGCCGGACAGCCGCGCGGGTGTGCCGTCCGGCCGCGGCGTCAATCCCGGTGTCGCGCCGAGCCGAGAACCTCGGCCAGCGAAGGCCGGTGGTGGCCGTCGCGGCCGGTGGTGGCGGGCGCTGCCAGCATGGCGTTCAGCACCGCCTCCTCCGTCGCCTCGGCCGCCGCGCGGAAGGCGAGATCGATGCGGTTTTCGTTGAGCGCCGTCAGCGCGACGAAATCGCCCGTCTCGTGGTGATCGATCCTGCCGGCGGTGGAGAAGGCGAGCGCGATATCGCCGCTGCCGTGGCCCCAGAAGGCACCGAGACGGGCGAGCCCGGCGCCGCAGCGGCGGGCGACCCGGCTGAGCTGGCGCGTCTCCATGGCGATGTCGGTTGCGGCGACGAGAATGACCGAGCCGCGTTCCGGCCGGCCGTCCGCGCCATCCGGCGGCACCGGGCGCCGGCCGTCGGGCAGGACGAGATCGCCGGCATTGCCGAAATTGGCGAGGGCGAGCACGCCGAGGACATGATCGCGGCCGTCGAGCGCGACGATCCGGGACGCGGTGCCGACACCACCCTTGAAGCCGAAGGCGCTCATGCCGGTGCCGGCGCCGATGGCGCCCTCGGCAACCGGCCCGGTCTGCGCGGCATCGAGCGCGCGGAACGCATCGGCCTCGGTGAGCGCCCGCGCCCTGATGTCGGACAGCCAGCCGTCATTGCATTCCAGCACCAGCGGATTGACCGTGCCCGTGGTGCGGCCGATATCGGCATTGGCGGCCAGCGCCCGGCTTACCAGCGCGTTGAAGCCGGTGCCGACCGCGAGCGTGTTGCCGAGCAGGATCGGCGTTTCGATCTGGCCGAGCTCGGCCACCTGGATCAGCCCCGCGCTCTTGCCGAAGCCGTTGATGATGTCGACGCCGGCCCGCACCTTGCTGCGGAACAGGTCGTCCGCATGTGGCAGGATGGCGGTGAAGCCGGTCCGAACCGCTCCGGAGCGCAGCGTGTGGTGGCCAACGCGCACGCCCGCAACATCGGTGATGGCGTTGAGCGGACCGGGCGGCAGCAGGCCGCAGGCAAGGCCGAAGTCACGGGCGCGGATGGGCATGCGGTCGCCGTCCTGGTTGCGGCGCCCCGATGCGACCGGGGCGGTCCTGTGGTCGCCTGCTTATCGCCCATCCCGGCGCGCCGTGCCATCGGCTTGCCGGCGGGCAAGGGCGCGCAGGCGGCGCAGCAAGGGACAGGGCGTCCGAATGAGGCTAGGCTCGATGCCGGCATGCGCGGTGACCGCCGTCGGCGGCCTCCGCGCACGGCTTCAGTGCTTCCCCGTCGATAGGAAACCAGCCATGGCCCAGTACAAGATCGCCGTCATCGTCGGCAGCCTCCGGCGTGACTCGTTCAACCGCAAACTCGCGACCGCCATCGCCGAACTCGCGCCGCCGAACTTCTCGTTCCATCAGGTCGAGATCGGCGACCTGCCGCTCTACAACCAGGACGACGATGGCGACCAGGCGCCTTCGGTCAAACGCCTCAAGGCCGACATTGCCGGCTCGCAGGGGCTTTTGTTCGTCACCGCCGAATACAACCGCTCGATACCCGGCGTCCTGAAGAATGCCATCGATCACGCCTCGCGGCCCTATGGCCAGAACGCCTGGGCGGGCAAGCCCGCCGGCGTCATCGGCGCCTCGATCGGCTCCATCGGCACGGCCCTGTCGCAGCAGCATCTGCGCAATGTGCTGGCCTATCTCGACGTGCCGACCATGGCCCAGCCGGAAGTGTTCATCCAGGTCAAGGACGGCCTGTTCGACGATGCCGGCCATATCGGCGAGGGCAGCCGCGCCTTCCTGCAGGCCTGGATGGACCGGTTCGTCGACTGGATCGTGCGCCACAACGGTTGACGGCCCCGCCGGCGGCGAAGGCTCGAGGCCTTCGCCGCGACCGGCCGCTCGACCCGGCGGGTCCCCGAGGGGCCGCTGCCGTCGCTTCCGCGCAACGGCCGTCCGCCATCCGTTTTCCAGCGGCCTGATCGGCGCAAGCGGCGGCGCCCTGCGAACAGGTCTCACATGGCCGGAACGGGGCGTGCCGCAACGGCCGGGCCTCTCCTGCGGCTGCCGGAAACGACGGCTCCTGCCTGCCCTGGTAGAGCCGGGCCCACGGTTCCGGGCGTTCTCGCGTCCTGGTTGTGAAGTATTTCATTCGTAACGACGTGCAATATTGTAGTTCAATTCAGTTTATTGCATTGGAAGACATGACATTTCATTCTGCAACTAAATGTGACGTAATTCCAAATAGTTGACCCTATCGATTCGCCGTTGTACTTTTCTGGCGATGCAATATTCGCGGAGGTGGCAATATGGGGGTGGCCGCCAGAGCGGCCTTTCTGGGATAATGGTGCTCGAGATGTTCGTAGCTGATCGAACTGTACGATGATCAATTCGGTCTCATCTTGAGGCGCTGTGGCGGCGGTGGCTGATGCCGATCGTCTCCTCGCAAATCACCGATCGCATGGTGTGGGAAAATCGGCCGCGCTCCGAGCGTCGGACGCCGTAGCCATGCGGCTTGAAAGCAACGCAAAGACAAAATCGAAGCAACGACCGGAGGTTCACTTCGAAAAATCGAAGCTTGCACCGCTTGTCGCAACGAAAAGCCGTGCCTGACGACATCAAGAAGCGTCAGGCAGTATTCAGGAAAGATCTGGAGCTTCAGACCATGACCTTCAAACAGAGCCTGCTTCTCGGCAGCGCCACCGCCGTTCTCGCGACGGCGAGCGCCCATGCGGCCGACCTGCCGGGCAAGGCCGCGCCGGCCGAATATGTGCGCGTCTGCGACACCTATGGCGCCGGCTTCTTCTTCATTCCCGGCACGGATACGTGCCTCAGGATCGGCGGCTTCGTCCGCGCCGACTACACGATGAACACCTCGCCGGGCAATCGCGTCAATCCGGCGACCGGCGTCAACTATCTCGGCACGTCCTACTATGATCAGGCCTATGCCACGTCGGTACGCCTGACCCTGAACGTCGATGCCCGCTCGAACACGGAATACGGCCTGCTGCGCGCCTTCGGCCAGTTCTCGGCCTATCGCGGCGCCTTCAGCAACGCCATCAATTCGCAGGCCCTGATCAATTCGGGCGCCGGCGCCTCGCCGCGCGCCTCCGCCATCAATCTGGAGCGGGCCTTCATCCAGTTCGCCGGCTTCACGGCGGGCTATTCGGCCTCGTTCTTCAACTTCTACCAGGGCGACGTGCAGTTCGGCGGCAACTTCGCCGCAACCGCGCGCGGCACCACGGTGCTCGCCTACACCGCCGCCTTCGGCTCGGGCCTGTCGGCGACCGTCTCGATCGAGGATTCCATGTATCGCCGCTACGGCAATGGCGACAGCTGGTACGGCACGGTCGGGGCGCCCGGCGCGATCATGGGCTCGTCGCTGCAGCGGCCGCTCTCCGGCCGCAACGGCCTGACCTATGCCGGCCAGCAGATCCCGGACATCGTGGCGAACCTGCGGATCGATCAGGCCTGGGGCTCGGCGCAGATCATGGGCGCGCTGCACCAACTGCGTGACTTCGGCTATGCCGGAGCTGTCAATGTGCCGACCGCCCGGGCCGGCGACAAGATGGGCTGGGCCGTCGGCGGCGGCCTGCGCCTCAACCTCGACATGCTCGCCCGCGGCGACGTGCTCTGGCTCCAGGGCGTCTATGCCGACGGCGCGCTCGACTATGCCTTCGGCGTCGCCAACCAGGGCGGTGATCGCGAGGGCATCTGGGGAGCCGGCAATCTCGTCGGTGTCAACGCGCTGAAGAGCCAGCTGCGCGACGCGATCGTCAATACGGCGCTCGCCAACCCGCAGATCCAGACCACCAAGGCCTGGTCGCTGGCCGCCGGCTTCCGTCACTTCTGGACCCCTGCGCTGCGCTCGTCGATCTTCGGCTCCTATTCGAACATCGATCAGCCGGCGGCCGCGCTCAATCTCTACGACATCAAGTACTGGTCGGTCGGCGTGAACACGATCTGGTCGCCGGTGCGCAACCTCGATCTCGGCCTCGAGGTCGCCTACCACAATATCCGCTCGCGCACGCAGGCCGGCGGCATCCCGATCATCACGCCGAGCAATACCCCGCGCGGCCAGGAGGGGGCCTGGATCGGCACCGTGCGGGTCCAGCGCAATTTCTGACCCTCCCGGGGGAGCGGTTCCGAGGTTCCCGGCGGCCCGCCGCCGGGAGCAGAGCGCTGCAGCCGGCCAACAGGAGTGCCCGCCTGGGCCGCAGCGTTCCCTTGGTGCCGGCCGGCATCCCGTGCCTCCTGAAACGGATGCCGGCCGGCCCACTGGAGGCATGATCTTATGCCGGCGACCCGGTGCCGGTCGGGCGCTATTGTCGTTATATGTGATTTCTGAAATAAATACTTTGAGTTCTGTAATATATCGAAATATTTCTTTGTAACATGTGTGTTGAATCCAACACATGTCCTCTGTTGTTGCTTTAATTTATTCTTTTATGCTGGAATGAATCGCCGATCCTCGTCAGCATCGATCTGAAGACGCGCCGTCGCCATGCCGGCGCGAGGCGAGACGGGGGCGGAAATGATCCAGCAACGGCCGATCCGGATGTCCGGTGCGCGGGTCAGAATGATGGACGGAGCGCCGATGCGACGCCTGCGATAGGCAGTTCGCCGGGGCGAGGGATCGCGGCGTCCGCCCAGGACGATCAAGACCCGTGACCGGGCGGTGAACGCGCCGGACCGGGCTCGCAGAGCTCAGACGACAGAATGTCTGCGATCGGCAGGCGGCAGGGCGCGAGGCAAGCGCCGGCCGGCCTCGCCGTGCGGGCAGGCCATGCCCGGCGCCATGAACGAGAAGCCGGGCGTAATCGAGGGGAAGATGGAGGTCCCGATCATGACAACCAAGCACAGACTGCTCGCCGGCGCCGCGAGCCTCATTCTGGGGGCCGCCGGGGCCCAGGCCGCCGATCTGCCGGGCAAGGCCGCGCCGGCCGAATATGTGCGCGTCTGCGACACCTATGGCGTCGGCTTCTTCTTCATTCCCGGCACCGATACCTGCCTGCGCATCGGTGGTTTCGTCCGCGCCGATTTCATCGCCAGCACGAACCCGGGCAACCGCGTCAACAACAATCCGAACGTCCCCGGCGCGCAGGTGCTCGGCACGTCGTTCTTCGACCAGAACTATGCGACCGCGGTTCGCCTGACGCTGAACGTCGACGCCCGCTCGAACACCGAGTACGGCCTGCTCCGCGCCTTCGGCCAGTTCTCGGCCTATCGCGGGCCGTTCAGCGGCACGTTCTCCTCGCAGGGCCTCGTCAATTCCGGCGCCGGCCAGTCGCCGCGCGCTTCCGCCATCAACGTCGAGCGCGCCTTCATCCAGTTCGCCGGTTTCACGGCGGGCTTCTCGGCCTCGTTCTTCAACTTCTACCAGGGCGACGTCCAGCTCTCCGGCAACTTCGCCGCGACGGCCCGCTCGACCACGGTCCTCGCCTATACCGCCTCGTTCGGATCCGGCCTGTCGGCCACGGTCTCGATCGAGGATTCCATGTATCGCCGCTATGGCAATGGCGATTCCTGGTACGGCGCCGCGGGTCCTGCCGGGACGATCATGTCGTCGTCGCTGCAGCGTCCCCTGTCGGGCCGCCAGGGCATGACCTATGCCGGCCAGCAGATCCCCGACATCGTCGCGAACCTGCGCGTCGACCAGGGCTGGGGTTCCGCCCAGGTCATGGGTGCGCTGCACCAGCTGCGTGACTTCGGCTATGCCGGCATCGTCAACGTTCCGACCGCGCGCGCCGGCGACAAGATGGGCTGGGCGGTCGGCGCGGGCCTTCGCATCAATCTCGACATGCTCGCCCGCGGCGACGTGCTGTGGCTCCAGGCCGTCTACACCGACGGTGCCCTCAGCTACGCCTTCGACACCCAGAATCAGGGCGGTGATCGCGAGGGCATCTACGGCGCGGGCAATTCGGCCGCTGTCAATGCGCTGAACTCGCTGCTGCGCGACGCCGCCGTGACGGCGAGCACGGGCGGCGCGCCGCTCGTCGGCAACGCCCAGATCCGCACGACCAAGGCCTGGTCGCTGGCCGCCGGCCTCCGCCACTTCTGGACGCCGGCCCTGCGCTCGTCGATCTTCGGCGCCTATTCGAACATCGACCAGCCGGGCGGGTCGACGCTCAACGACGTCAAATACTGGAACGTCGGCGTGAACACGATCTGGTCGCCGGTGCGCAATCTCGATCTGGGCGTCGAGGTGGTCTACCACAATATCCGGGCGCGCACGCAGAGCGGCGGCATCCCGGTGATTTCGCCGAGCAACACCTTCCGCGGACAGGAGGGGGCCTGGGTCGGCATGGTACGCGTGCAGCGGAACTTCTGACCTTCGGCATCGCCGTCGACGATCCCGGCGGGCCTCGCCGGGAACACTCCAGGACGCCTGTGGCGCGGGCGCGTCCTGGCGCATCGGCCGGCCCGACCGGCGTCGCCGCGGCGGATCGCCGCGGAACGGTTCCTGCAATGCCCATGCAATGCGGCGCTGCGTCCTTGCCGGTCATCGACGGCAAGGGCGCCTTTTCATGATTCCGGATCATCGCGACACCCCGACCTCCGCCCCGATCGTGCCGGACGAGGCGATCCGCGCGATCCTCACCGCGCGCATCGATGCCCATCGGCAGAGCCATGGCATCGTCGTCGGCGTCATCGAACCGCATGGCCGCCGCGTCGTCGCCCATGGCCGGATGGGGCGCGACGATCCCCGGCCGGTCGAGACCGACACGCTGTTCGAGATCGGTTCCATCACCAAGCCCTTCACGGCGCTTCTGCTCGCCGACATGGTCGCGCGCGGCGAGCTGGCGCTCGACGACCCGCTGGCCAAATATCTGCCTGGCGGCGTCGATGCGCCGGTGCGTGCCGGCCGCACCGTGACGCTTGCCGATCTCGCCACCCACACGTCCGGCCTGCCGAGCCTGCCCGACGATTTTGCACCGGGCGACAGCGGCAACCCCTATGCCGACTATACGCTGGCCCAGCTCTACGGCTTTCTGTCGCGGTTCGTGCCGGCCACCGATATCGGCACGACCTTCGGCTATTCCAATCTCGGCTACGGCCTGCTGGGGCAGGCACTCGCCCATCGCGCAGGCATCGGCTATGCCGGGCTCGTCGCCGCCCGCATCACCGCGCCGCTGGGCATGACCAGCACGATGATCGCGGTGTCGGGGGAGGCCGCCGAGCGGTTCGCGCCCGCCCATGGCGCCGATCTCGCACCGGTCGCGCATTGGGACCTGCCGACGCTGGCCGGCGCCGGCGCGCTGCGCTCCACCACGCGCGACCTCATGCATTTTATCGAGGCTGCGCTCGGCTATCGTGAAAGCCGTCTCGCAGAGGCCTTCGCGGCCATGCTGCAGCTGCGCCGCCCGACCGGCCTGCCGGGCGCCGCGATCGGCCTCGGCTGGATGATCGAGGAGATCGCGGGCGACACGCTGGTCTGGCACAATGGCGGCACCGGCGGCCATCGCAGCTTCGCCGGCTACCGCATCAAGGCCGGCACCGGCGTCGTCGTCCTCTCCAACACGTCGGCCCAGCTCGGCATTGACGACATCGGCCGCCACCTGCTCGACCACCGCCTGCCGCTCACGCCGCCGCCGAAGCCGCGCGTCGCGATCGCGGTCGCGGCCGATCGGCTCGAAGCGCATGTCGGCCGTTATCGGTTTAGCCCGGAGCTGATCCTCACCGTGACGCGCGAGGACGCGCGGCTCTACGTCCAGGCGACCGGCCAGCCGAAGATCGAGATCTTCGCCGAAAGCCCGCTCGCCTTCTTCGCGCGCGAGGTCGATGCCCAATTCGTGTTCGAAATGGACGGCACCGGCCGGGCAGGGCGCCTGATCCTGCACCAGGGCGGCGGGACGGCGCCGGCCGAGCGGCTGCCCGAGGCCTGACGCGGCGGGCTGGCGCAGCCATGCGCGCGCGTCCGAACGGTGTGGCAGCCGGCTTCAGTCCTGCAGGCAGGACTGAAGCAGGGCCTCGATCGCGTCGCGGTCGAGCTTGCCGTTCTCGGCGATCAGCACGAGCCGGACAGGCCAGGCACCGTCGCGGCCGGCGGGCGCTGGCCCGAGCGTGGCGCGCTGGCCGACGAGCTGGAAGAGCATCGGCTTGCCTCCCTGTTCGGTGAAGGCGAGGAAGCCCTTGGCGCGGACGAGGCGCGGGCTCAGGGTCTGGACCGCGGCCTGGAACCGCCCGAGCGAGAAGGGCTTGCGGGCGGTGAAGGACAGCGTCTCGAACTGGGGTGTCGAGAAGCCGTGGGCGCGTCGGGCCGCCCCCGGCGCCGCATCGGCCGGCCGACGAGGCGTGTCGATGTCGCCGGCAAAGGCGAGTTCGGGTGCGATCCTGCCTTCGCTGACGTCGAAGATCGCCCGGCCCGGATGGCGCGCAGCGATGAGCGCGCGCGCCCGCTGAAGCTCCTCCGGGGTGACCAGGTCGGCCTTGTTGAGCGCGATGATGTCGGCGGCGGCGATCTGGCTATGGCTGAGCGGATCGTCGAGCCGGGCGGGATCGTCGACGAGCGCCCGTGCGTCGGCGAGCGCGATCACCGTTTCCAGGGACGCCTCGCGCCAGATCACCGGATCGAGCAGGCTGCGGACGATCTCGGCCGGATCGGAGATGCCGCTCGTCTCGATGACGATCGCCTCGGGTGGCGGATCGCGCCGCAGGATCCGGCCGAGCGTGCGCAGCAGGTCGCCCTGCAGCGAACAGCAGATGCAACCGTTCTGCAGGGCGACGACCCCGTCGGCGCTGTTCGCCAGAAGCTCGGCATCGATGTTGATGGCGCCGAAATCGTTCACCACCGCGGCGATGCGCCGCCCGTCGGCGGCACCCAGCAGGTGGTTGATCAGGGTCGTCTTGCCCGCGCCGAGAAAGCCCGACACGAGCAGGATCGGGACGGCCATGGTTTCAGCCGGCCCGCTTGACCGGGCGCCGCACCGGCCGGCCGGGCCGGGCGGTGGTGACGAGCGCGCCGTCCGAGATCACGGCTTCGCCATTGACCAGGACATGCTTCATGCCGTCCGCGGGCCGGTTCATCGCCTTGAACTCGGCCCGGTCGGTGAGATTGTCGTAGTCGAACACCACGATGTCGGCGTCGCAGCCCGGCTGCAGGCGTCCCTTGCGGCGCATGGCCGGCGTGCTCTCGCCGAGGATGTCGGCCGGGATGAGCGTGCATTTGGCGAGGCCGTCGATCAGCGACAGAGCCTCACGCTCGCGCACCCAGTGGCGGAGGAAGCGGGTGAAGGTGCCCGACGAGCGCGGATGGGCCGAGGCATCCTTCGGCAGCGGCCAGGCATCGCCCTCGTAGAACGAGCCGTCGGCGAGCGACCAGGGCATGGCATCGGAGGCGATGGCGCCTTCCGGGAACAGGATCGATACGTCGAGCAGATCGCGGTGGCGCGGATTGGCCTCGGTGTCGAGGAAGTGCCAGAGCACCAGCGAGCCGGGGTCCTGCGCCTGGGCGGCCAGGATTTCCTCGCGGTTGTGGAAGGTGCGGCCGGTATCGACCATTTCGATCGCCTCGTAGCCGCTGCCGGTGCGCTCGACGAAGGCCGGGTCGGCGAAGAAGGCGGCGCCGAGAACGGTCGAGCCGGTGCCATAGGGATAGGCTTCGACCGTCACCTTCAGGCCCTGGGCCTGCGCCTTGCGGATGAGCGCGGCAGCGCGCTCGACATCCTGCAGGCTGGTGCTGTTGAAGTGGCAGATATGCATGTGCGCCCCGGTCGAGCCGGCATAGCCGACCAGGCGGGTATAGGCTTCGATCGAGCTCCTGGGGTCGCTGTTCGAGGCATAGGCGACATGGGTGTAGGTCGGCACGCCATAGCGGACGGCAAGGCTCGCCACCTCCGAGAGCTCCTTGACCCCGGCGCCCGGGGCATAGGCATTGAGGATGCCGATGCCGATGCCGCCTTCGTCGAGCCCCTGGGCGATGAGGGCGACGATGTCCCCGACCTCCTTGTCGGTCGCGACATTCTCGACCCAGCGCTTGTCGTGATTGTTGCGCGCCATGTAGCCGAGATCGGGCTGCAGTTCGGCGCCGGTCATGGCGGCGATCCGGGCAAAGGCCCAGTTGGCGGCGGCGCCATAGTTCAGCACCCGCCGCTTGGCCTCCTGCTGCTCGTACCAGCGGGCGACCGGCAGCATGCCGGCCTCGAGCTCCAGCGACGTGGTCACGCCGTCGAAGGCCTGCATGCGGTCGGCGGCGATCGACTGGCCATGGGCGTGCAGATCGATGAAGCCGGGCGCCACCACCAGGCCGCCGGCGTCGATGCTGCGCGCGGCCTCGCCGTCCAGCTTGCCGACGGCGACGATCCGCCCGTCGCGCAGGCCGACATCGCCGGTCGCGTCCAGTCCGGTTTCGGGATCGATCAGGCGGCCGCCGCGGATGGCGAGATCATAGGGGCCGGGCTGGTTCTTTTCGGCGGAAGGCGAAGTGCTGGCGTTCATCGGACGGACGTTTTCCTCAGCTCTTGTGGATCGCGCGGGCACCCCGGCGCGAGCGGCGGCGATCCTAGGCGAGGGGCTCGCGGCAAGTCGATATGGCAGTTCGGGAGGCAGCATCCCGACAGCCGCAGGCGACGGCCCGCATGCCTTGAAATCGCGGCGCGTTGCGCCAGGATGGCGGGCGCGGCATGAGGTTCGGATTCAGGAAATGCCGGCAACGCATTGCGCTTCGGCGCCATTTTCCCGCATATGCGACGGCGGAAGGGCGGAGGCGGAATGGGCGGCGTCATCCTGATGACCATCGCGATGCTGGTCCTGCCCGTCGTCGACGGCATCGCCAAATATCTCAGCCACGACCATTCGCCGCTGTTCCTCAGCTGGGCGCGCTGCGTGGCGGCCGGACTGGTCGTGCTGCCGGTGTCGCTCGCCGTGCATGGCACCCGGCCGTTTCCGACCGCGCGGCTCGGCTCGCATCTGCTGCGCACCGTGTTCCTGGTGCTCGCCATGTCGCTCTACTATCTCGCGGTCGCGCGCATTCCGCTGGCAACCGCAACCAGCGCCTATCTCTCAGCGCCCGTCATCGCCGTGGCGCTGGCGGTCGTCATGCTCGGCGAAAGGCTGTCGCCGGCGAAGCTGGCCGGCCTTTCGCTCGGCTTTGCCGGAGCCATGGTGATCGTGCGCCCGGGCGGCGCGATGGAGCCGGCCATTCTCCTGGCTTTCGCAGCGGGGCTGGCCTTCGCCTTCTATCTGGTGGCGACGCGCCGGATGGCACAGGCCGAGGATGCGCTGAAGACCCTGGCGTTCCAATGTGTGGCGGGCGCGGTGCTGCTGACGCCGCAGGCCGTCGCCAACTGGTCGGTGCCGGCCCGCGCCGAGATCGTGCTGTTTGCCGGGCTCGGGCTCGTGTCCGCGCTCTGCCACTTCCTGTCGATCGCCGCCTTCCGGCGGGCCGAGGCCTCGGTGCTGGCGCCGCTCGTCTATGTCGAGCTGATCGGCGCCGCGCTGATCGGCTATTTCGCCTTTGGCGAAATTCCCGGACGGGCGACACTGGCCGGCGCCACCCTCATCGTCGCGGCCGGCCTCGTGCTGTTCCGACGCGAACGGAGGCCGGCCGCGGAGCCGTCGGAGACCGCCTGATCAGGCTGCCGCCGCGACGATATGGTCGATATGGGTCGCGACCTCGAACACGGCGCAATTGTAGGGCACGTTGCTGCGGATATTGCGCCGATAGCCGTCGCCCTCGCTCAGCATGCGCTGCACGGCGCCGGCGATCTGCTTTTCGAAGCTCTTCACGGCAATGCCGACGCTGGCCTCCAGCACCCAGTCCACATTGGGCCGCTCCTGCGGCATGGTCGCGGCGTTCCGCTCGACGATGACGGGGCAGCCCATATGGATCGCCTCGCTGATGCTGCCGGGGCCCGGCTTGCCGATCACGAAGTCGGCGAGCCGCATATAGTCGGCGACATTCTGCACGAAGCCGACGGCGTGGCAGCCGGCGCGGCCGGCGAGGGTTTCGCGCAGTTTCCGGTTGCTGCCGCAGAGCACGATGGTCTGCACGTCAAGCCGGGCCTCGGCGAGGCTGTCGACGATGCCGAGCGTCGCACCGAGCGCGCCGTTGCCGCCGAACATGACGAGGCCGGTCGGCCGGCCCGGATCGAGGCCGAGCCCGGGCAGCGACAGCCGCGGTTCCTCCGGCTGCCCGTAGAAGGAGGGTTTCAGCATCATGCCGGAAACCTCGATCAGGTTGGCCGGCTGGTAGAACCCGGTTTGCCTGGCCTGTTCCGTGGCCTTCTGGGTGCCGCAGACCATGATCTGGTCCTGGTCCTCCATCCAGAAGTTCGGCGGACAGTCGACCATGTCGGTCATGACGGTCAGGTAGGGCGTGCGCGGATGGACCTGCTTCAGCGCCCGGAACAGGATGCCGTTGAAATTGGGCACGACCGACACGACGAGGTCGGGCCGGCGGCGGCCGGGCTCCAGCCAGTAGAGGCGCAACAGCTCCTCGAGCTCCAGCGCATAGTGGCGGATGAAGGCCTGCAGCAGGGGCAGGATCGCGCCGAGACCGCGGGTCGTGCCGCGCTTCAGCGCGGTGTTGTAGACGTCCTGCGCTTCGATCGGTTCCAGCGCCAGGTTCGGCGCCAGCGGGCCGAGGATGCGCTGCAGCGGCCGGGCGACGCGCCGGGAGATGCGGTGCACCGGATCCATCGGCTGCAGCAGCTTCTGCAGGTCGACCGGTTCGACCTGCCAGTCCGGATGGCGTTCGGCGAGCACGGCCTTCAGCGCGTTCATGGCGCTGCGATGACCGCCGCCGGCATCCATATAGACGATTTCGATCAGCACGTTGGATCTGGTCATCCGAACACGGTTGTCCAAGGCGACCGGACGGCCGATGCTACGCGTCGGCCCGGCCAGGGCACCTGGCCGCGCCGATTCGGCTTAGCCGGATCAACACTTGCAACGTCAGGGCTGACCAGAAGTTCTTGACACTGTTACGACAGCGACGGCGGCTCAGGTGCGGGACCGCGGTCGAGGCGGCACATCTCGGCGCCGGAAAAGGCGCGCGAACGGGTGATGAAGCGCCGCTCCGTGCCGTTGTCGAGCGAGAACATGCCGCCGCGGCCGGGCACGACATCGATGATCAGCTGGGTGTGGCGCCAGAGCGCATATTGGGCCGCGCCGATATAGACCGGCGCGCCGCCGATCTCGCCGAGCCGGACGTCGCTGTCGCCGATCAGGAAATCGCCCTGCGGGTAGCACATCGGCGAGGAGCCATCGCAGCAGCCGCCAGACTGGTGAAACAGGATCGGCCCGTGCGCCGCCTGCAATTCGCCGATGAGGTCGAGAGCCGCCTGCGTGGCGGTCACGCGGTCGAGGGACGCCTCGGTCATGGGGGAGCTCGCTTGCCGGCAAAAAGGCCCGGTACGGGACCGACGGGGATCGGGAGGTGCCGTACCGGGCAGGGCCGCCCGGCGGGGCCGGGCGGTCGGGGGACGGATCAGAAGAAGCCGAGCTTCTTCGGTGCGTAGCTGACCAGCATGTTCTTGGTCTGCTGGTAGTGGTCGAGCATCCTCAGGTGGTTCTCGCGGCCGATGCCCGACTGCTTGTAGCCGCCGAAGGCCGCATGAGCGGGATAGGCGTGATAGCAGTTGGTCCAGACCCGGCCGGCCTGGATCGCCCGGCCGAAGCGGTAGGCGCGGGTGCCGTCGCGCGACCAGACGCCGGCCCCCAGCCCGTAGAGCGTATCGTTGGCGATGGCGAGGGCTTCGTCGTCGTCCTTGAAGGTGGTCACCGCCACCACCGGGCCGAAGATCTCCTCCTGGAAGACGCGCATCCGGTTGTGCCCCTTGAAGACGGTCGGCTTGACGTAGTAGCCGCCGGCCAGCTCGCCGCCCAGCACGGCGCGCTCGCCGCCGGCCAGCACCTCGGCGCCTTCCTGGCGGCCGATGTCGAAATAGCTCAGGATCTTTTCGAGCTGCTCGGAGGAGGCTTGCGCGCCGATCATGGTCGCCGGGTCGAGCGGATTGCCCTGGACGATCGCGCCGACGCGTTTCAGGGCGCGCTCCATGAACCGATCGTAGATGCTCTCGTGGATCAGCGCCCGGCTCGGGCAGGTGCAGACCTCGCCCTGGTTCAGCGCGAACATGACGAAGCCTTCGATCGCCTTGTCGAAGAAGTCGTCGTCCTCGGCCGCGACGTCCTTGAAGAAGATGTTGGGCGACTTGCCGCCGAGCTCCAGCGTCACCGGGATCAGGTTCTGACTGGCATATTGCATGATGAGCCGGCCGGTCGTGGTCTCGCCGGTGAAGGCGATCTTGGCGATGCGGTTCGACGAGGCCAGCGGCTTGCCGGCCTCCAGGCCGAAGCCGTTGACGATGTTGAGCACGCCGGGCGGCAGGAGGTCGCCGATCAGCTCGGCCAGGACCATGATCGAGGCCGGCGTCTGCTCGGCCGGCTTGATCACCACGCAATTGCCCGCGGCGAGCGCCGGCGCGAGCTTCCAGACCGCCATCAGCAGTGGGAAGTTCCAGGGAATGATCTGGCCGACGACGCCGAGCGGCTCGTGGAAATGATAGGCGACGGTGTCGTGGTCGATCTCGGAAATGCCGCCTTCCTGGGCCCGGATGGCGCCGGCGAAGTAGCGGAAATGGTCGATGGCGAGCGGCAGGTCGGCGGCCATGGCCTCGCGGATCGGCTTGCCGTTGTCGAGCGTCTCGGCTTCCGCCAGCAGCTCCAGATTGTCCGCCATGACGTCGGCGATGCGATGGAGCAGCAGCGCGCGGTCGGCGACGCTGGTGCGCCCCCAGGCGTCCTTGGCGGCATGGGCCGCATCGAGGGCCTTTTCGATGTCCTGGGCGTCGGAACGGGCCACCTCGCAGATGAGGCGTCCGGTGACCGGCGAGGTGTTCTCGAAATAGCGGCCGGCGACGGGTTCGACCCAGCGGCCGCCGATGAAATTGCCGTAGCGGGGCTTGAACGGTGTCGATGCCGTGCGGGTGAGTTCGGGCTTGTTCATGGTTTCCTCCAGCAGTGCCGGGGCGCAAGGCCTTCGGCAATGGCGGGAGGATCGGCCGTGGCCGCGGGCGCCGTCAGCCGGGCGGCCGCAGGCGGGGCGGGCGATGTGTCGCAGGATTGCGACACATTCGCCGGTGGCGGCTCTGCCCCGCGGCGGGCGTGGGACGGCTAGCGGCCGCCTTCGCGCCCGAGGCGGGCGAGCTTGCGGTGCAACGTGGCGCGGCTGACGCCGAGCAGGCGGGCGGCGGCCGAGACATTGCCGCCGGCACGGGCCAGAGCGCGCTGCACGGCGCCGCGCTCGGCGGCGGCGAAGGCCTCGTGGTCCTCGGCAGCCGTTTCGGCGAGGAGATCGTCGGCCGGGAAGGGCCGGGCGAGGCGCGCTTCCGTCAGGCCGTAGGCCATGCGCGCGGCCCGGTTCGCGCCGATCACCAGGTCCTCGCGGTCGACGGCGAGAAGCCCGTTGGCGCCGCGACCATTGTCCGGGCCGACCACGACGCGGGCGTGGCGGTAGGTCTCGCGGAAATGGCGCGCCTCGATCCGCTGCGCCGCGTCGCCCGTCGCCGCCGCGATCAGCTTCAGCATGGCAGGCGTCAGGTCCGAACGACAGGTCGACACGTCGAGGGCGCCGGCAAGCCGGCCGTCGGCATCGAAGATCGGTGCGACGGTGCAGCTCAATCCGATATTGCGGGTGAGGAAATGCTGGTCGCGATGGATGGTCAGCGGCCGGCCCTCGGCAAGGCATGTGCCGACGCCGTTGGTGCCTTCGCTGGCCTCGCTCCAGACCATGCCGGTCCAAAGCCCGTAGCCGAGGAAGTCGACATCATCGCCGGCGACGCCACGCCGGTCGAGCGGCACGCCCGCGCCGTCGGTCAGGAGCACGCAGCAGCCGGCCTCTCCGACCGCCTGGAACAGCCGGTCGATCGCCGGCTGCGCGAGACGGACGAGGTGCTCGAGCCGTTCGAAAGCGAACGCAAATTCCGCGCCGCTGAGGCGCCGTGGCGGCCGGTCGTGATTGGGGTCGAGGCCGTGCTTGCGCAGGGACCGGGACCAGGAGGCAGCCACCGCCGACTGGGCCGCCGCGGCCCTGTCGCTCAGCGTCGCATAGACGAGATCGGCGTGATGCGGTCCCTGGGATGCCATCATGCCCGTCACCAGTTTGGCTGGATTTCGTGTCGATTTTCGCGATGAGAGAAGCGTTCTCTATCGCCGGCATGCAATTTTGAAGCTATTTCGGCTCCATTTCGCGGATAAGTCAATCGCCGTGTCTTTGGCCCCCTACAGCAGATCTTCCGCCGCGCTCGTCTTCGGATCCTGCGGCCGCGGCCTCAGGATCGCGTAGTTGCCGTTGGCCTGGGCGATCAGCTTGTCGTCCAGGTAGAGGCGCGAATCGAGATTGGCGATGTTGCGGCCGCGATTCAAAAGCTCGGTCTCGCAGCGCACCAGGCCGGCCCGGGCCGGACGGAAATAGGTCATCTTGATCTCGATGGTGGCGCAGCTCTCGCCGGCTTCGAGGGTCGGGTAGAGCGCCACGCCCATGCCGGTATCGGCCAGCGCGTAGAGCACCGCGCCGTGGGTCACGTCGTGCGGATTGTGGTGGATCTCGGGGACGATCTCGATCGAGCAGGTGCTGCGCCCGGCACCCTGGGCATCGATGCGCAGCCTGATCACGTCGGCGAAGGGATGGTGCTGCAGCCGTCCCGGCAATCGGGTCAAGGTGATCTCCCCTTGGCATGTTCGTTGTCGAAGCCGGCCGTCGGAACGGCAGGCTTTGGGCATGATGAACCGCGCGCGGCGTGGCGTCACCGTGGCCGAGAGACAGGTCGGCAGCGCGGCGGCTCTGACGCATGGCCGGCGACGGCGCGCGCGGAATCGCGTCTTATGCGCAGCGTCCCGTTTCCCGAGGCCACGATGTCCGACGCACCGGCCGGCGCGCCTGCTCTGAAAGAGATCTTCAACCGCGCGCGGCTGGAGCATTTTGCCGTCGAGACGCAGGCGATCGCATGCGGCTTCGATGCCGAGCGCTTTCTCGCGCTCGCCTGCGACCGGCTCGACGATCTGAGCATCATGCAGCGGCTCAGGCGCGTCGCCGAAACCTTTCACGCGACGCTGCCGGGCCCCTTCGAGGCCAATCTGGAAACCCTGCGGGCGCTGGCGCCGCGCATCGAGCATGGTTTCGCGGCCATCGCCCTGTCCGAATATGTCGCGCTCTACGGGCAGGACCGCTTCGATGCGTCGATGGCGGCGCTCGCCTTTTTCACCCGCTTCGGCTCGGCGGAGTTCGCGATCCGGCATTTCCTCATCCGCGATCTCGACCGCACCCTGTCCGTGATGACCGCCTGGGCGGAGGACGACAACGAGCATGTCCGGCGCCTCGCCAGCGAAGGCGCCCGGCCGCGGCTGCCCTGGTCGTTCCAGCTGCGGCCGCTCATGGAGGATCCGGCCCGCGCATGGCCGATCCTCGATGCGCTGAAGGCCGATCCGAGCCTCTATGTGCGCAAGTCGGTGGCCAATCATCTCAACGACGTCACCAAGGACCATCCGGCCTGGGTGCTCGCGCGGCTGGCCGGCTGGCCGCGGGCCCAGCCGCATACGGCCTGGATCGTCAGGCAGGCGCTGAGGACCCTGATCAAGCGCGGCGATGCCGGGGCGCTGGAGCTGATGGGGGCCGGGCGCGGGGCGCAGGTTCTTGTCGCCGATTTCGCGGTCGAGCCGGCACGCATCGCCCTCGGCGAGCGCATGAGCCTGTCGGCAAGGCTCGTCTCGACCGCGGCCGAGCCGCAGAAGCTGATCGTCGACTATGCCGTGCACTACGTCAAAAAGAACGGCCGCGCCGCGCCCAAGGTCTTCAAGCTCAGGGAGATCGTGCTGGCGCCGGGGATGGAAGAGACCGTGGCGATCAGCCAGGTCATTCGTGATTTCACCACGCGCAAGCATCATGCCGGCCATCACCGCGTCGAGCTTCTGGTCAATGGCCGAAGCCTTGCCGACGGCGGTTTCCTGCTCGAAGCCTAGGGTCGCGTGCCGGCGCGTCCTGTCCGCGCGGAGCGCCGCCGGCGTCGCTCGAAAACGCCATGGGGCAGCGGTCGCGCACGATCCTTCAAGACGCCGGCCGCCGCGGCGGCCACCATGCCGTCCGTTCAGGGGGGAGGCCGGGTCATGGAGACGGTGAATGCGACGGGTGGTTTGGTGCAGCCGCTCGCCGGCCTGGTGCTCGCTGCCCTCGTCGTCATGGGCAGCCCGGGGCCCGCGACCGTCAGCGCCACGGCGATGGGCGCGGCCTTCGGCCTCAGGCGTTCGTCGGCCTATGTGGCCGGGCTGATCCTCGGCACCACCGCGGTGCTGCTGGCAGTCGCGGCTGGGCTCGTCTCGCTGCTGATGTCGCAGCCGCGGCTCGCGCCCGTGCTGCTCTGGCTCTCGGCCGCCTATATCGTCTATCTCGCGGTGCGCATCGCCATGGCGCCGCCCCTGTCGGACGAGGGCCCGGCAGGGGCCGCTCCGTCGCTCGCGGGCGGCCTGCTGCTGGCCGTCGCCAATCCCAAGGCCTATGTCGCGATCGCCGCGGTCTATGCCGGCACGCGCCTTGCCGGCATGCCGCCGCTTGCCGAGGCCGGGGTCAAGATCGCGGTGCTGACGGCGATGATCGTCGTCATCCATGTCGCGTGGCTGGTGGCAGGGGCGAGCTTCGCGCGGCTGCTGCGCCATCCCGTCGCCGCGCGCGTTATCAACGTGGCCTTCGCGCTGGTGCTGCTCGCAACCGTTGTCGTCGGGCTCTGATCGACGCCGCCGCGATCCTACCGGCCGCGCCAGTTCGGCGCGCGCTTTTCGGCAAAGGCCGTGGCGCCCTCGCGGGCATCCTCGGAGGTGAAGATGGGGCCGACGATCTCCTGCTGCCGCGCCCACATCTGGTCTTCCGGCCAGAGGCGGGATTCCGCGATCACCTGCTTCGAAGCCCTCACGGCGAGCGGACCGTTGGCGGCGATCGCGGCCGCCAGCTCGAGCGCGGCCTCCAGCGCGGGCCCGTCCGTCAGCCGGTTGATGATGCCGAGCTGATGGGCGCGCTCCGCCGTGAAGAATTCCCCGGTCAGCGCATATTCCATGGCAATGCGGACCGGCATCTGCCGGGGCATGCGGATCAGTCCGCCGGCGGCGGCGGTCAACCCCCGTTTCACCTCGGGAATGCCGAACTTCGCGCCCCGGTTGGCGACGATCAGGTCGCAGGAGAGTGCCACTTCCATGCCGCCGGCCAGCGCGTAGCCGTCGACCGCCGCGATCAGCGGCTTTTTCGGCAGGGATTCGGTCAGGCCGGCAAAGCCGCGGCCCGCGATGGACGGGCGCTCGCCGCGCAGGAAGGCCTTGAGGTCCATGCCGGAACAGAAGGTGCCCCCCGCGCCGGTGATGATGCCGACGGTGAGCGCGTCGTCGGCATCGAGGCGGTCGATGGCCGCGGCCATGCCCGCGGCAAGCGCCGCATTGACGGCGTTCTTCGCCTCGGGGCGATTGAGAGTGATGATCAGAACCGCGCCGCGCGTTTCGGTCAGCACGGGTGAAGTCGGATCCCCGGTCATTGGCATGGCCTCCTGGAAAAAAGCCACTGTCTCAATTTTCCAGTGCCGGGCGCAAGGAAGGCGAATGGCGGGGGCCGCCGGTCAGCCGAAATGGACCGCGAGCCAGACGGTCGGCTCGCCCATTGCCGTCCAGACGACGCGGTGGCGGCAGCGCGCGGGAATGAACAGGTGGTCGCCGGGCTTGAGATCGGTTTCGCCCCGGCCGTCCAGCCAGAGCCGTGCCGCACCCTTGAGCACCAGCACCCATTCGTCATGGTCCTGGTCATAGGGTTCGTTCTCCGGCGTCGTCTGGCCGGTGGAGACGATCCGCTCGATCCGCAGGCCCGGCCGATCGAGGATCGCGGTGAAGAGTTCCGCCTCCGCCCGATCGGGCAGATCGTCGAACAGATTGGCCACCGGCATCTCCCTCGCGTCAGCTCCTCAGCCCCGGCGCCTCCTGGCCGGTGCGCGCGACATATTCGGTATAGCCGCCGCCATAGGCATGGACGCCCTCGGGGGTGAGCTCGAGCACGCGGTTCGACAGGGCGGCCAGGAAATGCCGGTCGTGCGAGACGAACAGCATGCTGCCCTCGTAGCTCGACAGCGCCGCGATCAGCATTTCCTTGGTGGCCATGTCCAGGTGGTTGGTCGGCTCGTCCAGGACCAGGAAGTTCGGCGGATCGTAGAGCATCAGCGCCATGACGAGGCGCGCCTTCTCGCCGCCCGACAGGACCCGGCACTTCTTGTCGATGTCGTCGCCGGAAAAGCCGAAGCAGCCGGCGAGCGCGCGGAGCGAGCCCTGGCCGGCCTGGGGGAACTGGTCCTCCAGCGCCTCGAACACGGTGCGCTCGCCGTCGAGCAGCTCCATGGCATGCTGGGCGAAATAGCCCATCTTGACGCTCGCCCCGAGGCTGGCCGTGCCGGCATCCGGCGCGCTGGCGCCGGCGACCATCTTGAGCAGCGTCGACTTGCCCGCGCCGTTGACGCCGAGCACGCACCAGCGTTCGCGCCGGCGCACCTGGAAGTCGAGGCCGTCGTAGATGACGCGGTCGCCATACCGCTTGGCGATGCCCTTCAGGCTCGCCACGTCCTCGCCGGAGCGCGGCGCCGGCGGGAAGTCGAACATCACGGTCTGGCGGCGCTTCGGCGGCTCCACCCGATCGATCTTCTCAAGCTTCTTCACCCGGCTCTGCACCTGGGCGGCATGGGAGGCGCGCGCCTTGAAGCGCTCGATGAAGGCGATCTCCTTGGCGAGCATGGCCTGCTGGCGCTCGAACTGCGCCTGCTGCTGCTTTTCGCTCAAGGCGCGCTGCTGCTCGTAGAAGGCATAGTCGCCGGAATAGGAGGTGAGGCTGCCGCCATCGATCTCGATCATCTTGGTGACGATGCGGTTCATGAACTCGCGGTCGTGCGAGGTCAGCATCAGCGCGCCGTCGTAGTCCTTGAGGAACTGTTCGAGCCAGATCAGGCTTTCGAGATCGAGGTGGTTGCTCGGCTCGTCCAGCAGCATGGCATCCGGGCGCATCAGGAGGATGCGGGCAAGCCCGACGCGCATCTTCCAGCCGCCGGAAAGCTTGCCGACATCGCCGTCCATCATGTCCTGTGAGAAGCCGAGACCGGCCAGGACCTCGCGTGCCCGGCCCTCGAGCGCATAGCCGCCGAGCTCCTCGAACCGCGCCTGGACCTCGCCGTAGCGCTCGATCAGCGTATCCATGGCGTCGGCCTGGTCGGGATCACCCATCGCCGCCTCCAGCGCCTTCAGCTCGGCCGCGACCGCGCTGACCGGCCCGGCGCCGTCCATCACCTCGGCTACGGCGCTGCGGCCGGACATGTCGCCGATATCCTGGCTGAAATAGCCGATGGTGACGCCGCGATCGATCGAGATCTGCCCCTCGTCGGGCAGTTCCTCGCCGGTGATCATGCGGAACAGGGTGCTCTTGCCGGCGCCGTTCGGACCGACGAGGCCGATCTTCTCGCCGCGCTGCAGGGCGGCCGAAGCCTCGATGAAAATGATCTGCCGGCCGTTCTGCTTGCCGATATTTTCCAGGCGAATCATACCTAAACGCATCTCTTCAACATCATCTCGGCGCGCATTTAGGCGATCCGGGCTGCGGACGGAAGGCCGGAGACGCAAAGCGGCCCTGGCCCTCTTCCCCATTTTTGCGTCCTGGCCTATCGATCAGCGATATGGCCCGACCGACTCTTGCCGATGTGGCGCGCCTTGCCGGTGTGGATGTCTCGACCGCCTCGCGCGTGCTGCGCGGGGAGGCGGCGCAGCGCATTCGCGACGACACCCGCGAACGCATCCTGCAGGTCGCGCGCGAGCTCGACTACCGCGCCAATGCCTTCGCCCGGGGCTTGCGCACCGCGCGGTCGTCGACGCTCGGCATCGTCGTGCCGCAGCTCGACAATCCGGTCTTCGCCGCGGCCATCGAGGGCGCCGAGGCGGCCGCCGCCGAACACGGCTTCTCGCTGCTCATCGCGCACCGGGCCCCCGGCGCGCGCGAGGCGGGCGCCTACCGCCGGCTCAGCGAGGGCAACCGGGTTGACGGGCTGCTGGTGGCGAGCCTCGACGACGACGATGTCCTGCTGGGCGAGCTCGAGGCGACACGCACCAACTACGTCCTGCTCAACCGCACGCTCGCCGGCTCGCGCTATTCGGTGGTGCTCGACAGCCGTGCCGCGACCCGGATCGCGCTCGACCATCTCGTTGCCTTCGGCCATCGGCGCATCGCCCATCTCGCCGGGCGACCCGGCGGCTTCAATGCCGGCGAGCGCCTGGCCGGCTATCGCGAAGGGCTTGCCGCGCACGGCATCGCCTTCGATCCGCAGCTCGTCGCTGTCGCCGGCTATACCGCCGAGGGCGGCGCCGCGGCCATGCGCGAGCTGATCGACCGGCGGCCGACGGCCGTGCTGGCGGCAACCCTCGTGTCGGCGGCGGGCGCCATGGCCGTGCTGCACGAGGCGGGGCTGCGCATTCCCCAGGACGTCTCGGTGATCGGCCTGCACGACGCGGCGGTCGCCACCATGCTCTATCCCGCGCTCACCACGGTGCGCATGCCGACCGGCCGGATGGGGCGGCTTGCCGCCGAGATCCTGGTCGGGCTGGTCGGCGGCGGCACGCCGGAGCCGGTCGCTCCGCTCGCGCCCGAGCAGCTCGTCGTGCGGGCATCGACCGGGCCGGCGCCGGCGGCCTGACGGAGCGGGCAGGGCGGCAAGCCCGCGGCAGGCGCTGCTTTCGGCACGGCTTCCATGCGCTGACGGAACCGTCTTGACGGCCGCGAATCTTTCCGACAGTCTTTTGAACAAACGATTGTGCAAAATGCACAAAGGCATCTGGGAGGATGCGCGATGGGCTTGCCACGCCGCGCCTCCCTTTGGAGGTGTTCATGACCGAACGAACGATTGCCGCCGCCCGGGCCAGCGACCTGGCGCCCTCAGCGCTTGCCGAAGCCTTCGCGGCCGTCGTCGGTCCGGAGCATGTGCTCGCCGGCTTCGAGGAGCGCCTCGGCTATGCCCGGGACCGGCTGCCCTACGCCGTGTTCCGCGAGCGGATCGGCGAGCTTGCCGGCGTGGTGCCGCAACTCGCCGTCCGCCCGGCCGATGCCGGCGAGGTGGCACGCGTCGTGCGCCTCGCCCACGAGCGCGGCATTCGCCTCATTCCCTACGGCAACGGTTCCGGCGTGCTCGGCGGCGCCATTCCCCTCGGCGGCGAGGTGATGCTGGATCTGAGACGCCTCGACGGCATCGTGGCGCTCAATCCCACCGATGCCATGGTGACGGTGCGCGCCGGCATGAACGGCGCGGCTTTCGAAAAAGCCCTCAACGAGGCCGGGTTCACCACCGGCCACCTGCCGCAGTCGATCGAGATCTCGACCGTCGGCGGCTGGGCGGCCTGCCGCGGCGGCGGCCAGGCGAGCAGCCGCTACGGCAAGATCGAGGATATCGTCGTCGGCCTGAAGGCGGTGCTGCCCGACGGGACGCCGATCGAGGTGCGTCCCGTGGCGCGCCGCTCGGTCGGGCCGTCGATCCGCGACATCCTGGTCGGCGGCGAGGGCGCCTTCGGCGTCATCACCGAGCTGACCCTGCGCATCTGGAAGAAGCCGGAGATCGAACGCGGTGTGGTGCTCGCCTTCCCGACGCTCGCCGCCTCGCTCGATGCCGCGCGCGACATCATGCAGGCCGAGATCAGGCCAAGCATCGTCCGCCTCTACGATGCGGTGGAGAGCGCCGACCGCACGGCCGGCATCGCGCTGTTCAAGGCCAAGCCCTTTCTCGCCGTGCTCGCCTTCGCCGGTTGCGAGCCGCTGGTCTCGACCGAACAGGAGATGGCGCTGGCGATCGCCGCGCGCCACGGCGGCGAGGTCGGCCCGAGCGATCCCTATGACCACTGGCTCGCCAATCGCTACGTCGCCTATTCGCAGAAATGGCATGCCGCCGGCTATTTCAACGACACGATCGAAGTCACCGGCAACTGGTCGGTGCTGCCGGGCCTCTATGCCGCCATCGACGCCGCCGTCCGTGCCATTCACCCGAAGCTCCATTTCGGCGCGCACTGGTCGCACGTCTATCCGGAAGGTGCCTGCCAATACATGACCATCCGCCTGCCGCCGATGCCGGAAGCCGAGGCGCTGCCGCTGCATGCCAGGCTCTGGGAGGCCGTCGAAGGTCTGACGCTCGACCATGGCGGCTCGATCGCCCACCACCACGGCGTCGGCCTGTTCCGCAATCCCTGGCTGAGGCGCGAGCTCGGTGCGGGTCTCGACCTGCTGCAGACGATCAAGGACGCCATCGATCCCGGCAATCTGCTCAATCCGGGCAAGCTCGGCCTGAGGCCGGCCGCTGGCGCGGTGGACATCCGTCATGGCTGAGCATGAGCCCATCCTCATCGGCATCGATCTCGGTGCCGGCTCGCTGAAGGTCAGCGCGATCCGCGCCGACGGCAGCCTGGTGGCCGAGGCTTCGGCACCGGTCGCGACCGCGGCGCCCGAGCCGGGCTGGAGCGAGCAGGATCCGCACGACTGGTGGCGCGCCGTGATCGCCGCCGTGCCCGTCGTCGCCGAGGCCGCCGGCCGGGCCGGGCGGATCGCCGCCATCTCGTTCTCCGCCGGCGCCCATACCCAGGTGCTGGAGGATGCCGCCGGCCGGGTCATCCGCCCGGCGATCCTCTGGAACGACCAGCGCAGCCGGGCCGAGACGCAGGAGCTGCGTGACCGGGCCGACAGGCGCATCCTCGACATCGGCGCCAACCGCGCCAATCCGACCTGGACCCTGCCGCAGATGCTGTGGGTCCGGCGCCACGAGCCGGAGGCCTTCGCGCGTGTCGCGCGGCTCTATCTCGCCAAGGACTGGCTGCGCTCGCGCTTCACCGGCACGTTCGAGACCGACACGATCGACGCGCTCGGCACGTTGATGATGGATGCCCATGCCGGCACATGGTCGGAAGAGCTGTGCGGCATGATCGGCTGGCCGATGGCGAGCCTGCCGCCAATCGTCGCGCCCGGGGCCGTTGTCGGCCCGGTCACCGCCGAGGCGGCGCGGCAGACCGGCATCCCCGAGGGCACGCCGGTCGTCTGCGGCACGTCGGATACGGCGGCCGAGACCTTCGGCGCCGGCATGGTGCGGCAAGGCCTCGGCGTCGTGAAGCTCGCCACCGCCGCCACCGTCAACGTGCTGTCGCCAACCGCCCGGCCGGATTTCGCGCTGATCAACTATTTCCACGTCGTGCCGGAGCACTGGTACGTCATCGCCGCCACCAATTCCTGCGCCTCGGCGCACAAATGGCTGCGCGACACCTTCTTCAAGCGTCCCGGCGAGGAGGGCGGTCCGGTGTTCGACCATATGGACCGGCTGGCGGCAGCGGTCGCTCCGGGCGCGGAAGGCCTGTTCTTCCACCCCTATCTCAACGGCGAGCGCAGCCCGCACTGGGATCCGCTGCTGCGCGCCGATTTCGTCGGCGCGGGCTTCAACCATGGCCCCGGTCATTTCGTGCGCGCGCTCTACGAGGGCGTCGCCTATTCGCTGCGCGACTGTCTGGAGGTGCTGCGCGAGCGCGATCTCGGCTTCACCACGGCACGACTGACCGGCGGCGGCGCCCGTTCGGCGGTCTGGCGTCAGATCGTCGCCGACGTTCTGGGCGTGACGGTGGAACTGCCGGCGGTCGCCGATGCCTCGTTCGGCGCGGCGCTGGTTGCCGGCCTCGGTGCCGGCGTCTTCGCCGACACCGATGCTGCAGCCCATGCGGTCAAGATCATCGCGACGCACGAGCCGGAGCCCGCGCGGGCGGCCGTCTATGACAGGGGCTTCCCGATCTACCGCGACATTCAGCGGGCGCTGGCGCCGATCAACCACCGTATTCACGACTTCGTCGGGGGGCGCTGAGCCATGGCCAAGGTTTCACTGGCCCGGGTGCGCAAGGCCTATGGCGGCGTCGTCGCCGTGCATGGCTTCGACCTCGACATTGCCGACGGCGAATTCGTCGTCTTTCTCGGCCCGTCCGGCTGCGGCAAGTCGACGACGCTCCGGATGATCGCCGGCCTCGAGGAGATCACGTCGGGCAGCATCCACATCGGCGCGCGCGACGTCACCCGGCTCGAGCCGAAGGACCGGAACATCGCCATGGTGTTCCAGAACTACGCGCTCTATCCGCACAAGACGATCTACGAGAACCTCGCCTTCGGCCTGCGCATCCGGCGCATGGATCCGGCCGAGATCGACCGGCGCGTGCGCCGGGCCGCGGCCATGCTGGGGCTCGACGAGTTCCTGGCACGCAAGCCCAAGCAGCTCTCCGGCGGCCAGATGCAGCGCGTCGCGCTCGGCCGCGCCCTGGTGCGCAATCCCGACGTCTTCCTGCTCGACGAGCCGCTGTCGAACCTCGACGCCAAGCTGCGGGTACGCATGCGCGAGGAGATCGCGCGCCTCCACCAGGAGGTCGGCACCAGCATGGTCTATGTCACCCACGACCAGGTTGAGGCGATGACGCTCGCCAACCGCATCGTGATCATGCGCGACGGCCATGTGCAGCAGGTCGGCCGGCCGCTCGAGGTCTATGACCGGCCGGCCAACCTGTTCGTCGCCGGCTTCATCGGCTCGCCCGAAATGAATCTCATCGAGGGCCGGATCGCGGGCGGCGCCTTCGTCGCCGGTGGCCTGTCGGTGCCGCTTGCCGAGGGCACGCCGGCGCGCGACGGCGAGGAGGTGGTGCTCGGCATCCGCCCGGAACATGTCGCGGTGGGCGAGACGCCCGGCGCCGTCGGCTTCGACATTCGCGTCGCCGAGCAGCTCGGCGCCCAGACCCTGTCGATCGGCGAGGCGGCCGGCGTGCGCCTCAGGGTCCTGACCGAACGGTCCGACACGCTCGGCGCCGACCAGCGCCTTGCCGTCGGCCTGCCGGCGCACCGGCTGCATCTGTTTGCCAAGTCCACCGGCCAGCGCCTGGACGCCGGCCGCGCATAACGGACATCAAAACGGGGAGGACATGACATGACCAACAGGACGGGACCGGGCGGCCTCGATCGCCGCGTGCTGATCAAGGCCGCCGGCCTTGCGGCGGCCACCACCGCGCTCGGCGCGCCCGCGGTGTACGGCCAGGGCAAGAAGACGCTGAGGTTCCTCAACACCGAGACCTCGATCGACAGCATCAGGGCGCTGCGCGTCGCCTGCGCCGAATACGAGCGGCAGCACGGCACCCGCGTCGTCGTCGACAGCGTGCCGCTCGACGACGCCTTCACCAAGGTGACGACCTCGCTGCGCGGCGGCCAGCCCTACGACATCGCGACCTTCGCCTTCGTCGGCCACGTGCTGATCCTCGCCTCCGAGGGCCAGTTGATGCCGCTGACGGAGCTGACCTCGAAGCGGCAATGGGGCCCGAAGATCCTGTTTCCGATCAAGAACGAGGTCTACTGGTACCCCTATGACTACAACCTCGCCTGGATCTACTACCGCAAGGACCTCTACGAGGCGAAAGGCCTCGCGGTTCCGAAGACCTGGGCCGACTTCCTGAAGAACGCCCAGACGCTCAACGGCGAGGGCCGGTCGGGCGCGCTGTTCCCGATCGGCTCGAACGGCGCCACCAACTGGCTGTCGCCGGGCTTCATGTGGGCGGAGGGCGTCAGGCTGTTCGACGACAAGTGGAACGTCGTCATCGACAATGCCGAGATGGCGCCGAAGGTGACCCGCTATCTCGACTTCTTCGCCGACCTCTACAAGACCATGCCGTCGGGTTCGAGCCAGGCGAGCTTCGGCGAGGTCCTGTCGAACTTCGCCTCCGACAAGGTGGCCCACACCGCCTATGCCGGACGCATCATCGAGGCGCTGGAGCGCACATCGCCCGCGCTTGCCGGCAAGTACGGCATCACGCCCTATATGGACAGCGCCGGCCGCGCCAAGGCGGTCAATCACGGCTATGACGGCTGGGTCGTGCTGAAGACCGGCAATTCGGACGAAGCCATGAAGTTCATGGCCTGGTTCACCGAGAACCACTACATCAACTTCCTGCACACGGCGCCGCTGCACTTCCAGCCGCCGCGCCTCGACGTCTATGACGACGAGCGCTGGCGCGCCCATCCGCTGATCGAGAAGCACAAGGACGCGGTGGAGGCCATGCGCGGCTTCATCACCGACAAGGCGATGATCCTCACCTCCATCGATACCGAGGGGCCGGAGCCGGATCTCAGGCCCGGCAAGGTGTTCGAGGCCTTCGTCGTGCCGGAAATGCTGCAGAACCGCATCCTGAAGAACATGTCCTCGGCCGACGCCCTGAAGGCGGCCGCCGAAAAGATGCGCAAAGTCATCGCCTGATCCTCAAAGGCCCGGCCGGCCGCGCCGGCCGGGCTTCCTCATCGGGGCGTTCTCGTGAATTCCAAGGCAACGATCTATTCCTTCCTCGGCGTCGGCATGGCCGTGACGCTGGCGCTGATCGTGGCGCCGGTGGTCTATGCGGTCAGCCTGTCGTTCTACCGGCTCGATTCGTTCGTCGGCACGCCGCAATGGGTCGGCCTCGGCAACTACATCGCCGTGCTGTCGCTGCCGGAATTCTGGAGCGCCCTGACCAACGGCCTCATCTATTCGTTCGGCTCCATCGTGCTGCAGCTGGTGCTGGGCATCGGCTTCGCCCTGGTGCTGAACGAGGTGTTTCCCGGCCGCAACTTCGTCCGCGGTCTGTCGATCCTGCCCTATCTGCTGCCGACCGTCGTCGTGGTGCTCACCTTCAAATGGATGGTCGACGGCTCGATCGGCATCATCACGGCCGGCATCGCAGCGCTCGGGCTGCCGCCGGTCAACTGGTTCGAGAGCCCCGGCGCGGCCATGACCTCGGTCATCTTCGTCAGCGTCTGGATGTGGACGCCCTTCGTCACGACCTGCTTTCTCGCCGCGCTCCAGACCGTGCCGGCCTCGCTCTACGAGGCGGCGCGGGTCGACGGCACCACCGCCGTGCAGCGCTTCTTCCATATCACGCTGCCCATGCTGAAGCCGATCCTGACGGTCGTCGTGCTGCTCCGGGCGATCTGGATGTTCAACAAGTTCGACGTGATCTGGCTGCTGACCCGCGGCGGGCCGGTCGGCGCGACCGAGCACCTGGCGATCCTGTCCTACCGCCACGCCTTCTCGCTGTTCGACATCGGCGGCGGCGCGGCCATCGCCACCATCTCGTTCCTGATCCTCTCGGTGGTGGTCTTCATCTACTTCCGCCTGTTCCCGCTGGAGACCGAGTGACCGCCATGACGCGCTCCCTCAGCGCCCGCATCGGGCTTGCCGCCGCCGCCGTCGTCATCTCCGTCTATTCGGCCTTCCCGATCTACTGGATGGTGGTGTCGAGCCTGCGCGAGCCGACCAGCCTGCTGCACAAGATCTCGCTCGCGCCCGGGCCGTTCACGCTGGAATATTATTCCAACCTCCTGGAACTGACCGACTATCCCGCCCACTTCGTCAACAGCGTCATCGTCGCCGTGGTGACGGTGGTCGCCACCATGATCTTCTCGATCATGATCGCCTATGCCGTGACCCGCCACCGCATCCGCGGCAAGAAGCTGATCGTCGGGGCGATGCTCTACGCCTACATGTTCCCGCCGCTGCTGATCGCCATTCCGATGTTCGCGATCTTCGCCAAGCTTGGCCTCAGCGACAGCCTGACCGGCCTCATCGCCTCGCATCTCACCCTCACCCTGCCGCTCGGCGTCTGGTTCCTCTGGGGCTTCTTCAAGAACATGCCGTTCGAGCTCGAGGAGGCGGCGATGGTCGACGGCTGCACCCGGCTCGGCGCCTTCCTGCGCGTCGTGCTGCCGCTGTCGCTGCCCGGCCTCATCACGGTGGCGATCTTCTCCTTCCTGCTGTCCTGGACCGACTACACCTTCGCGCTGATCATGATCGGCTCGGATGCCAACAAGACCTTGCCGGTGGGGCTCGCCTCGATGGTCGGCTCGTTCGACCTGCGCTGGGGCGAGATCATGGCCGGCTCGACACTGATCGCCCTGCCGCTGTTCGGCGCCTTTGCGCTGCTCAGCCAATATTTCATTCAAGGGCTCGGCGCCGGCGCCGTGAAAGGATGACGCATCATGGATTTCGGATTGAAGGGCAAGGCGGCGCTGGTCACCGGCGCGGCGCGCGGCATCGGCAAGGCCGAGGCCCTGGCGCTCGCCGGTGAAGGCTGCGCCATCGCCATCAACGACATCGACGCGGCCGAGGCCGAAAAGACGGTCGCCGAACTGCGCGAGGCCGGCGTCCAGGCCGTCACCGCGATCGGCGACGTCTCCGAACCCGAGGGCGCCGAACGGGTGGTGGCGGCGGCCGCCGCCGCGCTCGGCGGGCTTGCCATCCTCGTCAACAATGCCGGGGCAGGGGGACGCCATCTCGGCGCCCGCGCCGAGGACATGGCGATCGACGATTTCGACATCATCCTGCGCACCCATCTGCGCTCGACCTTCCTCTGCAGCAAATATGCCGTGCCGGTCATGCGCGCGGCCGGCTTCGGCCGTATCGTCAACACCTCCTCGATGAACGTGACGGGCGGCGGGCGGCCCGGCGTCACCAACTATTCCGCCGCCAAGGCCGGTGTGCTCGGCTTTACCCGCACGCTCGCGAAGGAGGTCGGCGCCGGCGGCATCACCGTCAATGCCATCGCGCCCGGCTATGTCGAGACCGACCTCATCGCCGGCTTCTCGCCGGAAAAGCGGGCCGTGGTCACCGGCCAGAACCCGCTCGGCCGGTTCTGCCAGCCGGAGGAGGTTGGTGCGCTCATCGCCTTCCTGTGCTCGACCCAGGCCGCCTTCATCAACGGCGCGCTGATCTGCATGGACGGCGGCAAGCGCGACTTCCATTGGGGGGATGCATGACCATCAGGACCTTCGGCGGACCGCATCGCTACATCCAGGGGCCGGGCGCGCTCGCCGAGCTCGGGCCGATCCTCGCAGCCTATGGCCGGCGCGCCTTCGTCGTCGCCGACGCGGTCGTCGCCGGCCTCCTTGGCGAGCGGCTGTCGGCAGCGGTCCAGGGGCATGTCGACAGTCTCGTCTTCGGCGATTTCGGCGGCGAGTGCACGGCTGCCGAAATCGACCGGATGGCGGCGGCGGCGGGCGCGGCGGGCGCGGATGTGGTCGTCGGCCTCGGCGGCGGCAAGGCGATCGACACCGCCAAGGGCGTGCGCATCGCCCGTGGCGGCGGCCTCGTCATCGTGCCGACGATCGCCTCCAACGATTCTCCCACCAGCCGCCTCGCCATCGTCTACACGGCCGATCACGTGCTGAGCGAGGTCCGCCTGATGCCGACCAATCCGGACGCGGTCGTGGTCGATACCGGCGTGATCGTCGCCGCGCCGGTGCGCTTCTTCATCGCCGGCATCGGTGACGCCCTGACCAAGAAGTTCGAAGCCGAGCAGTGCTACCGCACCGGCGGGCAGAATTTCTACAAGGCGCGGCCACCGGAGATCGCTCTCGCCATTGCCGACCGCTGCTACCAGATCATCAGGACACAGGGCGAGGCGGCGACCGCCGCGGTGCGGCGCGGCGAAGCGGGCGATGCGGTCGAAAGCGTCGTCGAGGCGACCATCCTGATGAGCGGGCTCGGTTTTGAGAACGGCGGCCTGTCGCTCGCCCATTCGCTGACCCGTGGTCTCTCGGCACTGCCGTCGGTCGCCGGCGCGCTGCATGGCGAACAGGTCGCCTATGGCCTCATCGTGCAGCTGGTGATGGAAGGCCGCGACGAGGCCTTCATGAGGGATATCAGAGCCTTCTACCGGACGCTCGGACTGCCGCTGAAGCTCGCCGATCTCGGCGCGGACGGCGAGATCGGCGCTGCATTGACGATGATCGCCGAGCGGACGATCCGCGAAGCGCCCTATATCAGGCAGATCGAGGCGCCGATGAACGTCGCGACGCTGAAGGCAGCGCTGGCGCATGTCGAGGCGGCGGCGTGACCAACGGCGCGTGCCCGCGCCCTGTCCAACGGCACGGCGGCATCGTTCCGGTCCAGGCGATTGTCCACATGCGCCGGCCGGCCGACGATTGACAACCTGCACGCGAACCGGCTTGTTCCTTCGTGCGGACGCGTCCGGGAGACAAGCCGGCCTTCCGCCCGTTGTCATGGGTGGCTCGTGGAGCGTTCGGTGCCTGGTCTCCCCGCCGGTATGCAGGTTCGTGACCTGATCCGCCATTCGGATGGACGAGGCTCGCTCATGGAGCTCTTCCGGCACGAATGGGAGCTCGGCTGCGAGGTCAGGCAATGGAATGTCGTGGACAGCCGGGCCGGCGTTCTGCGCGGCGTGCACGTCCATGTCACGCACTGGGACTATCTGACGGTGATCGCCGGCACGCTGCTGCTCGGCCTGCATGACCTGCGGGAGGACAGCCAGACCGCGGGCCTGTCCTGCTTCCTGCGCCTTGACGGCGACAGTCCGCGTGCCGTGTCGATCCCGCCCGGCGTCTGCCACGGTTTCTATTTTCCCCGTGCTACGGTGCTTGTCTACGCGGTCTCGGAATATTGGAATCCGGCGGACGAGCTTGGCTGCCGTTTCGATAGTCCGGAGCTCGGCCTGGAATGGCCGGAGACAGCGCCGATCCTGTCGGAACGCGACCGGGCGGCCTCGGGCTATGACGAGATGCGTCGGCTCTACCGCGATCTCGTTTCCGCCCGGGCGGGCGCACCGTGACGACCATCGGTCTCGTCGGCTATGGCCGCTGGGGGAAGCTCATCTTCCGCGACCTGAGGGCGCTCGGCGTGGATGTCCATGTCGCCGTCCCGAGCGAGGCGTGCCGTGCCGCCGCCGCTGCCGCCGGCGCCGTAGGCACCTGCGCGGCGGCTGAGGGTCTGCCGCCTTGCGAGGGCTATGTCGTCGCGACACCGACCGTCCTCCATGCCGGGACCGTGGCGTGCCTGCTGCCGCGAGGCCGGCCCATCTTCGTCGAGAAGCCGCTCACCAACGACGTCGTGGCGGCGCGCCGGCTCGTCGCCGAGGGGCGCGACCTGATCTTCGTGATGGACAAGTGGCGCTATCATCCCGGCATCGTCGAACTTGGGCGCCTCGTGCGCTCGGGGGCGCTCGGCGAGATCGTCTCGCTGCGCAGCTTCCGGCTCGGCTGGGGCAATCCGCATCACGACGTCGACGCCATCTGGATCCTGCTCCCGCACGACCTGGCGATCACTCTGGAGGTGCTCGGTCACCTGCCGGAGCCGGCATTCGCCATGGCAGGCCCGGCCTGCCACGCCAGCGGCGAGCTTTTCGCGGTGCTGAGGGACGGCGAAGCCGGTCCGCGCGTCACGCTGGAAATCTCCGAGCGGCACCCCGCCACCCGTCGCGCGGTCACGGTGACCGGCAGGCTGGGCGCTGCCCAGCTCGCCGACAGCTATGACGATCGGGTCCTGATGATGGCGGCGAACGATCCGCCGGGCGCGAAGCCGCGCGAGATACCGGTCGGGAAGGACATGCCGCTGTTTCTCGAGCTGGAAGCCTTCGTCCGCTACCTGGCCGGTGGCACGGCGCCGAAATCCTCGGCTTCCGATGCCCTCACGATCGTCGAGCGCATCGACGCCATCAGGCGGATCGCGGGACTCGCCTGACATGGACGTTCCGCTCTTCACCGTCCTTCTGCCCGTCAATCGCTCGCCGGAACTGCTGCCGCTGGCGATCGAGAGCGTGCTGACCCAGAGCGAGCCGCGCTTCGAGCTGTTCGTCATTTGCGACGGGCCGCCGCGTGCGACCGTCGCCTGTGCCGAGGATTGGGCCGCGCGCGATCCGCGCATCAGGGTCTTCGATCTGCCGAAAGGCGAACGTCACGGCGAGGCGCATCGGCATCGCGCGCTCGAAGCGGCGAGGGGCGTTTATGTCGCCCAGCTCGGCGACGATGATCTCTGGTTTCCGGACCATCTGATGGAGCTGGCCAGCCTGCTGGACCGGGCGGACTTCGGCAATCTGCTGCAGGCGGACATCGCGCCCGACGGCGCGATCCATACCCATCCGGGCGATCTCGCGGATCCGGCGGTCCGCGAGGCGATGCTGACGACGGCCTGGAACTTCTTCGGCCCGTCCTGCGCGGGCTATCGGCTGGAGGCCTATCGGCGCCTGCCTGTCGGCTGGAGCCCGGCGCCGCCTGACGTCTGGACCGATCTCTTCATGTGGCGGAAGTTCCTGATCCGCGCCGACCTTGTCTTCGTGACCCGGCCCGCCGTGCAATGCGCGCGGCTTCCCGCGAGTCTGAGGCAGCATCTCATGCCGGCGGAGCGCGCGGCTGAAAATCAAGCCATGGCCGCGCGTTTCGCGTCCCGGCGCGGGCGGGCGGACTTCCAGGCGGCGGCGCTCGCCAGCTGGAACGCCAACACGCTGGCATGGAAGCTTGGCCCGATGCTCGCGGCATCGGCCGGCCAGGGCGACGAGTTGCAAGCCCTCCGTCGGGAGCATGATGCCGCCCTGCTCGAGCTGGAGGAACGGCTGCAGGCTCGCCAGCAGGCGCACGATACCGCCTTGTGCCAGCAGAACGAGCAAGTGCAGGCGTGGCGGCAAGCCTACGAGACGGTCCTCGCCTCGACCTCCTGGAAGATCACCGCGCCGATGCGGCGGGTTGCGAGGGCTCTCGGAAGACGGCCGTGACGCGCGTTCCAGGGCCAGCGGAGCGCGCGACGGCTTGAGCCGTGCTCGCCGAAACGGTCCGGATCACCGCACGGATCTCCCGATCATGTGATCAATCGTGTCCGATCGGTAATCCGCGGGCCATCGTTCAGACAGGTCGCAGCCGGTCTACTCGCCGTGACGGGGCACATATGCCGTTGGCGCGGTCATGCCCTCGCGCGCCGACCGGCGGCTCCGCTTCATCGCTCGCGCGAGGAGTTTCGGTGCCATGGCATTCCAGTCCGACATGTCCGATCACGCGACGCACGAACGCCGCGACGCGGTCGAGATCGTCACGGCGAAGAGCGAGCCGGGATTTGATCCAGGCCCTCCCGATCCGAACGCGCCGGGCGCGCCGCCGACCGGGCCCGGTTCCGGAGCCGGTCGGGCCGAGGTGTTGGCGCCGCTGCGCGGCGGGCGGGCCGTCCGGTGGCTTGCAGGCCCCTTCGTGCTGCTGCTGGCGGGCGGGGCCTGGCTCTGGTGGGCGCCGGCGCCGCCGGCCGCCTCGTCGGCCGCTCCCGCGCCGGCCGTCCCCGTCGAGACCGCCGAGGTCGTGCGCGCCGACCTGCCGGTCTACGATCGCGGCCTCGGGACGGTGCAGGCCTTCAACACGGTGACGATCAAGGCCCGGGTCGACGGCCAGATCCAGACGATCGCCTTCACCGAGGGGCAGAAGGTCAGCAAGGGCGACCTGCTGGTCCGGCTCGATCCCGCACCCTATCAGGCGGCCTATGACCAGGCGGTGGCGAAGAAGACCCAGGACGAAGCCCAGCTCGCCAATGCCCGGCTCGACCTGCAGCGCTACCAGCAGCTCGCCGTCAGCAATTATGCCTCGCGCCAGCAGCTCGACACCCAGAAGGCGCTGGTCGCCCAGCTCGAAGCGACGATCCGGGTCGACCAGGGGGCGATCGACGGAGCCAAGGTGCAGCTCGACTACACCACCATCACCTCGCCGATCGACGGCGTCGCCGGCATCCGCCAGGTCGATATCGGCAATATCGTTCATGCCGGCGATGCGACCGGCATCGTTGTGGTCACCCAGCTGCAACCGGTCTCGGTGGTCTTCACCCTGCCCGAGGAGGAGCGGCAGAGCGTTGCGGCCGCGATGGCGGCGGGGCCGGTCGCGGTCGCCGCCCTGTCGCGCGACGGCATAACCGAACTCGACCGGGGAACCGTCCTGCTGATCGACAACGAGATCGACCAGGGCACCGGCACGATGCGGCTCAAGGCGACCTTCCCGAACCCGGGCAACGCGCTCTGGCCCGGCCAGTTCGTCAATGTCCGGCTGCTGGTGCGCATGGAAGAGGGCGTCACGACGGTTCCCGCGGCAGCCGTGCAGCGTGGCCCGAACGGGCTCTACGCCTATGTCGTCCGGTCCGACCAGACGGTCGAAATGCGCGCCATCGCCGTCGCGCGCACGGAAGGCACCGACAGCGTCGTCACGGCCGGCCTGCAGCCGGGTGAGGTGGTGGTGACGGCCGGACAATATCGGCTCGATCAGGGCACGCGGGTGGCTGCGAAGCCGGCCCGGGCAGCGGCCACGGCGAGGGATCGGTCATGAACGTCTCGACGCCCTTCATTCAGCGCCCGGTCGCGACATCGCTGCTCATGGCCGGCCTGTTCCTCGTCGGGCTGGTCGCCTATCCGATGCTGCCGGTGGCGCCGCTGCCGCAGGTCGACTTTCCGACGATCCAGGTTTCGGCGTCGTTGCCCGGGGCGAGCCCGGAAACCATGGCCTCTTCGGTCGCCTCTCCGCTCGAGCGGCAGTTCGCGCAGATCCCCGGCGTCACCGAGATGACCTCGTCGAGTTCGCTCGGCGCCGCGTCGGTGGTCGTGCAGTTCGACCTCAATCGCAATATCGACGCCGCGGCCCAGGATGTACTCGCCGCGATCTCGGCGGCCAGCGCGCAATTGCCGAAGAACCTGCCGAGCAACCCGACCATCCGCAAGGTCAACCCGGCCGATGCGCCGATCATGGTGCTGGCCGTCCGTTCCGACGCGCTGCCGCTGACCATGGTGGACGACTATGCCGAGAACGTCCTGTCGCAGCAGATCTCACAGATTGCCGGGGTCGGCCTCGTCACGATCGGCGGCCAGCAGAAGCCGGCGGTGCGGGTGCAGCTCGACCCCGTCAAGCTCGCCGCCCTCGGCATCGGCCTCGACGACGTCGCCGGCACGATCGGCAATGCCACGGTCGACGCCCCGAAAGGTTCGCTCAACGGCGCGACGCGCAACTTCACCATCTATGCCAACGACCAGTTGACCGCGGCGCGGCCCTGGAACGACGTCATCATCGGCTATCACAATGGCGCGGCGGTGCGCGTCCGCGATGTCGGCCGGGCGATCGACGGCCCGGAGGACCGGACGCTCGCCAACTGGGTGCCCCAGGGCGCCAGCATCGGCCTGATCGTCTTCAAGCAGCCGGGCGCCAACGTGGTCCAGACGGTCGGCGCGATCCGGGCGGCCCTGCCGCAGCTGAGCGCAGCCATGCCGGCCTCGATCAAGGTCTCGACGGTCATCGATCGGACCCAGACGATCCAGGCTTCGGTTCACGACGTGCAGTTCACCCTGATCGTCACCGTCGTCCTCGTGGTGATGGTGATCTTCCTGTTCCTGAGGAACATCTGGGCCACCATCATTCCCGCGGTGACGCTGCCGCTGGCGCTGCTCGGTACGGCCGCGCTCATGTATGCCTGCGGCTTCAGCCTGGACAATCTGTCGCTGATGGGCCTGTCGATCGCCGTCGGTTTCGTCGTCGACGATGCCATCGTCATGCTGGAGAACATTCACCGCCACATCGAGGAGGGGCTGTCGCCGCTCGCCGCCGCCTACAGGGGCGCGGGCGAGATCGGCTTCACCATCCTGTCGATCAGCATTTCGCTGGTCGCCGTGTTCATCCCGCTGCTGCTGATGGGCGGCATTGTCGGGCGCCTGTTCCGCGAATTCGCCATGGTCGTCACCATGACCATCCTCGTCTCGGCCGTGGTGTCGCTGACGCTGACGCCGATGATGTGCTCGCGGCTGCTGCGGCCGGAGCGGGAGCAGCGCCATGGCCGGCTGTTCCTGATGACCGAGCGTGGCTTCGACTGGCTGCTGGCGCGCTATGCGGCCGGTCTCGACGTCGTGCTGCGCCATCGGCGCGCGACGCTCGGCGTCTTCCTGCTGACCGTCGCCGCCACGGCAGCGCTCTATCTCGCCGTGCCCAAGGGCTTCTTCCCGCAGCAGGATACCGGCGTCATCGTCGGCTTCGCCGAGGCCGGCCAGGACGTCTCGTCGACCGAGATGAACCGGCTCATGCACAAGCTGACCGATGTGGTTGCGCGCGATCCCGACATCGCGACCTGGTCGGCTTCGCTCGGCGGCCAACGCGCCACCAATACCGGCACGGTGTTCATCGCCCTGAAGCCGCGCGACCAGCGCCGGGCGACGGCCGACCAGATCATCAACCGGCTGAGGCCCGAACTTGCCAAGGTGCAGGGCGCGGCGCTGTTCCTGCAGGCGGCGCAGGACCTGAATGTCGGCGGCAAGCTGTCGCGCACGCAGTTCCAGTATACGCTGCGCGGCGCCGACCTCGCCCAACTGAACACCTGGGCGCCACGGCTCCTGGCGAAGCTCAAGACGCTGCCCGAGCTACGCGGGGTGGCGACCGACCAGCAGGCCGAGGGCACGACCCTGTCGGTCAGGATCGACCGCGACCAGGCCGCCCGTTTCGGCATCCAGCCGGCGCTGATCGACCAGACACTCTACGATGCCTTCGGCCAACGCCAGGTGACCCAGTATTTCACCCAGCTCAACGCCTATCACGTGGTCATCGAGGCCAATCCGGGGCTTGCCGATGATCCCGACGTGCTGAGCAAGATCTACGTGAAGTCACCGCTGACCGGCCAGCAGATCCCCCTGTCGACACTGGCGCGCTTCGACACGGGCGGGGTCTCCTACCTCTCGGTCAACCATGCCGGCCAGTTTCCGGCGGTGACGCTGTCGTTCAACCTCGCACCCGGCGTCGCGCTCGGGCAGGCCGTGGACATCGTCGAGCAGGCGGTTGCGGCGATCGGCATGCCGGCCTCGATTTCGGGAAGCTTCCAGGGCTCGGCCCAAGCGTTCCAGGCCTCGCTCAAGACCCAGCCCTATCTGATCCTGGCGGCGCTGGTTGCCGTCTACATCATCCTCGGCGTGCTCTACGAAAGCTACATCCACCCATTGACCATCCTGTCGACCCTGCCGTCCGCCGGCGTCGGCGCGCTGATCATGCTGATGGCCTTCCGCTTCGACCTGTCGGTCATCGCCATGATCGGCGTGCTCCTGCTGATCGGCATCGTCAAGAAGAACGGCATCATGATGGTGGATTTCGCCATCCATGCCGAGCGCGAACGGGGGCTCTCGCCGGTCGAGGCGATCCGGCAGGGCTGCCTGCTGCGCTTCCGGCCGATCATGATGACGACCATGGCGGCTCTGCTCGGCGCGCTGCCGCTGATGCTCGGCAGCGGCACGGGCTCGGAACTGCGCCAGCCCCTCGGCTACACCATGGTCGGCGGCCTGATCCTGAGCCAGGTCCTGACCCTGTTCACCACGCCGGTCGTCTATCTCTACCTCGACCGGTTCGTGCGCCGTCACCCCGCGCCCGAGGCCGGACTGCCGCGCGCCGGCCCGCGGACCTTGCAGCCCGGGCCGGCCGAGTAGCCGGCGGCGCGGCCTGCGAACCATGGCCGGAACCGCGAAATCCGGCTAAAGCTGCGGCATGAACAGGCGTGAGACGACGACGGGCGGTGATGGCAGCCGTCCCCTGGCCGCCGGCGCAGGGGCGTCGCGACGGTTCGGCTTCGCCTGGATCGCGGGCTGGGCCGCGGCCGCCCTTGCCGCCGCGGGCCTTGCGATCGGCGTCCACCATCGCGCGCTGGAAGGGGCCTTCGTGGCCGAGGGCGAAACCGTGCATCGGCTGGTCTCGCAGCGCGCCGACCAGCACGATGCGCTGCTCACCAGCCTCGGCGCCATCGTGCGGGCGCCGGGCCCGCTGCGCACCGATCTGGTCGTGCTGCTCGCCGACAGCGTCCAGCGCTTCTATCCGCGGGTGCGGACCATCGCCGTCGTCGATATCGGGGCCGCGCCCCACGCGCTGTTCTCCACCAATCCCTCCGACGCGGCGGCTCCGGCGCCGGCAGCGGTGGCCACGCGCCTTGCCGGCGAGCCGCCCGGGCGCAGCCTCGTGCTGCCAGGGCCGCCGGCATCGGGCCTCTATCACATGGTCAAGCGGGCGGGCGAGGAGCCGGTCGCGCTGGTGCTGACTGTCAATGCCGGGCAGTTGGTGGAAGCGGAACCTGGTGTCGCGGCCGGGACGATCAGCCTCGCCGCGCCGGACGGCAGTCCGATCCTCGCGCCGCCGGACACCCGGCAGGGCCTCGGACTGAACTTCACCCGCGTTCTGGGCAGCCAGAGCCAGCCCCTGACGCTGTCGCTGCGGCGTGATCTCCGGCTCGCCGAGGCCATTCCTTTCGGGACCATCGGCGGCATTGCCGCCGTGCTGGGGCTTTTGGCCTGGCTCGGCCACCGGGTGCTGGCCGAGCGGAGGAGGGCGGAGGCCGCGCGCGGACGGGCGCGGCTCAGCGCCGACGAGGCCAGGCTCGCCCAGGCGACACGCGTCAATGCCATGGGCGAGCTCGCTTCGGGGATTGCCCATGAACTGGCGCAGCCGATCGCCGCCATTCTCAGCCAGTCGCAAGCCGGCGCGCGCCTTGCGAAAGCCGAGCCGCTCGACCGCCAGGCGGTGATCCAGGCGCTCGACGCCAATGCGCGCCTTGCCAAGCGGGCCGGCGCCATTCTCGACCGGCTGCGCGACTATGTCAGACCGGGCGTCCCCGATCGCCGGCCGACATCGCTCGCCGCGCTGATCGCGCATGTCGTGGCCCTGAGCCAGACCGAGCTCGCCGGCCGCGGCGTGCATCTCGTCGTCGGGCCGGTCGATCCGCAGGCGCGGGTTCTGGTCGAGCCGATCGCCATCGAGCAGGCCCTGCACAATCTGATCCGCAATGCCGCCGACGCGGTCGAAGCCCTGCCGCCGGATCAGCGGCGGGTCGAGATTTCGGGCACGCTGTCCGGTGCGACGGCCGAGATCGCGGTCGGGGATCGTGGGGCGGGCCTATCGCCGGAGCTTGCCGCCCGGCTGTTCGAACCGTTTCGCAGCACCAAGCCGAACGGCATGGGGCTTGGGCTCGCCCTGTCGCTGCGTCTCGTCGAGGCCAATGGCGGCCGCCTCTCAGGGGACAACCGGCCCGGCGGCGGCGCGCTTTTTGCCATCACCTTGCCGACGGTCGCGACCGACGAACAGCGCGAGGCGGCTGAATGACCACCCCCTTCACGATCTTTCTCGTCGACGACGATGCGGATGTGCGCGAGGCGCTCGGCTTCCTCTTGAAGACCGCGGGCTACCGGGTCGAGGCCTTTGCCGATGCGGCGGCCTTCCTGCGGCGCGGAGCTGCGGATCATGCCGGGTGCATCATCATGGATATCCGGATGCCCGGCATGTCCGGCCTGCAACTGCTCGAGCAGCTCTCGGCCGAAGGCGACCCGCGGCCCGTTCTGGTGATGACCGGCCATGCCGACGTCAATGCCTGCCGGCGCGCGTTCAAGGGCGGGGCCATCGACTTCCTGTCGAAACCGGTGGACGAGAACGCGCTGATCGAAGCGATCGAAGGCATGCGCGCCGAAGCCGTGGCGCGGCAGGCGAAGGCCGCCGAGGCGGCCGAGGCGCGCGGCCTCCTGGCGCGCCTGACGCCGCGCGAGCGGGAAGTGCTCGACCTCGTCTCGCGCGGCTTCGCCACCCGCGAGATCGCCGAGACCCTGGCGCTGTCGCCGCGCACGGTGGACACCCACCGCGCCCATCTCGCGGAGAAGCTCGGCACCAGTTCGGTCGCCGAAATGGTGCGTCTCCTCCTCGACGAGGCGGCGGCGTCTCGGTAGCGCTACCGATGCGGCTCCGTCTGGTTTCCGATCCCCGTCAGCGGGCATGCCGGGTTATCTGCGCTCCGAAGGCGGCCGACCGGCCGGCCTCGAACGGAGACAGCCCATGCCCTTCCGCGCCCTTCGCCCCGCCCATGCGGCCCTTGCGGCCGGTCTTGCCGCCGCCACCCTCGCGACCGCCGCGGGCGCCCAGGTCCTGACCGAGCGCAACATGCCGCTCGCCATCGCCCAGGAGATCGCCCAGGCGACGGTCGCGGCCTGCGCCGCCAAGAATTTCAACGTCGCGGTGACCGTGGTCGACCGGGCCGGCCAGGTCCGCGCCGTGCTGCGCGCCGACCGCGCCGGTCCGCATACGATCGAGGCGAGCCGGGCCAAGGCCTTCACCGCCGCGTCGGCGCGCAATGTCACGAGCGCCATTGCCGAGACAGCCGAGCGCAACCCGGCCGCCCGCCATCTCGCCGCGATCGACGGCTTTCTGCTGCTGGGCGGCGGCGTGCCGGTCAAGGTCGGCGACGAGGTGATCGGCGCGGTCGGCGTCGGCGGCGCTCCGGGCGGCCATCTCGACGAGGAATGCGCCAATGCCGGCATCGAGGCGGTGAAGGCGAAGCTGCGCTGAAGGCGCGCGAGGTTGGGGGGAGAGGAGGGCCGCGTGCGATATCTGACCATGACGGCCCTTCTCGCCGTCCTCGCTCTTTCCGCAGCCGATCGCCCGGCCGCGGCGCAGACGCCGCCCTCGGCCGCCGAGCTTTCCGCCTATCGCGGGCTGCATGCCGCCGCGGCCCGGGACGATGCTGCCGGGATCGGACGGCTTGCCGCAACCGGCGTGGACTTGAATGCGCGCGATGGCGCCGGCCGCGCGCCGCTGCATGTCGCCGCCTTTTTCGGTCGGCATGCGGCCATGCGGGCGTTGGTTGCTGCCGGCGCCGATCCGCGCGCGCTCGAAAACCGGTCCTACGACATCCTGACCATCGCGGCGGTCAATGACGACCTCGCGACGCTGCGGCTCGGGCTCATGCTGGGCGCCGATCCGCGCGCCGTCACCAGTCCCTATGACGGCACGGCGCTGATCGCTGCGGCCCATCTCGGCCACGAGGGTATCGTGCAGGCCCTGATCGCCGCCGGCGCGCCGCTCGACCACGTCAACAATCTCGGCTGGACCGCGCTGATCGAGGCGGTGATCCTCGGCCGCGGTGGGCCGCGCCATGTCGCGACGGTCAGGGCGCTCGTCGAAGCCGGCGCCCGACGGGACCTTGCCGACGGGCAGGGCCACACGCCGCTGCAGCTTGCCCGCGACCGCGGCTATCGCGACATGGTCGAGATCCTCGAACGGCGCTGACGCGGGCGCGCTCCGCGGCCGCTATCTGACGAGCGCCCGGATCAATCCCTCGGCCGCGCGCGTGAGCGCCGCCGGATCGCCATGGACGCGCTCCATCACGGCGAGCCCGCGGGTGAAGGTCACCACGACCATTGCCGCCTGGGCCGGCTCCAGTGCGAGCCCGGCGCGGACGGCGGGGCGCGACAGCGCCGCCTCGACGACGGCCGCGAGCCGGTCGAGAAAGCCGCCGAGCTTGTCCCTGATGCGTTCGCTGGCGAGGCTGCCGTCGCCGGCGGTCTTGGTCGTCAGGCAGCCGCGCGCCGGCGTGCCCGAGGTCATGTTGGCGATCACCGTGTCGAAGAACCGCCGCAGCACCGGTCCGGCGTCGTCGCCTTCCAGGCTGGCTCTGGCGCCGTCCAGGAAGCGGGCGGCATAGAGGTCGAAGGCGCGCAGGAAGATCGCCTCCTTGTCGCCATAGGCGTTGTAGAGCGAGCCGCGCTGTACGCCGGTCGCCGCGGCGACGTCGAGCATGGAGGTTGCGGCGGCACCCTGGCGCCAGAACAGTGCGAGCGCCTCCTCGAGCATCGCTGCCTCATCGAACTGCCTGACGCCGGCCAATCGCTCCTCCATCGATGGATCTTGACATCATTGTCAAGATTGACATCAATGACAAAAATGGCAGGTCGGCGCACCGGGTGCAAGATCACATCGCCGTCCCATGCATCTCGACCGCACAAGGAGGGATCCGATGATCACCAGCATCACGACGTTCAAGCTGCACAAGCCGATCACGCGGGACGAGGCGCAGCGCATTTTTCAGAGCACGGCCCCCAAATATCGCGGGGTCGCGGGCCTCCTGCGCAAGACCTACATCCTGTCGGAAGACGGGGTGACGGCCGGCGGCCTCTATCTCTGGCGGTCGCGCGCGGATGCCGAGGCGCTCTATACGGAAAGCTGGAAGGCCTTCGTCCGCGAGAAATACGGGACCGATCCCTCGATCGTCTATTTCGAGAGCCCGATCGTGGTCGACAACGTCACCAACGAGATTCTCTCGGACGCATAGGCCGGACCGGCCGGGATATTCTTTCAACGCCACGGCGGCCTTCCGATCCTGAATCGGAAGGCCGCCGCAAGGCTTTGAAATCGTGAGCTTTCATTCACGCGTGGGCGTCGGCCGGCATCTTCGCCGGCGCCGCGGCCGGCACCTCGCCTTGGTGCTTCAGCCGGCGGTTGCCGGCAAGGCGCCGCAGCAGCACATAGAAGACCGGCGTCAGGAACAGGCCGAACAGCGTCACACCGAGCATGCCGGCAAACACCGCGACGCCCATGGCATGGCGCATCTCGGCGCCTGCGCCGGTCGAGGTGACCAGCGGCAGCACGCCCATGATGAAGGCGAGCGAGGTCATCAGGATCGGGCGCAGCCGCAGGCGGCTCGCCTCGATCGCGGCCTGCACCGGCGTGCGCCCGGCAAATTCCAGCTCGCGCGCGAACTCCACGATCAGGATGGCGTTCTTCGCCGACAGCCCGACCAGCACGATGAGACCGATCTGGGTGAAGACGTTGTTGTCGCCGTTGGACAGCCAGACGCCGGCCATGGCGGCGAGCAGGCCCATGGGCACGATCATGATGATCGACAGCGGCAAGGTCAGGCTCTCGTATTGCGCCGCCAGCACCAGGAAGACCAGGAGGATGGCGAGCGGGAAGACGACGAGCGAGGAATTGCCGGCGAGGATCTCCTGATAGGTGAGGTCGGTCCATTCGAAGGCGATGCCGCGCGGCAGCGTCTCCCGGGCAATGCGCTCGACGGCCGCCTGGGCTTCGCCCGTGGAGTAACCGGGCGCAGCGCCGCCATTGACGTCCGCGGTCAGGAAGCCGTTGTAGCGCATGGCCCGCTCCGGTCCGGCGCTCGCGTTGACATGCATCAGCGCGGCGAGCGGCACCATCTGGCCATTGCCCGAGCGCACCTGCAGCTGGCCGATGTCCTCGGCGCGGGCGCGGAACGGCGCGTCGGCTTGCACGCGCACCGAATAGGTGCGGCCGAAGCGGTTGAAGTCGTTGACGTAGAGCGAGCCGAGATAGATCTGCATCGTGTCGAAGACGTCGGTCAGGGTCACGCCGAGCTGGCGCACCTTGGTCCGGTCGATATCGGCATAGAGCTGCGGCACGTTGATCTGGAAGCTCGAGAACAGGCCTGCCAGCTCTGGCGCGCGCGCGGCGCGCGCCAGGAAGGCCTTGGTCGCCTCGTCGAGCGCGGCATAGCCGAGCCCGGCACGGTCCTCGATCTGCAGCTTGAAGCCGCCGATCGTGCCGAGACCCGCCACCGGCGGCGGCGGGAACATGGCGATGAAGGCTTCCTGGATCGCGGCGAACTTCTGGTTCAGCGCACCGGCCACGGCATTGCCCGACAGTTCCGGCGCACGGCGTTCGGCGAAGGGCTTGAGCGTCACGAAGACGATGCCGGAATTCGACGAGTTGGTGAAACCGTTGATCGAGAGGCCGGGAAAGGCGACGGCGCTTTCGACGCCGGGCTGCTTCAGGGCGATCTCGCTCATCCGGCGGATCACCTCTTCGGTGCGATCGAGGGTCGCGCCGTCGGGCAATTGGGCGAAGCCGACCAGATACTGCTTGTCCTGGCCGGGCACGAAACCGCCCGGCACGGCGCGGAACAGGCCGAAGGTGAGGCCGACCAGCACGACATAGAGGCCCATCATCAGCGCCTTGCGCGAGATGATCCGGCCGACCGAAGCGCTGTAGGCGTTCGAGCCGCGGGCAAAGGTGCGGTTGAAGCCGCGGAACAGCCAGCCGAACAGGAATTCGAGCGCGCGGGTCAGCCGGTCCTTCGGCGCGTCATGACCCTTCAGGAGGAGCGCAGCGAGCGCCGGCGACAGGGTCAGCGAGTTGACCGCCGAGATGACGGTCGAGATCGCGATGGTCAGCGCGAACTGCTTGTAGAACTGGCCGGTCAGGCCGGTGATGAAGGCGAGAGGCACGAAAACCGCGACCAGCACCAGCGCGATGGCGATGATCGGGCCGGACACCTCGCGCATGGCGCGATAGGTCGCCTCGCGCGGACCGTGGCCTTCCTCGATGTTGCGCTCGACGTTCTCGACCACCACGATGGCGTCGTCGACGACGATGCCGATCGCCAGCACCAGGCCGAACAGGGTCAGCGCGTTGATCGAGAAGCCGAAGACATACATCACCGCGAAAGTGCCGACGATCGAGACCGGCACGGCGATCAGCGGGATGATCGAGGCCCGCCAGGTCTGCAGGAACAGGATCACCACCAGCACCACCAGCAGCACCGCTTCGAGCAGGGTGTGGACGACCGCGTCGATCGAGGCGCGGACGAACTGGGTCGGGTCGTAGACGATGCGGTAGTCGACGCCGTCGGGCATGTAGCCCTTCAGCTCGGCCATGGTGGCGCGCACCTGGTCGGAGATCTGCAGGGCGTTCGAGCCGGGCGACTGGAACACCGCCACCGCCACCGCCGCCTTGTTGTCGAGCAGCGAGCGCAGCGCATATTCGGAGGCCCCGAGCTCAAGGCGGGCAATGTCGCGCAGCCGCGTCACGTCGCCGTTCGCGCCGGTCCTGACCACGATGTCGCCGAACTGCTCCTCCGTCTGCAGGCGCCCCTGGGCATTGACCGAGAGCTGCAGGTCGAGGCCCGGCAGGCCGGGCGAGGCGCCGACGACGCCGGCGGCCGCCTGGACGTTCTGGGCGCGGATCTCGCGCACCACGTCGCTCGCCGACAGGCCGCGCTCGGCGACCTTCTGCGGGTCGAGCCAGACGCGCATGGAATAGTCGCCCGCGCCGAACAGCTGGATCTGGCCGACGCCGTTGATGCGCGCCAGCCGGTCCTTGACGTTGAGGATGGCGTAGTTGCGCAGATAGGTCATGTCGTAGCGATCGTTCGGCGACAGGAGGTGCACGACCATGGTGAGGTCGGGCGAGCTCTTGACCGTGGTGACGCCGAGCCGGCGCACCTCTTCCGGCAGGCGCGGCTCGGCCTGCGAGACGCGGTTCTGCACCAGCTGCTGGGCCTTGTCCGGGTCCATGCCGAGCCGGAAGGTGACGGTCAGCGTCATCAGGCCGTCGGTCGTCGCCTGGCTCGACATGTAGAGCATGCCCTCGACGCCGTTGATGGCTTCCTCGATGGGCGTCGCCACCGTTTCCGCGATCACCCGCGGATTGGCGCCCGGATATTGCGCGCGCACCACGACCGAGGGCGGCGCGACCTCGGGATATTCCGAGATCGGCATGACGCGCAGGGCGAGGAGGCCGGCCAGGAAGATCAGCACCGACAGAACGCCTGCGAAAATCGGGCGATCCACGAAAAATTTGGACAGATTCATCACGTCCTCCCGCGAGGGGATGGCAGGTTTTTGTCTGGAAGGAGGAAAAAAGCGGCCGCCGCGGCGGGGCCGAGCGGCCGCCCGTTCAGTTCCGGGGCGTCGCCGCCGTGACGCGTGCCTCGGCGGTGTTGCGCAGGTCCATCGGCACCGGCTGGGCCAGCACGCGGTCGCCGGGACGCACGCGCTGCAGGCCGTTGACGATGATGCGCTCGCCCGGCTGCAGGCCGCTCGTGACCACCCTCAGCCCGTCATTGGCCGCGCCCAGCACCACCGCGCGATAGATCGCCTTGCCATCGTCGCCGACCACCATGACGAATTTCTTGTCCTGGTCGGTGCCGACAGCCCGGTCGGTGATCAGCAGCGCCGGCTCGGCGCGGGCCTGGCCCATGCGCAGCCGGGCGAACTGGCCAGGCATCAGCGTGCCGTCGGGATTGTCGAAGACGGCGCGCATGCGCACCGTGCCGGTGCGCGCATCGACCTGGTTGTCGACGAGCTGAAGCGTGCCGCGCACCCGTTCGCTGCCGCGTGTCGCGGTCAGCATCTCCACGGGGATCCGGCCGAGCTCGGCGGTGACGTTGCTGCCGGCGCCAAGCGAATTGAGCGCGCGGGCCACCGCCTGCTCGTCGGCGTTGAAGCTGGCATAGATCGGATTGACCGATACGAGGGTCGTCAGCAGCGGCGCGCCGGGGCCTGCCGGCACGAGATTGCCGACGGTCACCTCGAGCCGGCCGACGCGTCCGGCGACGGGCGCGCGCACTTCCGTGTAGCCGAGGTTGAGGCGGGCCGACTGCAGGGCCGCCTGCGCCGCGCGCAGATTGGCCTCGCCCTCGCGGAAGGCATTGGTGCGCTGATCGAGATCGCGGACCGAAACGACGCGCGAATCGACCAGCTGCCGGCCGCGCGCGAGCTCGGTGCGGGCCAGCGCGACGCGCGCCTCGGCCGCAGCGACCTGCGCCTCCGCCCTTTCGACCTCGGCCGCATAGGGGGCCGGATCGATGGTCACGAGCAGATCGCCCTGCTTGACGAGCGCGCCTTCACGGAAATGCACCGACTGGACCGCGCCCGCGACGCGCGAGCGGACATCGACCCGTTCGACGGCTTCGAGACGGCCGGAGAATTCGTCCCACGCGATGGCATCGCGTGGTTCGACGGTCGCGACCGACACGGGCAGGGCCGGCGGCGCGGCGGCGGCGGGATTGTCGGCGCGCGCCTTCTCGCCGGGGCCGCCGAAGACGGCGACACCGGCGGCGAGCGCGGTCGCGACGAGCAGGCCGGCGACGATCTTGCCGGCAAGGCCGGCGCGACGCGGCGGCTGGTGTCCGGCGGGCCCGGCAGCGGCTGCGGACTGCGGGGCGGCGGGCAGGGCGGGCAGGTTCTGAGGGGACGGATCGGCGGTCACGGGCATGTGCTCCGGAATGCAAAAGAGGGCGTGCTGGCAACAAAGGTTCATCGTCTCGAAAGGAGCGCTTTCGACACGGTGGGTCAGGAAAAAACCGCCGGGCCTTCGGGGCGGCGGCGCGCGCTGGAGGGAAACGCGCGCCGCCGCCCGTCAGGCCCGGACGGGCTGGAGGGAAGCGGGGGCCATCCGCCGACCGGCGGTCTCGGCGAAGAAGGACGCGAACTGACGGCGGGTCTCGTCGACCCAGGGCGCGGTGAGATCGCCGCAGCCGCACAGGATGCAGGGCCAGCCGGTGGGGCCGGCGAGGACCTCGCGGGTGACCGCGACGCCGCAATGTTCGAGCTGATCGGCGTAGCGCAGGCTTTCGTCGCGCATCGGATCGTCCTCGGCGGTCAGGACCAGGGCGGGGGCCACGTCGCCGAGACGGGTGGCGCCGCCCGGGGCGGCATAGGGATGCGAGGCCTTGTCCGCCGAGCCGAGATAGCTGTGCCAGCCATCCGCCCAGCGGCAGCCGACGGGGCCGGCCTCGGCCTCGCGGATCGAGCGGGTGGCAAGGCATGCATCGACCATGGGCGACAGCAGGATCTGGCCGGCGAGCGGCGGGGTCTGCTGGTCGCGCGCCATCAGGGCGAGCGCGGCCGCCAGGTTGCCGCCGGCCTCTTCGCCCGCCACATAGAGCGGCGAGGCCTTGCCGGCGAAGGCGGCGCGGTTCTTGTGGACGTGAGAGAGCGACCGGTACGCGCTCTGCAGCGGCCCGGGAAAGGTCTTCAGCGGGGCGAGCGGGTATTCGATCGAGACCACCACCGCCCCGGCCTCGGCCAGCAGCCCGGCGATCGGGGCGCCTTCTTCCAGCGAGCCGTTGACGAAGGCGCCGCCATGCAGGTGCAGCACCAGGGGCGCGGCGCGCAGGGCGACATCGTTGCGATAGACGCGCGCCCGCACCCGGTCCGGCGCGCCGGTCTCGATGATGTGGTCGGTTGTCGTGACGGTCATGGGACCCAAGCCTCACCTTCAAACAGGGCGGCAAGGCCTCTCGGCCCGGGCACCGTCCTGCGCTGGTGACAAACAAATGGGCCCGCTTGCGGGTCCAATAAATAGGCCTAAATTAATTTCATTGTTTCCAGGGGTGAATAATAGCCCGCCAATCTCACTGGCTGCGGCCGGCCTTCGCAAGCGCGCGAAATGGCCGGTTCTCGGCGCATGCAGGGAAGTACGAGAATGGATCAGCTCGCGGCCATGCGGGCCTTCGTCCGGGTCGTCGAGACCGGCAATTTCACCCGCGCCTCGGATGCGCTGAACACGCCGAAGCCGACCCTCACCAAGCTCGTCCAGTCGCTGGAGAGCCATGTCCAGACCAAGCTGCTCAACCGCACCACGCGGCGCGTGACCGTGACACCCGATGGCGCGGCCTATTACGAGCGGGTGGTGCGCATTCTCGCCGAGGTCGACGAGCTCGACGCCAGCATGACCCTCTCGCATGCCAGCCTGCAGGGGCGGCTGCGCGTCGATGTCGGCACGGTGGTCGCCTCGCTGGTCATCGTGCCGGCGCTGCCTGATTTCCACGCCCGCTATCCGGATATCCAGATCGATCTCGGCGTCTCCGACCGGCTGGCGGACCTGGCCGGCGACGGCGTCGACTGCGTTGTGCGGGCCGGGACCATCACCGACCAGTCGCTGGTGGCGCGCCGGATCGCCGATATTCACCTCATCACCTGCGCGGCGCCGTCCTATCTCGAGCGGCGGGGCGAGCCGAAGCATCCGCTGGAGCTGGAGACCGACCATCACGTCGTCGGCTTCACCCAGCAGCGCACCGGTCGGGTGCGCAGCTACGATTTCCTGAGCGGCAACGAGACGCTGGAGATCACGCCGCGCTATGCCGTGGCGGTCAACGACGGCAATGCCTTCCTGGCCGCGGCGCTCGCCGGGCTCGGCATCGCCCAGGTGCCGGGCTTCATGGCCTGTCCCTATCTGACCGACGGGCAGCTGAAGCAGGTGCTGCCGGACTGGACCAGCCGACCTTTCCCGATGCATGTCGTCTATCCGCCGAACCGGCATCTCAGCAACAAGCTGCGCGTCTTCGTCGACTGGGTCGCCGCCCTGTTCGCCGCCGACCAGCGGTTCCGTCGGCGGTGAGGCGGCCGGCCGGCGCGCCGCCGCGCAGTTAGCGCGCCCGGCCGCCGAGCCAGCCCTGCGCCATCAGGCCGCCGAGAATGATCAGCGCGCCGCCGCCGAGCGAGAGCAGGGAGGGATGGCTGCCGAACATCACGGCGTCCATCGCCATGGCCCAGATCAGTCCGGAGAACTGCCAGGGGGCGAGGCGCGAGGCTTCGCCGCGCCGGAGCGCGCCGGCGATGCAGAAGAGCGCGGTGGTCTGGACCACGGTGAACATGACGACGACGCCGAAGGCCTCGAGCGTCAGGGTGCGCCAGAACCAGATCATGACGCCGGACAGCAGGGCGACGCCGACCACGGCGACCTGGACCACCGTATCGAGGCTGTTGGCGACGTCGCGCAGCCGGCGCACCAGGATCTGATAGAGCGCGTAGGACACCGCCGCGCCGAGCGAGGCGAGGATGCCGGCCGTGGCAGGGCTCGCGTCCGGCCGCACGATGAGCAGCATGCCGACGAAGCCGATGGCCGCGCCGAGCCAGCGGCCGACCGATATCGTCTCGCGCAGGACGAGGCCGCCGAGCGCGGTGAGCAGGAGCGGCGCGGTGAAGCCGAGCGCCGAGGCCGCGGTGACCGGCAGGAGGCTGTAGCCGAGCACGGCCAGCGCATTGGACAGGACGAGAAAGACGGCGGCGACGCGCTGCTCGAGCGCGCGCGGCGGCCGGACGAGCCGGGCGAGCGTGATGCCGCTCGACGGCCAGGGCATCAGGGCAAGGCTCGCCGCCAGGACCAGCGCGCAGCGCAGGAAGGTCACCTGCAGCGCGCTCAGCCCGTAGGTGCTGACCAGGGCCTTCGAGAGCGAATAGCCGAATGTGTAGAGCAGGCTCGCCATCAGCGCGAGGCCGACCGCGACGATCGCCGAGCGGTTCGCCCGTTCCTGTGCCACGCTCGCGGTCACCGCTCGTTGTGCCTCTGCCCGCCGGCGCCCCCGCGCGCCACCCTGCCCATGGGCTCAATGGCAGGCGCGCGGCCGCGCGTAAAGGCGCAGGGCGCGCGGTGCGCCCATGCCGGCCGCGGCCGTCGCTGCGGGCGCCCTCCCGTTTCGAATCCGGCATTCCGTCTAATTGATTGATTTCGCGACCAGTCTTTCGCCTGTGCCACGGTGCGGCCTGTGGCCGCCGCCATAGCCCGGCTGTCGCGCAGGGCTGCCCCCATTTCCCGGCGGCCGGAGGCCGACGCCGTGCCTGAACGCGCCTCGCCGGCCCTCCGCCGCACGGCGGATGGCGCAGGCCGACAAAGGCGCTTGTCGCTCCCGGTCCCTCTGGCAAACTCGCTCGGGCCAGCCCGACAATGGCGACCAAGGGGGACCGATGGACCTGACGAGGACCGAAGAGCAGCGCCTGCTCGCCGAGAGCGCCGCCCGCTTCATCAGCGATCGCCAAGATGCCGGCCGCGGCGCCGGCGCGACATCGCCGGCCTTCGACCCGCAGACCTGGCGACATTTCGCCGATCTCGGCTGGCTCGCCCTGCCCATCGACCCGGACCACGGCGGCCTTGGCGGCGGCGCGGTCGAGGTCGGCATCCTGATGGAGGCTTTCGGCCGCGGGCTGGTCTGCCAGCCCTATCTCGCAACGGTCGTGCTCGGCGCCGGCCTCATTGCCGAACTTGGCAGCGAGGCGCAGAAAAAGGCGCTGCTGCCGCGTGTCGCGGAGGGCACGCTGCGCCTTGCCTTCGCCCATTCCGAAAGGGCGGCGCGCTTCGACCTGGCCGAGGTCGCCGCGACGGCGCAGGGCCTCGGCGAGGGCTGGCGCCTCGATGGCGAGAAGATCGCGGTGCTCGATGCCGATGCCGCCGATCTGCTCATCGTCTCGGCCCGCACGGTGGCCGGCGGCGGCCCCCCTGGTCCGCTCGCGCTGTTCCTGGTCGAGCCGGATGCAGCGGGCCTTGCGCTGCGCCATCATCCGCGGCTCGGCGGCGGCAGCGCCGCGGTCCTCACCCTTCGCGATGTCCGCCTGCCGGCCGCGGCCCGGCTCGGCACGGGCGAGGGCGACGCGCTGGCTGCGGTCGAGGCGGTGGTCGACCGGGCGCTCGCCGCGCTTTCGGCCGAGGCGGTTGGCATGATGCAGGCGGTGCTCGACCGGACGCTGGACTATACCAAGGTGCGCCAGCAGTTCGGTCGGCCGCTCGCCGCCAACCAGGTCGTCCGGCACCGGCTGGTCGACATGGCGGTGCATTGCGACGAGGCGCGCTCGATGGCCCTGCGGGCCGCGCTGAAAGCCGCCTCGACGCCCACGGAGCGGGCCCGGGCGGCCTGTGGCGCCAAGGCCAAGATCGGCGTCGGCGCGCGCTTCGTCGCCGAGCAGGCGGTGCAGCTGCACGGCGCCATGGGGGTGACCGAAGAGCTCGATATCGGCGCCTATTTCAAGCGGCTGCTGGCCTTCGAGACGCTGTTCGGCAGCAGCAACCATCATCACCGCCGTCATCTGAGGCTCGGCGGCGGCACTGCCGGCGGCCTGGACCTGACCGCCGAGGACAAGGCCTTCGAGGCGGAGGTCCGCGCCTTCATCGCCGCCCATCTGACGCCGGAGATCCGCCGGGCGCAGGCGCTGACGCCCTCGGTCTTTTCCGATCCGCAGATCGTCGCGCCCTGGCAGAAGGCGCTCAACGCCAAGGGCTGGGTGGCGCCGGGCTGGCCCAGGGACTATGGCGGCACCGGCTGGACGCCGATGCAGCGCTGGATCTTCGAGACCGAATGCGCGCGCGCCGGCGTGCCCGCCATCTCGCCGATGGGCGTGAAGATGGTCGGGCCGGTGATCATCGGCTTCGGCACGCCCGAGCAGAAGAGCCACTACCTGCCGCGCATCCTGTCCGGCGAGGACTATTGGTGCCAGGGCTATTCCGAGCCCGGCTCGGGTTCGGATCTCGCCTCGCTGAGGACGCGGGCGGTGCGCGAGGGCGACACCTATGTGGTCAATGGCACCAAGATCTGGACCACCCACGCCCACCACGCCAACCGCATGTTCGCGCTGGTGCGCACCGAGGCCGGCGCGCGGCCGCAGGACGGCATCAGCTTCCTGCTCATCGACATGAAGAGCCCGGGCATCTCGATCCGTCCGATCCTGACCATCGGCGGCGACCACGAGGTCAACCAGGTCTTTTTCGACGATGTCCGCGTGCCGGTCGCCAATCGGGTTGGCGAGGAGGGCAAGGGCTGGAGCTACGGCAAATACCTCCTGGAGTTCGAGCGCGGCTCTGGCATCGCCTCGGCGAAGCTCCGGCAGGGGCTCGACCAGATGCTGGCTCTGGCCCGGTCGGACACGACCGGCCGCGCCATCGACGATCCGGATATCGCGCGCGAGGCGGCGCGTATCGATATCGATATCGACGCGCTCGAAATGACCGAGCTGCGCCTGCTCGCGGCCATGCAGGCCGGCGAGCAGCCGGGCGCGGTGTCCTCGCTGATCAAGCTGCGCATCAGTGAGATCCGCCAGGCGGTGACGCGGCTCGGCGTCGACGTGATCGGCCTCGATGCCCTGGCCGTGGAGCCCATGCGGCCGCTCTATGCCCTCAACGAAGAGCCCGTCGTTGCCGAGGAGGTGCTGCCGATCGTGCCCGAGCACCTCAACAGCCGCGCCTGGACGATCTTCGGCGGCACCTCCGAGATCCAGCGCGACATCCTCGCCAAGCTCATGCTCGGGCTCTGACCCGCGGGACAGGGATCGGGGGCGGGCGCCTTGACATCGCCGGCCGACCGGCTAAACCGGCGGCCATGACGACGATCCTGACCCTCTCGGGCCTATATTACGCCCCGCCACAATAGCGGGGGGTGTATCGTCATCTTTCAACCGCTGCGCCGCCAGCGGTTGGACCTCATCCCCGATATCGCAAGGCCGGCGCGGCTCTCCGGAGCAGCAGGAATTCCCGGCCATGATCAGCACCAGCCATCACCTTCGTTCCTCGGACCGCGGCGCGCCCGCGCGCGCATTGCCGTCGGTCGGCCTTATCGGGCTCGGCGCCTTCGGGCGGCTGATGGTGCGGCATCTGGCGCCGCATCTGCCGCTCACCGGCTACGACCCGGCCTTCCCGGAGGCGGCAGGGACGGGCCCCGGCGGCATCGCGCTGGCGAGCCTTGCGACCGTCGCGGCCGCCGATATCGTCGTGCTGGCGACGCCGGTCGATCGGCTGGCCCGTGTGATCGCAGCGATCGGCCCCCATCTGAAGCCAGGGGCGGTGGTGCTCGATGTCGGCTCGGTCAAGGTCGGCCCCGCCGACATCATGCGGCGCAGCCTGCCCGATCATGTCGAGATCGTCGGCACCCACCCGCTGTTCGGTCCGCAGAGCGCGCGTGCCGGCATTGCCGGCCTGAAGATCGCGGTCTGTCCGATCCGCGGCCGCAGCGCCTTGCGCATCGCCGCCTTCCTGCGCCGGACACTCCGGCTCAAGGTCATCGTCACGACCCCCGAAGCCCATGACCGCGAGGCGGCGATGGTGCAGGGGCTGACCCATCTGATCGCCAAGGTGCTGGTGCGCATGGAACCGCTGCCGACGCGGATGACGACGGCGAGCTTCGACCTGGTGGCGCGCGCCGTCGAGATGGTGCGCTACGACGCGCCGGAAGTGTTTCTCGCCATCGAGCGGGACAATCCCTTCGCAGCCGACGTCAGGCGGCGCTTCTTCGCGCTGGCGGCCGAGGTCGACGCGGCGCTCGACCGCGGCCATTCCTAGCCGGCGGCGCGCCGCCGGCAACCGGGGCGGAACGGCCAGGGCCGTCCCGGCGCGCGCCGGCCAGGCGAAAAAAATCGGAGAGAACAAAAAAAGAACTTGTTGTTAAGAACAAACCGTGTACGGTCGATTCATCTGAAGATTCTCGACGTTCCCCTTGCCGCTCGAAGGAGCACACGCCATGAGTCAGGCCGCACTGCGACTCGTTGAAGGTTCTTCCATGGATAAGACCAAAGCGCTCGACGCCGCCCTGTCCCAGATCGAGCGGGCCTTCGGCAAGGGTTCGATCATGCGGCTCGGCAAGAGCGACAAGGCGATCGAGATCGAGGCGATCTCGACCGGCTCGCTCGGGCTCGACATTGCGCTCGGCATCGGCGGCCTGCCGCGCGGCCGCGTCATCGAGATCTACGGGCCGGAATCCTCGGGCAAGACGACATTGGCGCTGCATACCATCGCCGAAGCGCAGCGGCGCGGCGGCACCTGCGCCTTCATCGACGCCGAACATGCGCTCGACCCGGTCTATGCCCGCAAGCTCGGCGTCAACCTCGACGACCTCCTGATCTCCCAGCCCGATGCCGGCGAGCAGGCGCTGGAAATCTGCGACACGCTGGTCCGGTCCGGGGCGGTCGACGTGGTGGTGGTCGATTCGGTGGCGGCGCTGACCCCGCGCGCCGAACTCGAAGGCGAGATGGGCGACAACCAGCCGGGCATGCAGGCCCGCCTGATGAGCCAGGCGCTGCGCAAGCTCACCGCCTCGATCTCCAAGGCCAACACCATGGTGATCTTCATCAACCAGATCCGCATGAAGATCGGCGTGATGTACGGTTCGCCCGAGGTCACCACCGGCGGCAATGCGCTGAAGTTCTACGCGTCCATGCGCCTCGACATCCGCCGGGTCGGCGCGATCAAGGAGCGCGACGAGGTGGTCGGCAACCAGACCCGCGTCAAGGTCGTGAAGAACAAGCTGGCGCCGCCGTTCAAGCAGGTCGAATTCGACATCATGTACGGCGAGGGCGTGTCCAAGATGGGCGAACTGATCGACCTCGGCGTCAAGGCCGGCGTGGTCGAGAAGTCGGGCGCCTGGTTCTCCTACGACAGCCAGCGGCTCGGCCAGGGCCGGGAGAACGCCAAGACCTTCCTGAAGCAGAACCCGGACATGGCCGGCAAGATCGAAGCGGCGATCCGGCAGAATTCCGGACTGATCGCGGAGAAGATCCTCGGCGAGGTCGAGCAGGATGCCGACGGCGAAGAGCCAGTGTGATCGAAGGTCAGGCGCGATTCGAGACGATCAAGGCCGGGTTCGCCCGGCCTTTGTCATTTCAGGGCGGCTTTTCACCCTCAGCCGCGGCTTTTCGGAACCTTTCGGTCTCTCCCGGGAAAGGCCTGCCGGCAGAGCGCGTCCAGGCTCGTCACGGGCATGAGTGAAAGCGGGTTCCCATATCAGGCATAAATGCTCTAGAAACACCCGCCAATGCGACATCGGACGGCGCTATTCCGTCCCAACCGTTAAGTTCGGGCAATGACCGGCGTCAACCAGATCCGCAAGACCTTCCTCGACTTCTTCGCCAAGAACGACCATGCGGTCGTCGAGAGTTCGCCGCTCGTGCCGCGCAACGACCCGACGCTGATGTTCGCCAATTCCGGCATGGTCCAGTTCAAGAACGTCTTCACCGGCGTCGAGAAACGGCCCTATTCGCGCGCCACCACGGCGCAGAAATGCGTGCGCGCCGGCGGCAAGCACAACGACCTCGACAATGTCGGCTATACCGCGCGCCACCACACCTTCTTCGAGATGCTCGGCAACTTCTCGTTCGGCGACTATTTCAAGGACCGGGCGATCGAGCTTGCCTGGAACCTGATCACGCGTGAATACGAGCTGCCGGTCGACCGCCTGCTCGTCACCGTCTACTCCGAGGACGAGGACGCCTTCCAGCTCTGGAAGAAGATCGCCGGCCTGCCGGATTCGAAGATCATCCGCATTTCGACCTCCGACAATTTCTGGCGGATGGGCGATACCGGTCCCTGCGGCCCGTGCTCGGAAATCTTCTACGACCACGGCGACAAGATCTGGGGCGGACCGCCCGGCTCGGCCGAGCAGGATGGCGACCGGTTCATCGAGATCTGGAACCTCGTCTTCATGCAGTACGAGGAGCAGGCGGGCGGCGGGCGCATCGTGCTGCCGCGCCCCTCGATCGATACCGGCATGGGCCTGGAGCGCATCTCGGCGGTGCTGCAGGGCACGCACGACAATTACGAGATCGACCTGATGCGGGCGCTGATCGGCGCGAGCGCGGTGGCGACCGGCGTCGAGCCCGACGGCGAGCACAAGGTGTCGCACCGGGTGATCGCCGACCATCTGAGGGCGTCCTCGTTCCTGATCGCGGACGGCGTGCTGCCGTCCAATGAGGGCCGCGGCTATGTCGCACGGCGGATCATGCGCCGGGCGATGCGCCATGCCTCGCTGCTCGGCGCCAAAGAGCCGCTGATGCACAAGCTGGTGCCGACGCTGGTGCGCGAGATGGGCCAGGCCTATCCCGAGCTGGTGCGCGCCGAGAGCCTGATCAGCGAGACGCTGGAGCTTGAGGAAACCCGCTTCCGCAAGACGCTGGAGCGGGGCCTTGCCATTCTCGATGGCGAGGCCAGGACGCTGGGCGACGGCGCCGTGTTCTCCGGCGATACCGCCTTCACGCTCTACGACACCTACGGCTTCCCGCTCGACCTCACGCAGGACGCCCTGCGCCCGCGCGGGATCACCGTCGACACCGAGGCCTTCGACGCGGCGATGCAGCAGCAGAAGGCCAAGGCTCGCGCGGCCTGGGCCGGCTCGGGCGAAGCGGCGACCGATGCCGTCTGGTTCGGCGTCAAGGACCGGGTCGGGCCGACCGATTTCCTCGGCTACGATACCGAGACCGCGGAAGGCCAGGTGCTGGCCGTGCTGAAGGACGGCGCGGAAGTGCCGGCCCTCGCGGCCGGCGAAAGCGGCCTCGTCGTGCTCAACCAGACGCCGTTCTACGGCGAATCCGGCGGCCAGCAGGGCGATCGCGGCGCCATGACGGGCGAGGGCGTGTCCGCCCGCGTCACCGACACCCAGAAGAAGCTCGGCGACCTGTTCATCCACGCGGTGACGGTCGACCAGGGCACGCTGAAGGCCGGCCAGGCGCTGGAGCTGACGGTCGATCACGCGCGCCGCCAGGCGATCCGCGCCAACCATTCGGCGACCCATCTGCTGCACGAAGCGCTCCGCCAGGTGCTGGGCGACCACGTCGCGCAGAAAGGCTCGCTGGTCGCGCCCGACCGGCTGCGCTTCGACTTCTCCCATCCGAAACCGATCAGCGCGGAGGAACTGGCGCAGGTCGAGGACATCGCCAACCGGGTGCTGCTCGAAAACACGCCGGTCGTCACCCGGCTGATGGCGGTGGACGATGCCGTCGCCTCGGGCGCCCGCGCGCTGTTCGGCGAGAAATATGGCGACGAGGTGCGCGTCGTCTCCATGGGCCTCGCGCCGGAGGGGTCCAATGCCGCCGGCTGGTCGGTGGAACTCTGCGGCGGCACCCATGTGGCGCGCACGGGCGATATCGGCCTCATCTCGGTTGTCGGCGAGAGCGCGGTCGCAGCCGGCGTGCGGCGTCTCGAGGCGATGACCGGCACGACCGCGCGCCATCATCTGGCCGGTCAGGCGAAGAAGCTGGAGGCGCTTGCCGGGCTGATGAAGACGCCGGTCGGCGAGGCCGAGGCGCGGCTCGAAACCCTGATCGAGGACCGCAGGCGCCTGGAGCGTGAGCTCTCCGAGGCGAAGAAGAAGCTCGCCATGGGCGGCGCCGGCGGCGGCGATGCGGTCAAGACGATCGGATCCATCAAGCTGCTGGCGAAAAGCGTCAGCGGCATCGAGATGAAGGACCTCAAAGGGCTCGCCGATGCCGGCAAGGCGCAGGTCGGCTCGGGCGTCGTGGCGATCGTCGGCGTCACCGAGGACGGCAAGGCCGGCATCGTCGTCGGCGTCACCGCCGACCTGACCGGCAGGCTCAACGCCGTCGACCTGGTCAAGCGCGGTTCCGAGGCGCTCGGCGGCAAGGGGGGTGGCGGCCGGCCGGACATGGCCCAGGCCGGCGGACCCGACGGCTCCAAGGCCGACGAAGCGCTGGCCGCGATCGAGGCGGCGCTCGCCGCGGCCTGACCACGGCATGGCGTGATCGCGATATGCGGGGCGGCCGGGAGGCCGCCCTTCGCCGTTCAGAGCAGCTTGCGATACTGGATGAAGCCGGACTTGTCGGCGATGCGGTCATAGAGCTGCATGGCCACCGTATTGGTCTCATGGGTCAGCCAGTGGACGCGGCTCGCGCCTTGTTCGCGCGCATAGTCGTAGACCGCCTCGATCAGCGCCCGGCCGGCGCCGGTGCCGCGCACCGTCGGGTCGACGAACAGGTCCTGCAGGTAGCAATAGTCGCCGATGGTCCAGGTCGAGCGGTGCAGGATGGTGTGGACGATGCCGACCATGCGCTCGCCGTCGAAAGCGCCGAAGGCGCGCATCGGTTCGTTCGCGTCGTGAAAGCGCTGCCAGGTGGCGTCGGTGGTCGCCTGGGCGATGTCGGTCTTGTAGAACACCTGATAGCCGCGCCACAGCGGCTCCCATTGGGCGCGGTCGGCCGGCGTCAGCGGACGGATGGTGACGGGCATGGGCAGTTCCTCCTTCAGCGGAGGAACCCATGCCCGGAGCGGAGGCGGCAGTCCATTGCCGAAAAGTGATCGGACCGATGCGCCCGGCTGATCCGGCCGGCGCCTGCGCCGCCGGCTGGCATCAGCTGCCGGGGCCGGCCGCGATCGTGTGGCGCAGGAAGGCGAAGCCGAGCGCGGTGGTGGTGGCGATGGTTTCGGAATCGACCGCGCCGCCATGGCCGCCGGCGACCGTCTCGCGCAGCCAGACCGGTGCGCCGGCCTCCTTCAGCCGGGCCGCCATCTTGCGGGCATGGCCGGGATGGACGCGGTCGTCGGTGCGGTTGGTGGTGATCAGGGCCGGCGGGTAGGTCCTGCCGGTCTCGACGAGATGATAGGGCGAGAAACGCCGGATGAAGGCCCATTCGGCAGGATCGTCCGGGTCGCCATATTCGGCGATCCAGCTCTGGCCGGCGAGCAGCTTGGTATAGCGTGCCATGTCGAGCAGGGGCACCTCGCACCAGATCGCGCCGAACAGTTCCGGATAGCGGGTGAGCATGTTGCCGACCAGCAGGCCGCCATTGCTGCCGCCGCGCGCCGCCAGCATGGCCGGCGTCGTCACGCCGGTTTCACCGAGGTGGCGGGCGACGCTGGCGAAATCGTCGTGCGAGACATGTTTGGTGGCGCGCCGCGCAGCCTGATGCCAGGCCGCGCCGAACTCGCCGCCGCCGCGGATATTGGCGACCGCCAGGAGATGGCCGCGCTCCAGCCAGAGCTTGCCGGTGAGCGCCTGATAGGCCGGCGTGACCGGGATCTCGAAGCCGCCATAGCCGGTGAGCAGGGTCGGCCGGGGCGGCCCGGCATCGAGGTCGCGCCCGACCAGGAAATAGGGGATCCTGGTGCCGTCGGCGGCGGTCGCCTCGATCTGCTTCACCGCGATGCCCGCGGCGTCGAACCGAGGCGGGGCCTGTTTCAGCACGGCCGGCGCGCCGGTGCCGTCCCAGAGCGCAAGGGTCGGCGGCCGGTCGAAGGCCATGGTGGTGAGCACAACGTCGGTGCCGAGATCCGGATCGTCCTCGCCGCCGAAGGCCGCGGCCGAAATGGCGGCATTGTCGGCAAGGCCGGGAATCGCGGTCTCGGTCCAGCCGCCGTCCCGCTCGCTCATGACCACGAGCCGGCTGCGCACCCGGTCGAGAATGTCGAGCACGATGCCCTGGCGCGTCTCGACCCAGGAGGCGAGGGCGCGCTCCGGTGTCGGCCGGAACAGGAGGACATGCCGGCGCGAGCCGGCGAGGAAGGCGTCGAGGCCGAAGACCGCCAGCGCGCCGGCGGGCACGCTGGCGCCGTCCACCGTCCAGTCCTGCTTCGGCTGCACCAGCAGATGCCGCCCGGCCATCGAGACGTTCACCTCCTCGGGCAGGTCGAGCTTCACGCGGGCCTTGCCGCGCGGTTCGAGGAAGATTTCCGACCGGGTGAAATCGACCGCCCGCCAGAAGGCCTGGTGCTCGCGGCCCGGCCGGTGCTGGACGTGGAACCAGGCGGCGACGTCGTCGGCGCCGACCTCGAAAACGGTTTCGGCCGCGTCGATCGGCGTCCCCCGCCGCCAGCGCCGGACGGTGCGGCCATAACCGGCGCGCGTCGTGTTCGCCGCGCCGAGCGCAGCCGAGATGAGCAGCGTGTCGGCATCGAGCCAGGCCGCCATGCCCTTCGCTTCCGGAATGACGAAACCGCCTTCGACGAAACGTCTGGCGGCAAGGTCGAATTCGCGCGTCTCGACCGCATCCGAACCGTTCGGCGACAGGCGGACGAGCGCGCGGCTGCGGTCCGGCGACAGGACCGCGCCGCCGAAGGCCCAGGCCTTGCCCTCGGCTGCGCCGAGCGCGTCGATGTCGAGCAGCAGTTCCCAGTCGGGCGCGGATGTACGGAAGCTGTCCAGCGTGGTGCGGCGCCAGAGGCCGCGCGGATGCCGGTCGTCCTGCCAGTGATTGTAGAGATGGCCGCCGCGGCGCGCCACATAGGGGATCTTGTCATGGGCGTCGAGAATGGCGCGCGCCGCGGCCCTGTCGGCCTCGAAGGTCGGGTCGGCGAAGGCGTCCCGCGTGCGGCCGCTCTCCGCATCGACCCAGGCGGTGGCCCGCTCGCCGTCGATGTCTTCCAGCCAGAGATAGGGATCCTCGCCGCCGATCGCGTCCATCGCTTTGCCTTTCGTCCATCCCGAACGAGAAGAGCCCGGCATGGGGCCGGGCTCTCCGATGCATGGATCTCATCTGGCCCGCGTGGACACGCCGCGCAAGGCCTTCGAGGGGGCGTTTCAGGCGCCGCTCAGTTCCACTGACCCATCGCCTTCGACAGGTTGTCGGAGACCTTGTCGAGGAAGCCGGTGGTGGAAAGCCACTTCTGGTCGGCGCCGACCAGCAGGGCCAGGTCCTTGGTCATGTCGCCGGCCTCGACGGTGTCGACGCAGACCTTCTCCAGCTCCGCCGAGAAGCGCTTCAGCTCGGCATTGTCGTCGAGCTTGGCGCGATGGGCGAGGCCGCGGGTCCAGGCGAAGATCGAGGCGATCGAGTTGGTCGAGGTCTCCTTGCCCTTCTGGTGCTCGCGGTAGTGGCGGGTCACCGTGCCATGGGCGGCCTCGGCCTCGACGGTCTTGCCGTCCGGGGTCAGCAGCACCGAGGTCATCAGGCCGAGCGAGCCGAAGCCCTGGGCCACGATGTCGGACTGCACGTCGCCGTCATAGTTCTTGCAGGCCCAGACATAGCCGCCGGACCACTTCAGCGCGGCCGCCACCATGTCGTCGATCAGCCGGTGCTCGTAGGTCAGCTTGCGCTTGTCGAACTCGGCCTTGAACTCGGCGTCGAAGATCTCCTGGAAGATGTCCTTGAAGCGCCCGTCATACTGCTTGAGGATGGTGTTCTTGGTCGACAGATAGACCGGGAAGTTACGCTGCAGGCCGTAGTTGAACGAAGCCCGGGCGAAGTCCTTGATCGATTCGTCGAGGTTGTACATGGCCAGCGCGACACCGGCGCCGGGCGACTTGAACACCTCCTTCTCGATCACCTTGCCGTCCTCGCCGACGAACTTGATGGTCAGCGTGCCCTTGCCGGGGAACTTGAAGTCGGTGGCGCGGTACTGGTCGCCGAAGGCGTGACGGCCAACGACGATCGGCTGGGTCCAGCCCGGCACCAGGCGCGGCACGTTCTTGCAGATGATCGGCTCGCGGAAGATGACGCCGCCGAGGATGTTGCGGATCGTGCCGTTCGGCGACTTCCACATTTCCTTCAGGTTGAATTCCTTCACGCGCGCTTCGTCGGGCGTGATGGTGGCGCATTTCACGCCGACGCCGTGCTTCTTGATCGCATTGGCCGCGTCGATGGTGACCTGGTCGTTGGTCGCATCGCGATGCTCGACGCTCAGGTCGTAATATTCCAGGTTCACATCCAGATAGGGATGGATGAGCTTCTTCTTGATCAGATCCCAGATGATGCGGGTCATCTCGTCGCCGTCGAGTTCGGCGACAGTTCCCGTAACCTTGATCTTCGACATGGGTCGGCCTTGTGAGCGCATGGCGGAGGAGGACTCAGCCGCGGTGCATCCGGACATGCGCTCGGAAGATCCGGTGCCCCCGCGACTGGCGGCTGCCTCATAGCCCGAATTTGTGGGGGCGGCTACGGCCCGCATGGCCCCCTGTGCGCGCGCCGCGCGCGGCATGGGGCCGCCGCGCAGGCCGATATCGCCGCAGGAGGCGCGACAGGACGGCCAATCCCGTCTATAGGCTCGCCCCGCGCGCCTGATAAAGAAGCTCCATGCCCGGTATCGACATCACCCGCCTTGCCCGCGAAAAGGGCAGCCCCGTCGTCATTCTCGTCGAACCGCAGATGGCGGAGAATATCGGCACGACGGCGCGCGCCATGGCCAATTTCGGCCTCGGCCGGCTGCGGCTGGTGGCCCCGCGCGACGGCTGGCCGAATGGCCGCGCCTATCCGGCGGCCTCGGGCGCGAACCGCATCCTGGACGAGGCCGAGCTGTTCGCGACCTTCGAAGAGGCGATCGCCGACCTGACCCTCGTCCACGCCGCCACGGCGCGCATGCACGGCCAGGTCAAGCCGGTCGTCGGCCCGCGCGAGGCGGTGGCGACCATGCGGCCGCGCATTGCCGCCGGCGAAAAGGTCGGCGTGGTCTTCGGGCGCGAGCGCAACGGCCTGCTGACCGAGGAGGTGGCGCTCGCCGACGCCATCCTGACCTATCCGGTCAATCCGGACTTCTCCTCGCTGAACCTCGCCCAAGCCGTGCTGGTGCTGGGCTACGAGTGGTTTTCCCAGGCCCATGACGCGGCCTTGCCCTTCACGCAGATGGAGCGCTCGGAACCGGCCGAAAAAGCCCAGTTCGCGGCCTTTCATGCCATGTTCGAGCGCGAGCTCGACCGGGTCGACTTCTTCCGGCCGCCGGAGAAGCGCGACAGCATGGTGGTCAACCTGCGCAATATCATCGCGCGCATGCAGCCCTCGCGACAGGATCTTGCGACCCTGCACGGGGCCATCAGCGCGATTGCCGAGGGCGCGCGGGGGCCGGCGCGCGGCGGCACGCTGACCGGCGACGGCCCGGAAGCGCTGCGCCGGGCGCTGGAGCAGGCGGCGGCCGACAAGACCGGGGCCACCGCGCCGGTGCGCGGCATTGCAAGGCTCCTGAGGCGCAACCCGACCGAAGCCGAGCGCCTTCTGTGGGAGGCGATGATGAAGGATCGGCGGTTCGCCGGCCGCGGCTTCCGGCGTGCCGTGCCGATCGGCCCGCATGTCGTCGACATCGTGTCGTTCGATCTGCGCCTCGTGCTCGACCTTGCCCCGCTCAGCGAGGGCGAGGAGGCCGCCGCAAGGCGCGCCGAGAAGCGCCGGTGGCTCAGGGAGCGCGACTATACGGTGCTGGTGCTGGAGGCGCAGGCGGTGGAGGCCGATACGGCCGCCGCGCTCGACGGGCTCGCCCAGCGGCTCGCCGCCGGCTGACGGAGCGGGAACGCCCCGGCGCGGCTCTCCGTCGGCGTTGCCGTCTTGTCAACCATGCCGGCCCGTCTTTCGCCAATCCCGACAAATTTAAGCGAATTGAGCGATCTTTCGACGATCGCATTACGAGCTTCTTAAAGGCCCGCCGCGATACCTCATCGCAGACATTCCCTTTGGTTATCGGGCTGCGAGGCTTCGCATCATGTCCATCTTGAGGTCCTGCATCGCCGCTGTCGCGCAGCGTGTGCGGACAGGCGTGCTGCCGTCCGCCGCGCTGTCCTGCCTTGGCCGTTTCCGCGCCGATCGGCGCGGCAATGTCGCCATGATCTTCGCCATGTCGCTGGTTCCGATCATGGCGCTGATCGGCGCGGCGGTCGATTACAGCCGCGCCGCGGCCGCGCGCGCCAAGCTGCAGGCGGCGGTCGACGCCGCGACGCTGTCGGCGGCCCGCAATGCCGGGCGCATGACCGACGCACAGATCTCCGACGCCGTGGCCCGGGCCATCCGCGCCAACATGGAAGGCGAGAACGGCATTTCGATCGGTACCATCCGCGTCACCAAGGTGGGTAACAGCCTGAAGGTCGACGTCGATTCCAGCATGGAGACCGCGCTCTGGAACGTCATCGGCATCAAGCAGATGGAGGTCGACGTCACCTCGCAGGCGCGCTGGAACACGCCGAACATCGAAGTGGCCCTGGTGCTCGACAATACCGGCTCGATGGCGTCGAGCGGCAAGATGACCGAGCTGAAGAAGGCCGTCCGCCAGTTCCTGACCGACATGGAGGCGATTCGGCTGACCCCGAACCAGGTGCGCATTTCCGTCGTGCCGTTCGACACGATGGTCAATATCGGCACCGGCACGGTCGGCAGAGCCTTCCGCAATTCGAACTGGATCCGTTTCGACACCAACGATCTCCCCTCCAAGATGTCGACGGATTCCTATTCCTGGACGGGCTGCCTCACCGATCGCGACCAGCCGAACGATACCAATGATGCGGTGCCGACCACCGATGCGACGCGCTACCGCGCCGCCCGCTGCGCCAATGCGGCGCTCGCGCAGATGATCCCGCTGACCGCCGATTTCGACGCCGTGCGCCAGGTGGTGACGCTGATGCAGCCCTCGGGCAATACCAACATCACGATCGGCACCCAGCTCGGCCTTGCGACGCTCACCTCGCGCAACCCGTTCACCGAGACGAATGTCGACCCGAACGAGGAGACGCAGCGCTTCATGGTGCTGCTGACCGACGGCGACAATACCGAGAACAGGTTCGGCCAGTCGTCCACTTCGATCGACGCACGGACGCGCCTGGCCTGCACGGCGGTGAAGAACGAGGGCATCACCCTGTTCACCGTGCGGGTGATCGACGGCAACGAGACGCTCCTCAAGGCCTGTGCGACGCAGCCGCCGGCGGGATCGCCGCTGCAGTACTACTTTTCCGTGCGGGATGCGGCCGGCATCGGCGGTGCCTTCCGCGGCATTGCCGACATGATCACGCGCATGCGCCTGTCGATCTGACGCTATGGCGGCTTCGGGCGCGGTGGGCTCGGTCCGCGTCGAGAAAACGCGTCAAGGCACCGATCCAGAGCCTTCCGCCGTCTCATGAAACGGCGAAAGAACCGAGGCAGGCGGCAAGCCGCGCCACATGTGGCGCGGCGGCCATCGCAGCATCGATGGGCGGCGTCAGCTGGCCCGGATCTGGGCGACTGCCGTCTGCATCAGTTCCTCCATGGTCCGGCGGATCTGGTGCTCGGACTGGTTGACGCCGGCCTTGTCGAAGTCGGCCTTGACCTTGCGCAGAACGTCATGGTCGCCGGCCTCCTCGAAGTCCGCATTGACGACCTCCTTGGCATAGGCTTCCGCATCGGCACCGGTCTTGCCGAGCTTTTCCGCGGCCCAGAGGCCGAGCAGCTTGTTGCGCCGGGCGGTCGCCTTGAAGCGCAGCTCCTCGTCGTGGGCGAACCGCTTTTCGAACTCATCCTCGCGTTTATCGAATGTGCTCATGGCGCAGGGGTCTCTTGGCTGGACATGGGTAATGGGAGCGGGGACGAACCCGACGGGCTTGCATATAGGCGCGCGCTCCCCACTTTGGCGAGAGCAAAGGCGTCGCAGGAGCGGAAATCCGAGCCGGTGGCGTCGTTGTGCTGCGCCGCACGATCGGATAGGAGAGATTGGCGGGCAAGTGTGCCTGCAGCTATCGATTCCTAGCGATCGCAACCCCGCGCTCGCCCGTCCCGCTGCGGGAAACCGGCAGCCCGGAGCCCCGGAGAGAGATGGACTTCCTCAAGCCACGGTATATCCCCATGAGCCGCCGCCGCCGCATCTATGAAGGCAAGGCTAAGGTCTTGTACGAAGGGCCCGAACCCGGAACACTGATCCAGCACTTCAAGGATGACGCCACCGCCTTCAACGCCAAGAAGCATGAGGTGATCGACGGCAAGGGCGTGCTCAACAACCGTATCTCGGAATATATCTTTCTCAAACTGAACGATATCGGCGTTCCCACCCATTTCATCCGCCGGCTCAACATGCGCGAGCAGTTGATCCGCGAGGTCGAGATCATCCCGCTCGAAGTGGTGGTGCGCAACGTCGCCGCCGGCTCGCTGTCGACCCGCCTCGGCATCGAGGAGGGCACCCAGCTGCCGCGCTCGATCATCGAATTCTACTACAAGAACGACGCGCTCAACGATCCGTTGGTGTCGGAAGAGCACATCACCGCCTTCGGCTGGGCGACGCCCCAGGAGATCGACGACATCATCGCGCTGGCGATCCGCGTCAACGACTTCCTGTCCGGCCTGTTCCTCGGCGCGGGCATCCGCCTCATCGACTTCAAGATGGAATGCGGCCGGCTGTGGGAAAACGACATGATGCGGATCGTCGTCGCCGACGAGATCTCGCCCGATTCCTGCCGGTTGTGGGACATCAAGTCGTCCGACAAGCTGGACAAGGATCGATTCCGCAAGGATATGGGCGGGCTCATCGAGGCCTATACCGAAGTCGCGCGCCGGCTCGGCGTGATGGGCGAGAACGAGCGCGCCACGGGCCCGGTCCTGGTGCAGTGACCGGGGCCGGCCAGCCTGGTTGAGAGAACGAGCGGGGACCGTCCAGGTCCCCGTTGCATTGTCCGGGCGGTGGGACGGGGAGCGGCAGAGCTCGCAATGGTATTGGGTGCGCTCCGGCAGGCGATGCGGGCGGCGGCGACCGGGGCAGCCGCCTTGCTGCTGCTGGCCTCCTGCGCCTATGCGCCAGTCGCGGTGGAGGGGCTGCAGCCGCCGGAAATCGGTGCCGACCGTGGCGACAGTCCATGGATCTTCGTGCCCGTCGGCATGTGGCTGACCCGCGATACGATCGTGCCGCGCGCCGTCGGCATGTGCGAATTGCCGAGCTGTCCGACCAAGGTGGCGGTCGCCGTGTTCGAGGCGCGCGGCGCCGAGGCACGCGCGCTCCAGCGGACCCTGCGCAACCCCTCCGAACTCGCCAGGATGCTGGTTGCCGGCAACCAGACCCGCCGGCGGCTGGTGGCGGAATCGAACCGTTCCGTGCCGGCCGCCATTGCCGCGCGGCGCATGCCGCGGCGCGTCGCGGCGAGCGCCGTGCGCCTGCGCCATCGTGGCTTCAGCGGCTTCACGCTGACCATCCGGCGGGTGGAGGGGCAGGCGCGCACCGCCCATGGGGCGGTGCTGGCGCGCCCGCAGGGCAACCGCATCAGGGTCGTGGTCGTGGTCGGCGAGCGGCCGGGAACCGTCGATACGGCGGTCAAGGCGGCGGCCGACGCCAATCTGTAGCGCGGCATGTTTCGTCGCCGGCGGGCGGCGCGCCATGAAGCGGAAATGCTCGGCCGGCACTGGTCGATGCGGCAGGGCGCGACACGGGGCCCGTTCCGGAGGCCACCGATGCGCCGCGCCGCCCTCGCACTTCTCGCCGTTGTCGGGCTGGCGGCGGCGCTGTCCGGCGGCCAGCCGGCCCGGGCGCAACATGCCGCCATTGTGCTGTCCGGCTGGGAGCGTAGCGAAGCGGCGACCGGCACCGTCTATTATCGCTGTGCGGCGACGGCGAATTGCGGCGAGCGCTCGACCGTCAGCTACCGCCGGCAGCCCGACGGCGCCCTGGCGAGCCTTGCGGCCTTCCGCAGCCAGAACGAGGCGGTCGACCGGGACACGATCGAGGCGAGCGGCGGGCAGATCGCCACCATCGCCATCCTGGAGACGAGCGAGGGCGAGATCGCCGGCGCCAAGGTCCAGACCGTGATCAAGGTGATCGACCATGCCTCGGGCCGGCGCGAATTCATGGCGACGGTGCGCCTGTCCGACGGCATGCGCAGCTACAGCATCGTCTCGACGAGCGGCCAGGAGCGGATCGCGCGCGCCAATCTGCAGCTGTTCCTGCCGATCGTCATGCTCGCCGGCGAGATCGGCGGGCCGTTGCCGCGGCGATGAACGGCCCGGGAGGCGGCGGCAGTCCACCGCGAGAACGCCATCCGCGGGGAGCCGGCGCGGCAGGATCGCATTGATCCCCGGCGGCTGACGGTTTAGAGGGAGCCGGTCCCGCCGCGCCGTCCATGGAGTGCCAAGCGATGAAGGCCCGCGTCACCGTCACGCTGAAGAACGGCGTCCTCGATCCCCAGGGCAAGGCGATCGAAGGCGCGCTCAAGAGCCTCGGCATCGACGGCATCGACAGCGTCCGCCAGGGCAAGGTCTTCGATCTCGACCTCGGCGGCACCGACAAGGCGGTCGCGGAAGCCGCGATCAAGGCGGCCTGCGAGAAGCTGCTGGCCAATACGGTGGTCGAGAACTACCGCATCGAGATTCTGTGAATTGAGCCCGACCAGGGCTTTCGTGCTATTTCCTGGGCGACTCGCCCGCGCCGCCCCGCCGGCGGCCGCGCGCCCATCAGGAAGATCCGCGTGAAATCGACCCTGCTCGTCGCAATGACGGCCCTTTTGCTCGGCGCCTGCGTCCAGACGGGCGCAGGGCCGGGGCCGCACCTGCTCGCGGCCGGTGGCGGCCCTGCCGAACGGCCGATCGATGCCGAGCGCTGGACCATGCGCAGCGGCATGGTGCAACGCCCTGACGGGACGGTGCAGCGCATGACGCTGCATGTCTGCCCGCGCACGGCCTGCCGCAGTCCGGCTTTCGTCGCGGTGTCCTATACGCCGGCCCGCGGCGCCATGCCGGACCGCGCGACGCTCGAGCACATCGCCACCGAGCAGATGCCCGGGCGCAACGAGATGAACGAGCTGGTCGCGGCCGCGCGCGGCGACGGCGCGGTCAACCGGATCCTGGTCAGCGAGGTCGCGACCTTCAAGGGCCGGCCGGGCATCGCCGTCGAGATCGAGCGGCGGCGCAACGGCGGCGTGCGCAGCATCTACCAGGTCGGCGGCTTCGCCTTCGCCGGCAACATGATGATCTCCGTCCAGTCCTTCTCCACCGATCGGGCCTTCGCGCGGCGCAACCGGGACCAGGTCCTCGACGGCATCGATGTCGGCCGGGGGCTGTGACCCACGCTTTGACGCGGGGGCGTGGGTCGGGTAGGGGTCCCGCGATGAAGGAGCCGCACCGATGAAAGCCGCCGTCGTCGTTTTCCCCGGATCGAACCGCGAGCGCGACATCGCCTATGCGCTGGAGCTGACCTCCGGGACGAAGCCCGCCATGGTCTGGCATGGCGATACGTCCCTGCCGGCCGGCACCGACCTCGTGGTGCTGCCGGGCGGCTTCTCCTATGGCGACTACCTGCGCTGCGGGGCGATCGCCGCCCGCGCCGCGATCATGGACGCGGTGCGCGACCATGCGGCGCGCGGCGGACTGGTGCTTGGCGTGTGCAACGGCTTCCAGATCCTGTGCGAAGCCGGGCTGCTGCCGGGCGTGCTGATGCGCAACTCCTCGCTGAAGTTCATCGCGCGGAACGTGCACCTGAAGGTCGAGCGGTCCGACACGCCGTTCACCCGCCGCTACAATGCGGGCGCGGTGATCAGCGTGCCGGTGGCCCATGGCGAGGGCAATTTCATCGCCGACGGCGAAACCCTGAAGCGGCTCGAAGGCGAGGGGCGGGTGCTGTTCCGCTATTGCGACGCCAGCGGCCGCGTCGCGCCGGAGACCAATATCAACGGCGCGATGAACGCCATTGCCGGCATCGTCTCCGAGAACGGTCGGGTGCTGGGCATGATGCCGCATCCGGAGAACCATGTGGATCCGGCCGTCGGCCCCACCGACGGCCGTCCGCTGTTCGAGAGCCTTGCCCAGGCGCTGGAAGCCGCCTGAGGCGGGGATAGCCGCCGATATCGGCATGGCCGGTGCGCGGATCGGATGTTTCGCCGTTGCGAAAGCTTGCCGCGACGGTTACTTGCAACGCGAGCGGCGCACATTCGGCAGGCGAGCGGTTTCCGGCACCGGAAGCCGTTGCGGCTGGCGGATGGAGGCGCTGCTCGGCATCAATCAATTGCCGGTGATCGCGCGCTTGCGACATGGCCCATCCGCCCGGTGCCAGGGGCGCGCCAATGTCACAAGCGGATCGCCGGAGAGAGGCCGCGGCTCGGGGCGTTTCGCCAGGCAATCGCGGCCGGCATCGGCGTGGCCCCGCGGTGGAAGACGGCATGACCTCGAACCAACCCAGACCTCAGGCGGAACCGAAGATCACTCCGGAGCTGGTGGCGAGCCACGGGCTCAAGCCGGACGAATACGAGCGCATCCTCGGCCTGATCGGCCGCGAGCCGACCTTCACCGAGCTCGGCATCTTCTCGGCCATGTGGAACGAGCACTGCTCCTACAAGTCGAGCCGCCTGCATCTGAAGACGCTGCCGACCAAGGCGCCCTGGGTGATCCAGGGACCGGGCGAGAATGCCGGCGTCATCGATATCGGCGACGGCCTGGCCGCCGTGTTCAAGATGGAGAGCCACAACCATCCGAGCTATATCGAGCCCTATCAGGGGGCGGCGACTGGCGTCGGCGGCATCCTGCGCGACGTCTTCACCATGGGCGCGCGGCCGATCGCGGCCCTGAACGCGCTGCGTTTCGGCGATCCCGCCCATCCCAAGACACGTCATCTGGTGGCCGGCGTCGTCGCCGGCGTCGGCGGCTACGGCAATTCCTTCGGTGTGCCGACGGTCGGCGGCCTGGTCGGCTTCCACACCCGTTATGACGGCAACTGCCTGGTCAACGCCATGGCGGTCGGCCTCGCCCGCACCGACGGCATCTTCTACGCCAAGGCGACCGGCGTCGGCATGCCGATCGTCTATCTCGGCTCCAAGACCGGCCGTGACGGCATCCACGGCGCGACCATGGCCTCGGCCGAGTTCGGCGAGGGCGCGGAAGAGAAGCGGCCGACCGTGCAGGTCGGCGATCCTTTTGCCGAAAAGCTGCTCCTGGAGGCCTGCCTCGAGATCATGGCCAAGGATTGCGTCAACGCGATCCAGGACATGGGCGCGGCGGGCCTGACCTGCTCGGCGGTGGAGATGGGTGCCAAGGGCGATCTCGGCATCGAGCTCAACCTCGAAAACGTGCCGACCCGCGAGCCGGGCATGACGGCCTACGAGATGATGCTGTCGGAAAGCCAGGAGCGCATGCTCATGGTGCTCAAACCCGAGAAGGAAGAGGAGGCCAAGGCCATCTTCCGCAAATGGGGCCTGGATTTCGCGGTCATCGGCCATACCACCGATACGTTGCGTTTCGTCGTCAAGCACAATGGCGAGGTGAAGGCCGATCTGCCGATCAAGGAGCTCGGCGACGAAGCTCCGCTCTACAATCGGCCGCACGTGCCGACCGCCTCGCGGCCGGTGATCGCGGCGGACAGCGTGACGCCGCCGGTCGGCACCGGCGCGGCGCTGCTGAAGCTGATCGGCACGCCGGACCTCGCCTCCAAGCGCTGGGTCTACGAGCAGTACGACTCGATCATCCTCGGCAATACCGTGCAGCGTCCGGGCGGCGACGCCGCCGTCGTGCGTGTCGAGCACGGGCCGAAGGGCCTTGCCATGACCGCGGACGTGACGCCGCGCTATTGCGAGGCCGATCCGGTCGAGGGCGGCAAGCAGGCGGTGGCGGAAGCCTATCGCAACATTTCGGCCGTCGGTGCCACGCCGCTGGCGGTCACCGACAATCTCAATTTCGGCAATCCGGAACGCCCGGAGATCATGGGCCAGCTCGTCGGCTGCATCCGCGGCATCGGCGAGGCCTGCAAGGCGCTCGACTTCCCGGTCGTGTCGGGCAATGTCTCGCTCTACAACGAGACCTTCGGCCGGGCGATCCTGCCGACCCCGACGATCGGCGCGGTCGGCGTCATCGACGACTTCAAGAAGAGCGTCACGATCGCGCCACGGGCCGAAGGCGACGAGGTCTTCGTGCTGGGCAAGACCCAGGGCTGGCTCGGCCAGTCGGTCTATCTGCGCGAGATCCTCGGCCGGGAGGAGGGGGCGCCGCCGCCGGTCGACCTCAAGCAGGAGCGCCGCCACGGCGAATTCGTGCGCGCCCTGGCCGCCGAAGGCCTGCTGACCGCCTGTCACGACGTCTCCGACGGCGGTCTCGCCGTGGCCCTCGCCGAAATGGCCATGGCAGGCAAGACCGGTATCACCGTCGACACGGTGCCGAACGGAGTGCCCGCCCACGCCTTCTGGTTCGGCGAGGATCAGGCCCGCTACGTCCTGACGGTGAAGGCCGCCGACATCGACAAGCTCGCGGCCCGCGCCGCCGGCGCAGGTGTCATGCTGACGCGGCTTGGCCGCACGGGCGGCGGCGCGTTGACCCTCCCCGGCGAGGCTCCCATATTGCTCGAGGATTTGACCGGCAGCTTCGAGTCGTGGCTGCCCGCCTATATGGGCCAGTCGGCCTGAGGTTTGAGGGGACGTGCGATGCCGATGGCGGCGGCCGATATCGAGCAGATGATCAAGGAGGCGCTGCCTGACGCCTCCGTCGAGATCAGGGATCTCGCCGGCGACGGCGATCATTACGCCGCCACGGTGATCTCCGAGAGCTTCCGCGGCAAGTCGCGCGTGCAGCAGCACCAGATCGTCTATGCGGCCCTCAAGGGCAAGATGGGTGGGACCTTGCATGCCCTTGCGCTGACGACCGGCGCCCCCAATTGATTCGCATCAGCCTCACGCGAAGCGAGAGAGAGACATGAGCACCGAGACGCAGACCAATCCCGCCCATGCCAAGATCGAGGCGGAAATCGCTTCGAGTGACGTCGTGCTGTTCATGAAGGGAACGCCGCAATTTCCCATGTGCGGCTTTTCCGGCCAGGTCGTGCAGATCCTCGACTATCTCGGCGTGCCGTTCAAAGGCGTGAACGTCCTGGATTCCGACGAGATCCGTCAGGGCATCAAGGACTATTCCAACTGGCCGACCATTCCGCAGCTCTACGTCAAGAACGAGTTCATTGGCGGCTGCGACATCACCCGCGAGATGTTCCAGTCGGGCGAACTGCTCGAACTGATGAAGTCGAAGGGCATCCAGGTTCGCGACGCGGCCCAGTAAGGCCGCGTGGCGGGTCTATTTTCTCTCGCGCTTTCAACGGCTTGCAGCGCCCTTGCGGCGCTGCTGACGCAGCTGCCCAGAAGTTGCCACAATCGGTTGCGACACGAGCGACAGGATCGGTTTGACCTTCGGTCGATTTGACCGCTCCGTCGCGCGCCGCTGGTCGGCGCTTCCCAAGCCCATGATCGCGCCCGGCTCCTTGCGTCCGGTGCGGTCGTAAGCCTCAAGAGCGCCCGACACATCATGACGCCAGCCCTGTTTCGCAGCCATGTCGTCGCCGTGACCCTCGGCCTTTCGCTCGGGACCGGCTCAGCGGCGCTGGCGCAGCAGGGACTTGGCCTCCGCGGCGGCCAGGCGACGGCATCCGACCGCCCGCTCAATCTCCTGCCGCCGAACGGCCCGGCCGCACTGCATCGCCAGGCGCCGGCTGCGGCCGCTTCC